>CAZECW010000126.1:0-34733 GCA_964510585.1 uncultured archaeon | reverse complement strand
CTTTAGGACGGTGACGGTGCTGGGTCGCGTTAAGGGAATGATTGCTGCATTCTGTCACCTTAAACAAGAGAGAAAGTATTTTATCCGTCCAAGAATCCTCCACGCAGAACCCATCTAATCACGCTAAGCCCGAAAAAGTCGCGTTTATGAGGGTTCGACGGAAGTTTTCATTTCAAGTTTCTAAATTGGAAAAGTAGTGTTATAAAAGCTCGTTTTGAATAAGAAATTGAATAATCTAGAGTCAGGATTCCCTTGGGTTGGACAAATTTTTAAGAAATAATAAATTATTATACTTCAGCAAAATATATTTTAAATGAAGGAGTGGAGAGAAGTGTATAGCGAGGAAGAAATAAAAAAGGCTGCGAAGGATATTCTCAACTCCCAGAGAATTGTGGTCTTAACTGGAGCGGGTATCTCAACGGAGAGTGGAATACCTGATTTCAGAGGCACCGACGGTTTGTGGAAAAAGTATAATCCCGACGATTTTACTTATTCGAAATTCCTATCGGATCCGGCGAAGTACTGGAAAATGTCTTTAGAGTTGGGCAAATTTTTCCTATCCTCACAACCAAAACCGAACCCTGCCCATTTGGCACTTGCCAGACTTGAAGAATTAGGTAAACTGAGATGTATTATAACCCAAAATGTGGATGGTTTACATCAAGCTGCTGGAAATACCGACGTCATAGAATTTCATGGTAATCTTCGAAGGGTTGTGTGTATAGCTTGTGGAGAGCGTTACCCTCATGAGTTGGCAATGGAAAAGGCCAGCAATGGAGAACTCCCTCCCAGATGTGATAAGTGTGGAGGTATACTAAAACCTGATGCAGTCTTGTTTGAAGAGCCAATACCCAGATATGCTCTGGACAGGGCGCTTGAAGAAGCTAGAAACTGCGACCTCATGATAGTGATTGGAACATCTGCCGTAGTGTATCCTGCCGCCGAGTTGCCACGAATTGCGAAGGAACGTGATGGTTACCGTATGGGATTCTTCGGATTTTATGGCCATTCTAGAGTATCTAATCACACTAAAGGCGCCAAAGTAATTGAAATAAATGCGGAACCCACACCACTTACCGGAATTGTTTCTGATTATCTAATTGAAGGAAAAGCTGGAGAGATACTTCCAAAAATAGTGAAGGAAGTGGAGAGACTATTAGGTTCACAGAAACCATAATTTTTAAGAAAATATACGCTCCATTAAGTACATAGCCCCTTGAAAAAAATGAGACATTAACCCTATAAACCCCCTATCCTATTCTAATGGGAAAATGGGGGTGTGAACATTGCCACGCATCAACTTGATACTAGCTTCCAGGTTCAGATCCTCAACTGAACGCGCTAGTATTCTTTTAGAAACTATGGACTTTGACGCGCTCTTTTTGGGTTTTCCAGAGAATCTTGGAGAAAGTTTGAATCTTTACCGCTTAGGAATTATAAGTGAAGAGGAGCTTTGGAACGACTATATATGTATGACAGGATTATCAGATCCTTTTGCAAACTCTTTAAGATACAGGCTAGAACCCCTAATCAAAAAATTACCCTCAATCCGACACGACCATGATTTTGACATTTATGGATTCGAAGATTTCCAATACCACATACGTTTAAGGGGATTTGCTGAACAGCAACTTCTGCTGGAGTTCAAATCACGCGCAACAGGAAAGATAAATCCAGACGAGTGGCGTGCCCTACTTAGAGAAGAGTTAGAAACCACAAAACTTTTGGAGGAAAAAATTGTTAATAATCTTCAAGAAAAAGGTGCGAAACATAACAATTCTGTTTTCATCTCCGCCGGACTTGTAAATAATATTAAGATAAAACTTCGCCCCATCTTCGATGTCAAAGTCATCTGCTTAGAACGTTACTGGAAATCTCCACTAGAAGTTTTAAAAACACTCTTTATTCTAAAAGGATTTGATAACATTCCAGATGACATAGTCAAACAATGCATAAAACAGCACTTAAAGTACCTTGACTATATACTCCTCTACGAAAATATTGATACAGCCCACGAAGCTTGGGTCAGAGAACTTAAACCATACATGACTCAAAAAAGTTAGACTAAAATGTGAAAAACTAATTTTTACTCTTGAAACCTCAACCAGCCAAAATAAAAAAGAGAAAGACGCTTTTTAGAGTGGGCTTTTAGCTACTCTTTATAATATATTCGGCGCATCTTCTAGCAGAGTTAAAGGCAATATCCCCTCCGGCGCCTTCCCCATTACATGTGTCTCCTGCAAGATATAAACCCTTTATTGTGGTTGCAGCATCTGCTCTTTTATCTCTGGACTGAGTTGTAGTTAGGGCCGCCCCGTCTACAATGTCAAGTATCATAGGTCTAACCCATTTCACATTGCCTTTAGCCTCTGGAAACATTTTGTATATAGTGTTTTGTATTCTCTGCAATTCCTTTTTTGCAGCTTCCAAATTCTTTATTATGCTAGGAGGCTGTACCGAAAAAACTGTCAACAGCTGCTCTCCTGGCGGAGCCACGCTTGGATCCATATTTGAGGTAAAGGTAGCGGTCATCCAAGGATCAGAGCACATGAAGGTATGGAACTCAGAAACCTTTTTATGGAATCCGTAGTCGATGGATATCCCCATACTTGGCAGAATATTCTTGGATTTCTCCACAAAGTCTCTTGGAAAGTTTTTCTCCTCCACCAAGCTAAACAAGTTTTGAACTGGAAACGCCGCTATAACTTTGTTTGCTTCTATAGTCTCTTCCCTCGTTAACACTCCTTTGACTTCATTATTCTTCACAATAATTTTTTCCGCCTTAGTTCCAACCCTCACTTCTCCATTAGCCTCTACGGTTTCAGTTAGCCTATCCAGTATTGTCTTCCACCCGCCTACAGCGTACCCTGCCCCTTTACCAGTTTTGACAAATACTTGAACCAGATCGAAAAGTTCCCCAGTGGATGTCACCGCCATATCCGCAGCAACCAAAAGTAGTTTGGTTAAAATTTCTTTTAAAAACCATTTAAGATTGTCACTCTTCACATTTTCTTCCGACCATTTCTCAACAGGAACATCATAATACTCTTCTGGCTTAAGCGTTAACATCTGTGTAAGCGCCGGTCCTAACTCTTCCTTATCCCTTTGGGTGAATATAGGTGTTGTTGAAAGCTTATTAACAGACAGGGGTAAATCTGTCCAACTATCCTTGTAATACAATTTTTGTATCTCAGGTTCAACAATCTCCAACTTTTCACCGATCCGCTCAAAAACCCTGGCAGCAGCACCCTTATCTGCAAGCCTCAAAGCATGAATCCCAAAGTCAACAATGTACCCCTTCTTATATTCGAAGGAATTACCCCTCCCTCCAACTCTGAGTTTCTCCTCCAAAACCAGCGTTTTAAATCCATCCTTCGCAAGGATAGCACCCGCAGACAAACCAGCAACACCGCCACCTACAATAACCACATCCCAAGCCATTCACAATCCTCCAAAAATTAAAATTTTTATTTCTTTTTTACATCTTAAACCACCTCCACCCTATTATATTTTCACCCCTCACGGCAGATTTTTACAAAAATATTGGCGAGATAGCCCCCAACCCCAGCCGCAGGGAGAACCAAAGCAACCCCTCTAATGTAACCTTAGCGTATTTAGTTAGTTATGCCCCTTCCAATAAGGTTTTAGGGAGTAAAACAGAATAAAAAAATAAAAACCCTTTTCATCCTTATTACAATTAATTTAAAGTTAAATCCATAAGACAAATAGCAGTAGAAAAAGGGCTAACACATAATTAGGCAGACTTGTTACACAGTCATAGGTTGAAACAATTATATTATCAGTGGGCGACCGGAGGGTTTCTCAATGAAAGAGGTGCAATTAGATAGGTTACCTAATTGGTTGCAGGATAATTTGGGTAAAAAATTGGAAGCATTTAAGCGAGACGGACAGAAATCTCGCGACAAAATCGCTGAACTCATAAATGATTTAAAAGACGCCTTCCAACGCTTAGGAAGCAAGGATGAGAGGGGAATAAGCGAACTCGCAATGAAAGCTGCCAACCGCTTCGTGGAAAAAGTGACTCCCCTAATTGAAAATTTTGGGATTCCAAACGAAATAACCTACAATAATTTGGAAACCCTGCAATACAATCTGGAGAAGGTTCTAAAAACAATTACTGAGCATGGTCAGAAATGGGTGCCCAAAATGGCCCCCCATTACAAGGCAGAAATCGCGGAAATAGATATTTACCTGAAAAAGTTGGGTGGAGAATACCAAGAACTGCAAAAGCTACTAGCAAAAAAACATCTCCACATTAAGGATTACTACTCAATTTTTAGTATAATTGAAGAAATACAAAAAGAACAAAAAATTGCAAAAGAACTCCTGCAACAGAAATCAAAACTATCCGAAACTCTCACCAAATTCGAAAAAGACAAAGAAGCGAAGCACAGCGAACTAAAAGAGATTAAAGAAGCCGCCCTTGTGAGAAACATAACAGATGTAGAAAAGGAATTAAAGCAGGTAGAGGAAACCATACTGAGAGAGCTACGCTCCCTAGAGAAACCATTCAGAAAACTGGAAAAACTCGTTGCCGACGGAACAGTTAGCATCAGCGGAGAACAGAGACAAACTTTAAGAAACTATCTAGACACCCCCCTAAACACCTTCCTCTCCGAAGACCAAAACTGCTCCCAACTAAAATCCCTCCTCACCCGACTAAACGAGATTCTAGCAGCCGAAATGTTAGACCTCAAAGGCAGCAGACAAAAAAAGGCAATGGAACAAATCAGCAGAATCTTTAAAGAGGACACCTTACCACCCCTCAAAAAGAAATATGAAGAGTTAGCCTCCGAAAAAGACAAACTGACAATACGCATAAATGAGAAGGGATTAACACAGAAACAGAAACATCTTGAAACCATAATGGAAGAACTCAACCAAAAAAGAGAAGACCTAAACACAGAAATATCCAGAATCGAGGCAGAACACCAAAAAAGCACCAACCGCATAGAAAGCCACATCAAAAAACTAGAACAAAAAATAGATAAATTAACAGGAAACAATATAAAAATCATCGCATCCAACACAACCGAAACATAAAAAACAACCAAAAACACAATAACAAAAACCAATAATAACAAGAACAGAAGAAAAATTTTAATACAAACATTACCCACCCAGTCTCGAGGAATAACAATGACCAAAAAGGAAACAGGAGACCAAGAAGAAGACGAACTCACAGAACACCTCCCACGCGAACGCTTCAAAACAGTTTTAGAATGGACCGGCTGGGGATCACTAGCCACCCTAATAGCCATCCTAGCAGCAATGATGCTAATCGAGGGAGTGGGCCTAAACTCAGAAACCTCCACCCTACTAATAATGTCACTATACTTCTGGGGCCTATCCTGGGGCACAAACAAACTAGTCGAAGAAAACCCAGACGCCTGGAA
This sequence comes from uncultured archaeon, assembly GCA_964510585.1. Lineage (GTDB taxonomy): Archaea > Asgardarchaeota > Jordiarchaeia > Jordiarchaeales > Jordiarchaeaceae > Jordiarchaeum. The sequence goes on along the minus strand of CAZECW010000126.1, from coordinate 29,316 downwards.
ACACTACTTCTTCTGGTGGACTGCAGCAGTAATATTAGGCGGAGCATTAAGCATAGCAGGAGTAGCCATCATACCAACATAAAACAAAAAGGCAGTAAACACATTATAAAAAGTCCAAATAGGTCACATATTTTAAAAACAGAAGCCCCTAAGAGAGGTGACATAAAAATGGCAGACATCAAATCCGAACTAATCGTCACAAAAATAGAAACCACAGACCTGAACAAAATACAAAAGTACCAACTAACCTCCGAAGAAGAACAGCTAAACATCACAATAGAACTCCCCAAAGAACTAACACCCATAAAAGAAAATGACAAAGTCTACATTCAAATCAGCGACAAGCCCCTAGAAACAAAAAACACCAAAATCGCCCTAGAAGGAAAAATTAGCCGAAGAACAAAAACAGAAGACAAACACATCTACCACGCATCATTCGGCGGACTACAAATGAGAATAGAAACAACAAAAGAAGAAAAAATACTCCAAACAACACGAACCATCTACCTCAACATCACCTAAAACACAAACAAACCCACCCAAAAACAGTATAACTAACCAGTCCGAGGAAAAATTTAAGTATTAGTACAAGACGCAAAATATCAAAAGGTGCGGCTGTAGTCTAGCCTGGTTTAGGACCCGAGCCTTCCAAGCTCGTTACCCGGGTTCGAATGAGGAAGGAGAGCAGCCTTTATCCGAGACTCCCGGCAGCCGCACCAAACCTACTTTTACTAAACTGTAAGAATGAGGGTGGAGACAGGAAATTTTCAAAGTGAGCCTAGTTATGATTGAAACTAGTGCTATCGAGTTTGTGAAAAGGAGGTTCAAGGTGGGGTTTATTGTGTGGTGCCGTCGGCCGGATTTGAAGTCGCCTTCTGTCAGTGATTCTGGCAGCATCCAGCGACAATCGGATCTTCAGTTTCGTCTTCTGTCAGGGATTCTGGCAGCATCCGACGCTCTCCCGGGCTAAGCTTGTCGCTATTCTTTGTGAATAGTTACGACGGCACCTATCCTGGGAGAATTTGGACGACGGCAAAAACAAGTTTTTTTCACAACTTATTAAATCTTTTGTTTTTTCTGAAGGGGTGGTGGGCGAGGCAGGATTTGAACCTGCGACCTCCGCCACGTCAAGGCGGTGTCATAGCCGCTAGACTACTCGCCCTTTTTGGTGTTAACTTTTGTGTTGTTTTGAGATAATTAAGTTTTTCGTGTAGGGTTTTTGAAGGTGAGGGTTGGGGTAGTTGTAGGGTTTTTGGTGGGGGGTGGTGTTTGTTTCGTGTTTTTTTGTGGTGGGGTTGGTGGACTCAGCGGGAGTTTCACCTTTTGAGTTTTTCTCTGTGGTTTTGAACCCGCGGCCTCCTGGCTGCAAACCAGGCGCTCTTGGCTTCCTTTTTTGGGAATCTTCCACTGAGCTATGAGCCCACCTTTCTATGTTAGTAGAGTTGGGATGGTGGTATTTTAGTTTTTCGAATGTTTTTTGTTTGTTTTTTGTGTGTTTTTTATTTTAGGAGTATGTATGTGGTTGTTTTTGTGACGCCTTTGATTTTTCTCATTTCGTCGAGGGTTGTGTTTAGGTCTGCGATGTTTTTGTTTCCTAGGAATGCGACGATGTCGTGTTTGCCGCTTATTTCGTAGACTTTTTTGACTGCAGGGATTTTTAGTAGTGCTTGGGCGACTTGTGATGTGTGGTATCCAGTGCTTGAGATGAACATGACCATAGTTTGGATGTCTTTTGGGGGTTCTTGTTTGTTTTTGAGGTACATTTCGCTTAGGATGATTCGTGTTTCTGTGGAGTCGATGCCATTTGTTTCTCTTATTAGGTCTACGTACCCGTTTAGTTGTTCGATTGTGTCGGCTTTTATTATGGCTACTAGGTCGAATTCGCCGCTTACTTCGTTTATGCTGGTTACTCCTGGTAATTGTAGGATGTCTTTTATTATGGCGTCGGGGTTGCTTCCTGCTGTTGTTTCCATCATTACTAGGGCTTCAACCCCTTCGGGGGCGCGTAAACATAGATCTGGAGAATTGTTTTTTGGCATAGTTATCGCCATCCATTTTAATCAGTTAATCGTTTTTAGTTTGTAAGGACAGCCTTAAATATAACATTTTTCTAAACAGGGGATGGATGTGTGTTTAAGTGAAGTTGAAACGCTGATTTTGGTTGGAATTTGTGTGTTGTTGTTATTTTTTGGGGGGATGTTTTTTGGATTAGGGTTTTTTATTTTTATGTTTGGGGCTTTTTGTTAATTGGGTTTTTTCTATATGAGGAACATTGTGGATAGGATCCAGAGTATTTGGGCTACTCCGTCGCCGGTGGCGACTCCTGCTAGTGCGTTTTGGTATTTCATTTCTTCTTTTTGGTATTGTTCTTTGTTTGCTTTGTGTTTGCGGTAGACGTAGTAGTTGAGTATTCCTCCTAGGAACATTGTGGTTGCTATGTATGGTGGTATTATTAAGCCGACTGCTAGGGAGATTGGGGACCAATCGTATTTGGCTAGTGCTAGTCCAATTGTGAATCCGGCGATGAAGAATATTGCGGCGCCTATGGGGATGACGCCTGTGCTCTGGTCACCTCCTATGAACCAGCTCTGCAAATAGAAGGGTTTAGACTGCTCATATAGAAATTGGAACCAAATGGCTGTGGGGTCGGTTGGTGTTGTGGGTAGCCCTGCTCCTGCTCCTGCTCCTCCGAGCCAGAGGGTTCTTAGCTCTACCATGCTCATGAAGAAGAGTCCTGTAACTGCGGCTGCTGGTGCGGGAAACTGGGCGGTGCCGAATCCTCCGTATGAGTAGAGTAGCATTATGATGAATGTGGATATGAAGGCGCCGGGAACTATGCCTATTAGCATTGATTTTGTGATTATTCTGTCTTTTACTTTTAGTTCCCGTCCTACTCTGACTCTTGCAATTAGTCTTGCAGCTGATTGTTGCCATGTGCCGAGTATTGTGGTGAAGATGACGATGCTGGGGAGGTTTACTGAGAATAGTAGGATTGCGGGTACGACTATGGAGTCGGTTAGGTAGTTGGCTGCGATTCCTGCTTCGCCTAGGACGACTGTAAGCCACCATCCGGAAAAGGGGAGTAGGGGGGTGGTGGCCAAAATTAGGTACCAGGGGACATCGAGAACTTTGATTCCTAGAATATTTTGACTTAGGGGGTTGTTTGTGTTAAATATTAGTATGGTGCCTGCAGCGAATAGTGCTACAGATATAATCATGGGGAGTAGTTTCCTCTTATCCACTTGCATTGTTTCTTTGAATCTGGCGGTGGCGAGTGTGGTTGATTGTTTAATTTTTGCTAATCTGCCCATTTTTTCTAATTCTAGGTAGGGGGCGGCTTGCTTGGCGTCGATTTTTCCTTCGGCTGCCGCCTTAATTATCTGTTCGCGGAGTTCTTTCATTTTTTTCTGGTCTTCATGGTACTTTAAGAGGTTCTTTATGGCTAATTCCCAGGTTATGTAGGATATTAAAACGCCCATGGAGGTGTAGTAGATCATGGGAAGCATAAAGTGGGTTCCATAGGTTGCTAGTCGGCTGCCGCCTTCCCAGACGATCCACACAATTATGGACCATACAGCACCTGCGAAAATTACTAATGCTCTTTTCCACCCTACAAAGTATCCTATAGCACCTATGAGTGGCGAGTTTGCAATTCCCAAAAAGTTGGGGAGGGGATTTGAAGTCAACCATTGAATGAGGGTCTGTTGCCACTGAGGCAAAGTGCTTAACCACAACGTTTTAAATGGATTAAGTGCGGTTAGCCAAGTTGGAGAAACCGAAACTGTGGGTAATTGAAATATATTCTGCCTTAAGGCTACACCTAGAGCGGTAAATATTCCTGTGTATGCTGCTCCTAGTCCTATTCCCTTCAAGAGTGTGCGTTTTGCTTCTTCTACTTCTCCCAGTCCCTCAATGGTTCTGTAAACTGGAACTGCTCCTGGCCATGGTAATTTTAACAATTGCTCTTTTAGGGGGAACACTAGGAACAGTCCCAGTACTCCCGCAAAGAGGCCTATGGCAATTAGAAGCTCGGGAGTGATTAAGCTATCATACCAGATGTTGCCACTTAAATTTCCAAATAGCGAATTTACGAAGTAGAATACTGGGTCAAGCTTTCTCTGGCTAATTGTCCAGGAGTAGATAACTATGGCGGGTAAGCTGGCTATCACACCAACGCCCACCAGAATTGATCCCTCAGCGATGGTGGTGATTATCACGTTTTCCTGAGGGTTGTATTTTCCTCTGAGTGATAGAAGAATGTATCCTACCAAAACCGAGCCGGCTATGAAGGTGACGCCGGTCTTTAAACTGGTATAGATTGCAAGGAATACATATAGAGTGCCAACAATGAGGCCATAAATAACAGCCCGCTTTGTAATGGGCGACTTGGAAATTTCAGAACCCGTTTCTGTGGAAGGCTCACGCACAATTTTTCTGGGCAATAAGAATTCCACGCACAATTTTTCTGGATAACAAATCCTATTTGCACCATATCTATAAAGCTTTTTCTTGAGGAAAATTTTGGGAGGAGTTGCCTAATAGTTAAAGCATGAAAAACAAAACAGGCGAGATGGGGACAATAGCTTAAAAAATGTTTAAAAAATGGGTCGAGGGACAGCATTCAAGTATGTTGAGGCTCTTTCGCTTAGTCTTTTTTGTGGTAACACCAGCCCGTATCACCAAAAAAATAAATTTCCCAAATTTTATTATAAAAAAGGAAATTACTTTAATCTTCAAACCGCTCCAAAAAAGGATAATTTAAAAACTCCACAATGATAAGAAACTGAGGATAGATAAATTACTTTAAAAAGGTATGAGAAAGACTTTTTAATAAAAAACAACATCAATAAATCCACTAAAGCTCACAGCTACACTAAAAAGGTAAGAGGACGCAAAGGCATTAAGCATAAACCCAAAAACAGGTGGGCCCATAGCTCAGCCTGGTCAGAGCGTTCGGCTGATAACCGAAAGACTTCAAAGGAACGCTTCCTTTAAGGGTCGCAGGCGCGCGTTCGAATCGCGTTGGGCCCACCAATACTCCTTTTTACCTCCTCTAACTTCAAATAGCTTGGCTTCATTGAAAAATTGATGCTGGAGGAAAGACAAAAGAGTTTTTTTCAGAATACAAAAAGTAACGATAGATTTAAATAAAGCTCTAAGTATAAGATTCCTTGACCTAAAACGTAGCGGGAAGAGTGCGCTTGTTAGCGGGATAGATGGATTCTCAATCGAGAGTCCAAGTCCAAGGTAGATGAACTCTTCGAGAGAAGAGGAAGCCCACTCAGGAGATCCCGCAGACCTTAAGGAGAATACCGCAAGGGCGGTCGGCTCATAACCCTGAGATCTGTGGTTCAAATCCACATCCCGCTACCACCCCTTTATTCTTCTAGTTCTACAGTTTTAGGAGAAAATCCGCACGGTCCACCTTCTATAGGTGTTTCCCAAATTAGCCAGGTGAAGTTATTTATATTTTAATTTTTTATCCCAACAAATCGCCACAGGGGGCATATCCATTTTAGGTAAAAGTGTTTTGCGTAGAGGTCGACTATTCCGGGGAGTATTTTAGATATTTTTTGTTTTATTTTTCCTCCAGCCTCACCCGGGGGAGGGTTATGAAAGGATTTAATTTTTAGGCTTAGTTCTAAAGAGTAGAGTTTTATCCCCTCCTTTTTGAATACGTGAATCATTTTTGGGAAGGTGGGTTGGAAGGGCACGTATGTTTTTTGAGCTCTACCCATTGCTCTCACATATATGTCGGCTAGTTTTCTTGGGAGAAGCGATTCTAAGGGTAAAGCATAGTGCCCGTCTCTCATTACTATTATCGGGGCTATTCTGTTGGGACATGTTACGTATACTAATCCTCTGGGTTTTAGTACCCTACTTATTTCTTTAACGCATTTTTCCGCGTCTTCTACATGTTCTATTACATCGTTGCATGAAATTATGTCAAACGTTTCATCCCTGAATGGTAAATCTAGGCCGCTTGCTCTTAGGAGATTCACTTCCTGCTTATTATCCTGAGCCCATGAGCGGGCTATTAGGGGATACATTTTTTCTATGTCTATGCCCACTATTTGGGCGCCTCCCATTGCGAAGGCTATGGATATTCCCCCCGAACCATGCCCAAGATCTAAAACTCTTTTATTTTCCAAGTTTGTGAAGCGTCTTAGTAGATTCACTATTTCTTGCCCTCTTTCTATTCCTTTGAAGGTGTATTCGGTGTAGGGCGCATATAGTAAGTGCGTTGGGGGGAGGAACGGCCCCACGAATTCGTCCCATAGTTCTCTTGTGGTCTTCTTTTTAGACATTTTTCTTCTCACCTAAAGGTAATTTTCAATTTTTGAGGTTAAATCTATTTATGGGTGTTTCCTCTTTTTTCCGATAAATATCCAGAATGGACTTATCCATTTCAAGTATACGTGTTTACTGTAAAAGTTCACGAGGCCAGGAACCTTCCCGTATAGTGAAGATTTTTTAAACTCGTTAATTTTATTTTCGAGTTCAAATGAATAAAGAGTTATTCCCGCTTTCCTGAACATTTTTACAAGTTTTGAATAGGTAGGTAGAAATATTACCTCAGTTTTTTGGCCTCTGCCAGTTGCCCTTACGTACAAGTCTGCTAATTTTCTTGGTAGTAATACGACTAGAGGCAGAAAGTAGTGGTTGTCTTCCCATATTAGTCTGGGCGATGTTTTGTTTGGGCATGTTAAGTAAACTAGTCCCCCATTTTTGAGGATGCGGGATACCTCTATTACCAAATTTTCGGGTCTCTCCAAGTGCTCTATGACGTCACTACAAATAATTACATCAAATGATTCATCTTTAAAGGGCATTTCTTCTCCGCTGGCAAGCATTTGGTTAAGCTCTACTGCATTTTCCTCCGCCCATCTTTGCGAAACAATTGTGTATCTTCTATCTGCATCAAAATTAACTATTTCTATATCCTTCTTAGCAAACGCTATAGATATCCCCCCCGAACCCGAGCCAACATCCAAAACACGCTTTCCTTTAAAATCAATAAAACGTTTGAGCGTGGCAATCAACCACTGACCTCTTTCAATCCCCATAAAAGTATATTTAAAATATAGTTCATAGAGCTTGTGGGATCTTGGAACCACCGGTTTAACTATTTCCTTCCAAAGCTCTTGGGCTGTCTTTTTCTGAGCCATAGTAACTCCTCATTTGAAAGCACTTCGAATAACGGCTCAGAATTTAATAAATTTTTGGTCTATTTTGCTAAAAAGTTCAAAACTGAGGCTCAATTTGGATTGGAATATATTTAGCCACCGTAGTTGAGAAAAGGGTAGCAACCCCCTAATTTTTAAAGAACCCCCGCTTTTAGCTTTTTTGATTGGCGCTCATCTTGGAAAAAAGAAGCAAGAATAGCTAAGAGAATGGGGGAACCGTAAAAAGCCAAAATTACTTCTTGCACTAAATACTTACTTTCATTTTTATAGTTGTTCATAGGGGGTTTTAACCGTACAAGCTTTGATTCTGGTAGTTTTCAGGATAATTACTTTTGCTCAAATCTCGCTCAGCTAGTGGTAATTCTTTCTCTAAGGCTTTCTCTAGGGAACCATACTCTCTTTTAATTTGTTCTTCTACCGGTAAACAGAGTTTTATGGCTTGCTTCATGTGGGTTCTTTCCACAAGTGGGCTCTCTACTTCTAGGGTGAGGTCTCCAGCCATCCTAATTACTCCTCCAAGGTCTCTAAGCTTAAGAGTGATAGCATTGCTTTTTCCATCAATTATCTTTGCCCTTCTTATCGCCTCTTGAATCAGTTCCTCTATCGCCTCCCTTGTAACGTGTGGAATTCGGCCATCTGCAACAACCTCTTGGGCAACGAACTGGGCAATTTTAGCCCTGTTTTCTGGAGTGTCCGGCATAGTTGAATTCAGTAACACTTCATATCCATTGCCTTGTATACGCGACCTGAGAGGGGAGAGTATTAATCTTAAATCTTGAATGTTGCAGGCGCCAACAAAAATGAAATCGCAGGGAACAGAATCAACTCTCACACTTGAGCCACTGCTCTGAGGATTCCGCCCACATATCCCGAATTTTTTATCCTGCATAGCAGTTAAAAGGAATGTTTGCAGATGCCCCAGCTGAGGTAACTCATCTATATACAAGATTCCCTCGTGAGCCTCATGAATTGCGCCAGGAACCACTCTAGTGTATGGTGGAGAACCGAGTTCAGGATGGTTACCATAAGGGTCATGTTTTACATCTCCTAAAAGTTCTGTTTCGCTGGCGCCAGTTGCTTGTATAAAAGTTTTCCTTTTCAGGGGCACGAGAACTTTACTGGGCCTATTCTTTTCTATTTCCCTAAGCTTCTCGAGGGCATTTTGATTCAAAACACGCACAGAAGGTTTTAATGGGTCAGTATCTATCTGCTCATAAACAGTGACTTCCTGTTTACCATCCACCTTCCTTATGTAAGGCACAATTTTGTTCATCTTGATTTGTTTCTTAGAAGAATTGAACATTTCAGTTTCGAACAAGTCACGAAAAGGCGATGAGTATTTTCTATCCTCATAACCCTCCTTTTCTTCCCCGCATGTTTCACACCTTTTCTTTAAAGTGGAGGTTAACGCCCCACATTTTCTGCATTTGAAACCAAGTTTTATAGCCACTTCAGAGGGAATTTTATCTGGACTAACTATTTCGCCAACATCCTTCCCTCTATCAATTTCGCCGTCTCTTCTAATTTCTACAAAAGGTCTCTCGGGGTTTTTTGGATTATCCACTATCCATATTTCTTCTTTAGGCGGGGGCAGCAGAAAAGCCATAGCTTGCGCTATCATAGATTTTCCGACGCCCGGACAGCCAACCAGCAATAGGTGCCTCCTCTGCCGAACCGCCAGCTTAGCCATTTTAACCGCATGATCCTGCCCAATAACCCTGTCCAAAGGATTCTGAGGAATCGCAATATCTTCTGTGGTTTCAATCTCCTCCACATAAAATCCTAAAGCGGGATTTAGCAAAGAGTCACGAGAACTAGTCAATCCACAGCACCCTAGCTAGATGTAAAAAATTAATCTAAAGATAGATAAAACCAAGTATTCCCCTTGTGACATATAGAGAGTTGATTAATTAGTATACGCTCAAATCGATACTTGAGACACTTGATAATATGTGACTTCCCCTTGCCGATTCACCACAGCCATAGTTAACCTCTTTCTTGTAGAAACCGCTAACCTTGTGACTCTGTCTAACTCCTCCAAACCAATTGGGGCACCCTCACTCACAATGTAGATGAGGCTTTTTGAAGTGTCAGTTCCAAGTTTCGCTCCCCTAGGGTATAGCCTAAAATCTATATTCCCTCCATACCCAGACCTAACAACATACCCTCTAGATCTTAAATCTCTGTAGACTAAATACTTTAACCAGAGATTGGGATTATATTTCATAAAAATTTTTGTAAGAGCCTGAAAATTTAGGACTTCATTATTATCATTTAGTACTTCTAATCTGTTTCTTTCCACGAGGAGTAGTGATTCTACGGGGGATAGTTTGAGGGTTCCATCCTCTTGAATTTCTCCATAGAAACCTTTTTCATAAATCTTCTGAGCATCCTCTGCCCCGACTATCACGGCATCTTCTTTAAGGCGGGCAGTCACCTTTTCCTCTACTACTACTTCTTCCGCCTCTTCTGTTTCATTTTCCTCCTCTAAGTCATTTTTTTCGTTCATAAGCTCCACCAGATTTTTATATCGAGATCTTTTCTATATGCATTGATTACCAATTATTGGTGTCAGATATTATGACATATGAAGAATTAGAGAACAAGCTTAAAAAATTTCTTAACAAACCTAAAAAAGTTGCAATAATAGGTGTGGGAAGCGAATTTCGGGGGGATGATTACGTTGGGATGGAAATCTGCAAGAGGTTAAAAAGTAAAATCCCCTCAAAAGTCGCCATTATCGAATCCGGCACATCGCCCGAAAACTTCACGGGCAAACTGCGCAGAATTAGACCTTCACACATTATTGTAATCGACGCCGCAGACATGGATGCGGAGCCGGGAACCATAAGAATAATCGATTCCTCAAATATTGATGGACTCTCAATTTCAACCCACAGAATTCCCCTCAGCTTATTTATTGATTATCTTAAAAAAAACATAGACGTTTCGATAGCATTTATTGGTATTCAACCTAAATCCACAGGTTTTGGTGAACCACTATCCCCCGAACTAGAAGAGGTGGTGGTGAATTTATCTAAAGTTTTAAAAAAGGTTTTACACGAAGTATAGACATTAGTCATATAGGTAAAAGTAATCCTAAATGTCTCAAGATCACCTAATTTATGATTATTGTAGAAACTGAAGTAGGAGGAATATCTTCTGGAAGGCATTAGAGCATTCATAGCGATTGACATCGAAGATAATAATTTAGTTCAAAAAATTCTCGATATCCAACAGGAGCTAGCAAAAACAGGTGCCAAGCTAAAACTCGTGGAACCAGAAAATCTTCACTTTACGCTCAGATTTCTGGATAATATCAGTCCTGCAATGGTCGATAAAGTTTACGAAGGTATGAAGAGCATTGAATTCACACCCATAGAACTTGAACTCTATGGAGTAGGCTGCTTTCCCAGTTTATCCAGAATAAATAATATTTGGGTAGGAGCCCGGAAAGGTAAAGAGGAGATTATTCGCATATACAACGATTTAGAAACACAGATTAGAAAGCTCAAATTTAAACCCGAAGGGAGAGAATACACCCCACATGCAACCATTGCCAGGGTGAAAAGTGTACATAATAAAGACAAGCTAGCCAAATTAATTTCCAACCTTTCATCTCTAGAAATCGGAACCATGACAGTAAACTCCATTCGTTTAAAGGAAAGCAAACTCACCCCGAAAGGACCCAAATACAGTACACTAAGAAGTGTACCTTAAGTCTAAATATCTATAATTGGTATCGTGTATTTTTGGGGATCGAACTTTGGATTTAGAAACAGTGTGCGAAAAGGTATCCAAGAAAATTACACCTTCAACAGAAGATAGAATGAAAGTAGAACGCCTATCCCAAGAGTTAATTAGAAGGGTGAGGGAAGAAGCGGTGAATCTAAACATCACCGTCAATCCCTTACTTGTAGGTTCCATAGCAAAGGACACCTGGATAAAAACAAATCCAGACATCGATATTTTCATGGTTTTTCCGAGAACCTACACCTATAAAGAGATCGGAGAATTAGGATTAAAAATTGCGCGAAAAGTAACAGGAGGAAAAGGCGAGGAGAAATATGCCGAACACCCATACCTGCGTGCCGAAATAGAGGAGTTCCAAGTTGATTTCGTTCCCAGCTTCGAGATCAGCGACGCCACGGAACTAGTCTCCTCAGTTGACAGAACCCCACTCCACACCGCCTATATCAAAAAAAATCTTAACGAATCTTTAAAAAGAGAAGTAAGACTTCTGAAACAATTCCTAATGGGAATAAATGCCTATGGTGCCGAAATAAGAATTGGAGGATTTTCTGGATACCTGTGCGAAATCTTGATGATGCACTACTCATCCTTCCCACGCCTCCTCGAGGAATGCATCAAATGGAAACCACAACACATCATAGACATAGAAAACCACTACACCAACACCAAAGAAATTAAAAAAATTTTTTCCGAACCACTAGTGGTAATTGACCCAGTAGACCCCAAAAGAAATGTCTCCGCAGCACTAACCAAACAAAAAATCGGAGAATTCAAAGCAGCATCAAAAGCCTTCCTAGAAGAACCACGAGAAACCTTCTTTTTCCCAAACAAAATCAAACCCTTCAGCCCTGAAGAACTCCAAAACCTCCACGACAAAAAAGGAACCGACACCCTATTCCTAACATTCGAAACACCCAAAATCCCACCAGACACCCTATGGGGCCAAATCTACAAATCCCTCGACGCCCTCAAAAACTTCCTAGAATCCAAAGACTTCAAAATAATCAACAAAGACGCCTGGTCCGGAGAAGAAAAAACAATCCTAATACTAGAGTTTGAAAGCATAACAATCCCCAAAACATACAAACATCTAGGCCCCCCACCCGGAAGCATCGGCCAACCCCCCTTCCTAAAAAAACACACCAAATCAGACAAAACAGTATCCGGACCCCGAATAGAAAATGGAAAATGGATAGTAGAACTCCTACGCCAACACACTAGAGCCGACAAACTACTAGACCACGAAATCCGCAACAAAATAAAAACACTAGGCCTCGGAAAATACATCGCAGAAAAAATCTCCCAAAAATTCGAAATCCTCCTAAACACAGAAATATCCAACATCTACCTCCAAAATCCGGACTTCGCCGAATTTTTAACAAAATACTATCTAGGAAAACCCAACTGGCTACTAAGCTGAAACCTCCTCAACCCTTTTAACCGCCAAAGCATTTAGAGGGCATGCTTCAACGCATATTAAGCACACCAAGCATTTATCGCCTATTATTGGTCCGTTTTTGCCCAGTTTTATGTTGCCTATGCTGCAGCTCTTGACGCATATTCCGCAATTGTCACATTTGCCGGCTAGCACTATTTTGCTGGGAACGACTTCTTGGAGTTCTTTTTCAACGGATCGTAGACTTTGCACCTGTGGTCCAAAAAGGCGCTTTACTAGGGGGTGAGTTATGGGGTTGGCAATTTTGGACGTCCACAGGCTGTTTAGACTGCCCATGACTCGCCCAAATAGGGTTTGTTTCAGTTTTTGGGGCTTTATTTTTTCTCCTCTTACTTCTATGTCTTCTATTTCTCCTAGTCCCCTCTCATAGGCGATTTGGAGTAGTTTCATGCTTTTGGGCTTTATTCCTGCAGTTACTGCCGCTACACTGTCGACTGCCACGATGTCCTTTCCTGCTATGAGGGTATCAAGTTTTATGGGTTTTCCTTCGGTGGGGCCGTAGTATGGTCCGGAGGGTCTTATTGATTCGCAGCCCACCGTGCCGTCTACTAATCCAAATATCACCTTGCTTTTCAGAGCTGAAAAGAGGTCAATTATAGGGTCGTATAGGCCTAGGACATGCATTTTTGTTCTTTGGTCCTGTAGTGTGAGTCCTTTTAGGTTTTTGATGCATAATGTTAGTCCTGTGAAGAAATGTGCTTTGAGGACGGGTAGGGAGATTATGGCGTCGGCGATGAGTGCGGTGCGTACTAGCTTTACGCTTTTTAGTTTTACGGCATCTGGGATTTGTATGGTTACGGGTTGATCTTTGCTGAAGTCGATGAATTGTCCGCCGGCATCTTCTGTTGCTTTTTTGACTCCGGTTACTTTGTATGTTTCCTTTGGGTCCCAGCCGGCGATTGGTAGGTCTCCGACTAGGGGTTTGCCTCCCATCTCTTTTACCAGTCTTACCATAGCGGAGATGACTTCGACGCTTGTGACTAGGCCGCTTCCTGATGGTTTGGCGCAGCTGAGGTTGGGTTTTATGAGGATGTTTGCGCCAGGTTCTATGTCGATGCCGCCTGCTAATTCTACCGCTTTTCTGACGCCTTCTTCAACATTTCCATTGGTTTTTACTATTGAAACTATGGTCATCGCGAAATCACCTAATAAAAAATTTATTGGAGAGTGATGCGTTTTTTGAAGAGTAATGTATTGGGCTTGATTCATCATTTAACAGTTCTATACAGTGAAGGGGTGATAAGCGCCTTTTAATTTTTCTTTCTAGTTTGAGGGTGAAAATCGGCTATTTTACTATTTTTGTGATAATTTCACTTTATTTGATAATTATGAGGAATAATTCTAAAATTGTTGTATAGTATGTATTTGGGTTAGTGCCGAATGATTTTCTAAAACAGGTAAAGGCATTCTTGAGTGTTTTGAGGAAACTTTTATTTTGTTGTTACTTGTTTTTATACGTGAGACTGCAATAAATAAAATTGGCTTCAAGTGGTTGTATTGTTGTTTTGTCATTTTGTAGGAGGATTAACTAGTGGCAGATGAAGAGGAAGAGATAGAGTATAAGCCACTGAGTGTGAGGGAACTTCTTACCGAGATGAAGGATATTTCTGAGTTAATGATTGATTTGGCTTATTCCGCTATAATGTTTAATGATTCTGAATTGGTAGAGGAAGTCCTGGAGCTGGAGGAGCGAATAGATTCGCTCAGCTATCTGCTTCTTATGAATGCGGCTCTTGCTGTGAGGGACAAGAACGATGCGGAGCAGATTGTGGGTATTATGAAGGTTGCCTCAGCGACAGATAAAATTTCTGATGCTGCTGGGGACATTGCGGCAACGATACTTCGTGGGGCTGATCCTCGACTGGTGATAAGTGCTTTTGTTAAGGCTGAAGAACGTTTGGCGCGTGTTAAGGTTTCTGAAAATTCCTCGATTGTTAATAAAACATTAGATATGCTTGGTAGGGTTGACCGTGTGGGTGTGGATATTATAGCGCTTAGGCGTGGGAAAAGGTTAATTATTAATCCTGATGAGAAATTTATGTTGGAGCCCGGTGATGTGGTAATAGCCCGGGGTTCAGATGTGGGTATTGAAAGGTTTAAAGCTCTTGCGGCGGGTAAATTATTGGGAGGGGAAGAGTAAAAATGAAGTCTGAACAGAGGTTAAAATCGATAGAGGATATGTTGGTTGAGATGAAGAACACCTCGGAACTGATGGTGGATTTGGCCTACTCTGCCCTTCTCTTTAACAGCAAAGAAATAGCGGAGGAGCTTTCCAATCTGGAAAAGTTTTTTGATAAATTACACGTAGATTTTGAACTAGCTGTTCTGAATATTAAAGACGAATTAATTAATCCACAAACAAAGCTGGGATTAATCAGAATTGGAGTAGCATCAGAAAATATAGCTGACGCCGCAGCATACATAGCAGACATAGTTCTGAGAGGTATTGAGCCCCACCCAGTTTTGAAACTGGTTTTTGAGCAGGCAGAGGAAACAATAACCCGAGTTTGCCTCAATAAGGATTCCCCCCTCGTAAATAAGACGATAGGAAAAGCTGCACTGGATGATAAAATAGGGATGCGAATAATAGCAGTCCGTAGGGGCAAGAAATGGTACTATAACCCGCCCGATTCATTCAAACTAAAAGAAAAAGACACCCTAATCGCCCGAGGGTTCATACAAGGACGAGAAGAACTTTCCCGATTGGCAAAAGAAGGAGTCTGCGAATCAGAATAATACCTGAACACATCTTAAATAAGCCCAGCGAAAAATATAGTTTTGAAAAATGCAAAAAAAGAAGGAGGAGAACCCAGAATCACCTTCAATTTAAAGAAGATTAAAAAATAGGTTGTACTTTGTCCACATCTCCCCGGTTTCTAAAAAATTAGCAAGTTGAGGGAGGCCCTTTCTAGCTGGGTTTTCGGGAAATATAGTTTAAAGGAAGCAGAATTTGGAAAAAGATATTCGCCAAAAATATGTAATAAATGGGACAAAATAAAAGAAAAGGGGGAAGGTCTTGTACCTGATTTTTTACTGGTAAAGACCCACTAAAATAGCCCTATACACTTTCTTACTTCTTCTATGGGAGAGTGTGGTGGCCCATTCTAAACCACAGATGAAGGTCTCACTAATAATAATGGTTCGGAGTATAGTTTGAAGCCAAATTTCTCGTACCAAGGAACAAGCGATTCAAAGGTCCTTACATAGATGGTTCTCTCCGAATGATCACTAATTATCCTCTGAAGCAATGAACTTCCGATGCCTTCTCCTCTGTGGAAGCGGTCAACGTTTATAATCTTTATCTCCGCGTTATTTCCTTTTTGGTAAACAACTCCGTAACCAATAACCCCAATTCCATAGATATCATATACAAGGTATTCATATTTTTGGTACTCGCCGGCCTGTTCAACCTCACACCGTACCTCTAGCGACACTGCAGTCACTGAGAACTCCTCCAATGTACTGAATTAGATGAGTTGAAGAGCGAGGCACAGTATAAAAAGTTTTTCAACATTTTCTTAACCCAATTTAATAGTCGTGCCTTTATATGTAGAAGTTCTTTTAACTCTTCTATTGAGACTTATTTGCAAACTAACGTATAACCCGATTTTATATACAACCCATAAACAAAAATACAAACACCCAACTAGACACTAAAAATGCATATCTGTTCCTTTATGCCAAAAGGTACTCAGGAAAATCTCTAGGAAGAGTTGAGTAAATGTTCGTGCTATCGGCAATCCCATTAGCAAAAAATATAAATGAGTAAAACATAAATCGGGAAGCTATTACTATTTTAGGTGTTATGAAATAAAAATATGAGGCATTTTTCTAGGCGTTGCTTACCATAATTGGGTTTCTAAGGATATTTATAAAAAATGTAGAATTCCACAAAAATCTTTAGTATAACTCACTACGCTTAGAATGCCAAGACGCTCAACGCTATGAGGTGTTAGTAATGCCAAGATTCAAACAAACCGAGGAAATATTGAAGCTAATGAGAGACAAGGAACACATAAGAAATACGGGAATAATTGCACACATTGACCACGGTAAAACAACTCTTTCCGACTCATTATTGGCAGAGGCAGGGTTACTATCTCCCAGCATCGCAGGAGAAGCAAGGGCACTAGACTACTTGGAAGAAGAACAGAAAAGAGGCATAACAATAAAGGCTGCAAACATTTCCCTCCTACACGATATCGAGGGGAAATCATACGTCATCAACCTTATTGATACACCGGGCCATGTTGATTTTACTGGTAATGTTACGCGGGCGCTTCGTGCTATTGATGGTGCGCTTGTGGTGGTTGATGCTGTTGAGGAGGTGATGGTTCAGACAGAGACGGTGACTAGGCAGGCATTAGGGGAAAGGGTTAAACCTGTGCTTTTTATTAACAAGATTGATCGTTTGATTCGGGAGCTTAAGTTGGATGCTCCTCAGGTGCAGGAGAAGCTTAATAGGATAATAAGGGATTTCAATGGGCTCATAGATACTTATGGGGAAAAGGAGTTTAAGGATAAGTGGAAGGTGAATCCTGCAGCGGGTTCTGTTGCTTTTGGTTCTGCGCTTCACGGTTGGGGTTTTACCATCCCTCAGATGCAGGAGAAGGGGTTAAAGTTCAGTGATATTGTTGCGTATTATAGTAATGAGCATTTTGAAGATTTGAAGGAGATACTTCCTGTACACTCAGCAATTTTGGATATGTTTGTGAACCACTTGCCTAACCCCTTAGAGGCTCAGCCTTATCGAATTCCCAAGATTTGGCTTGGTGATCCAGAGAGCGAAATTGGAAAAGCTATGAAGGCCTGTGATGAAAATGCACCGACTGTGATATGTCTCAATAAAGTTGTTGTGGATCCACATGCGGGAATTGTTTCAACTGGAAGAGTTTTTTCTGGAACTATAAGTGAAGGGGACAATGTCTATCTTCTTATGGGTAAGAAAGGTTACCGTGTGCAACAGACGAGTATTTACATGGGTGCTCGACGAGAAATTGTGGACACCATCCCAGCAGGCAACATAGCAGCTTTATTGGGTTTGGACATTGCTAGGGCTGGTGAAACAGTGGTTAGTGAAAGCATAAAAGATCAGATGGTTCCTTTTGAAAAAATCAAGTATGTTTCAGAACCTGTAATCACGATAGCTGTTGAGCCGAAACATCCTAAGGACTTACCGAAGCTCATTGACCTGATGCAAAAATTGTCCATTCAAGACCCCAACCTTGTGACTACTATTAATCAAGAAACTGGCGAGTACCTGTTGTCGGGAATGGGTGAACTTCATCTTGAAATCTCAGTGAAGGAAATACAGTCAGCGGTGGATGTAGTGACCTCCCAGCCCATAGTTGTTTATCGCGAAACAGTCACCAGTCCTGCTGGTCCAATACTGGGTAAAAGCCCTAACAAGCATAGTAGAGTTTGGATAACTGTAGAACCGCTTAACCAAGAGACCATTGATCTTATAGTCAATGGGGAAATATCTGAATATCAGGACGCAGCTACTAGAACCAAAATTCTGAGAGAAAAGGCTGGTTGGGATGCTAAGGACGCAAGAAACGTATGGGCGATAGATGAACACGTGAACATAATTGTAGACCAAACTAAAGGAGTTCAATATTTGAGAGAAGTTAAAGACACCATGATAGCAGGAGCCAGGTGGGCTACTGAGGCAGGCCCGTTAGCCGAGGAACCAATAAGAGGTATAAGAATTAACATAACAGACTGCCAGCTCCACGAAGACCCCATTCACAGAGGCCCAGCCCAAATAATGCCCATGACTAGAAGGGCAATATGGGGCGCGTTTCTAAGCGACGAACCCACATTATTGGAACCCATTTACAAAATCCAAATCACTATTCCCCAGGATTACATAGGCACGGTTTCAGGCATACTATCACAGAGACGAGGCCGCGTAATCGATGTGCAGCAGAAGGGCCCACTAACCTTCATAACGGGAGAAATACCAGTTAGAGAAACATTTGGACTAGCTAACGACATGCGTTCGAAAACCTCCGGAAGAGCCTTCTGGCAAACACAATTCACAAGATGGGAAGCATTACCGAAAAGCTTAGCGAAAGAAGTAATAGCAGAAATCCGCAAGAGAAAAGGACTTAAACCAGAACCACCAGAAGCTTCAGAATACATAGACACACTCTAAACCCCTATTTTCATAAAGGTAATAAAAAGCTGAAACAACCAGAACGTTTTGTTTCTTTATTAAACCAAGAAAAGGACCTAGCTTATGTAGATCTGCTTGGTTATGTATTTTTTAGGGAATGTGATTTGTTTCAGGTTAGTTAGGTGCTCGGCGTTCGCCATAAAGAGGGCAATAATAGCCCTCTTTTTCAATTTTTGAAGCCATACAAGTCACTCTCGCAAATGCAAAAGGAATACCAAAAAAAATTTATGAAACCAAGTTCAAAACAACAATGAGCGGCTGTAGTCCAGAAATAGTATGGGTAACTATTGGACATTCTGGTCTAGGACATTGGCCTCCCAAGCCAGTAACCCGGGTTCGAAAAAAAGAGGGCCCCCCTTTTTCGAAATTCCCGGCAGCCGCAGTCCAATCCCTTCTAACTATTTATATTTATGATTAATTTGGGCTGTAAGGAATTTTTTACGTTAGTTTTTTAGGGAGTTTTGTGAATAACGTTATTATTTCATATTTGTATTGGGATACTGTTTGATGTGACTTTGGTGGTGATGGTTTTTGATTGTTGATAGTCATGTTCACTTGTTTTTTGAAGGTTCTGACCCCGAAGAATTTTTTGTGGGTTGTGCTCGAGTCGCGTCTGCCCTTTTTGGTAAGGAGACTGGTGAGTATTCCGATCCTGTGGAGCTTTACAAGTATTTTTTGGGTATCCTGAGTGACAGGACAGGTGATAAATTGGTGGCGGCGATGAATGAGGCGGGTGTTGATAAAGCTATACTTCTTCCTCTTGACTTCTGGCTCAAGTATCCAAAAGCATCTGGGGCTTGTTTAACTATGGAGGAGAAGAATAGAATTTATGCTGAGGCTACTGAAAGATATCCCAACCGCCTACTTTCTCTTTTTGGGATTGATCCTCGAAGAAGGGATGCTTTAAGATTATTTGAAAAAGGTATTGAAGAGTGGGGAATGAAGGGATTAAAAATACATCCAACTGCAGGGTTTTATCCAGACGATCCTATTTGTTATCCTATTTATGAACGGGCTCAAGAATATGGTGTGCCGGTATTGATTCACTCTGGGAATGAGCCAGCCCCCATGGCGGTAAAGTATTCGCAGCCTAAATACATTGACACCATTGCCGCTGACTTCCCAGAACTCAAAATAATTATTGCGCACATGGGGCATGGCTGGTGGAGGGAAGCGGTAGACATTGCTACTATGAAACCAAACATTTATTTGGATTTCTCGGGATGGCAACCCCTCTATACTAGCAACCCCGATTATCTTTGGTACCCATTAAGAATGGCCATTGATCTAATTGGGCCCTGGAGAGTTCTGTTTGGAACTGACGGTTCTATGCTTAACGTACTAATGCCCCTCAAAGACTGGGTGAATGCGGTAAAGACCCCCAAATCACCTACAGGAATAGAGTTCAGCCCAAAAGAAATAGAAATAATAATGGGCAAGGCGGCAGCTAAACTTTATAGTATCCATTCCTAACCAGCCATAGAAAACTATTGGTGAGGAAGAGATACTATTTAATAAGCAAAAAGGGTATATGTAATATGTGCAAACGATGATGAATCTGACCCCTCCGACTAAAAGATGACGACGATCTTGAGTGTTGAGTTTGCGTTTTTACCCTTATTTCTCTATTCTCATTTTTTGGCCACTGTTTGTTAGGCAACCCTCAGGTTTAAGTATTGACTTGTTTCTTCGTTTTAGTAATTAGTTTCTTTAGGTTTGAACTGGTGGTTTTATGAAACTGCCCATTGGCAAGGTTCCCAACAATTTGTTAGAGAAGATTGTTTTCCCCTACGGTGGTGTTAATTGTGGTAGGGTGATTTGTGGCCCTGCTGTGGGTCAAGACGCAGCAGTTATTGATTTTGGAGAAAAGTTATTAGTTGTGGGCGCAGACCCCATTACTGGCACTCAGAGCAGAATGGGGTGGTATGCAGTTCATGTAAATGCAAACGATGTGGCAGTGAGAGGTGCTGTACCACAATTCTTCACTTCGACTATTCTATTACCTAATGGAGCTGATACCGGTTTTCTGAAGAAGATTTGTAGGGATATAGACGAGGCCGCCCGCGAGGTAGGAGTTTGTGTTGTTGGTGGGCACACTGAGGTAGTACCTTACTTGGAAAATGCTCTGCTTTGTGGGACCATGTTTGGCGAAACCACTAAGGAGAGGTTAGTGTTAACAAGTGGGGCGCGAGCTGATGACGTTATAATTATGACTAAACACGCAGGTTTGGAGGGGGCTGCGATTCTTGCTACAGATCGTTTCGAGGATTTGAGTGAATTTTTAAATAAAAAACTTCTGTTAAAGGCAAAGTCTTTCTTTTCTAGTCTGAGTGTTGTGAAAGAAGCTTTGGCTGTTAATGAAACTGGAGTCGTAACCTCAATGCATGATCCAACTGAAGGGGGCTTGCTGGGGGGTTTAGTTGAGATGGCTAAGGCTTCGAATGTAGGTTTTAGGATTGAGGAGGAATTGGTTCCGGTTGCAGAAGAGACGCGGGACATATGTTCCCTTTTGAGAATAAATCCTTTGTGTTTAATTTCCAGTGGAGTTTTATTGGTTACCGTCAGACCTGGGGGGGAGGCTGAGGCTTTGGATGCTATTAGGTCTGTTGGAAGTATCCCTACTATAATTGGGCGGGTTACTCCAAGCAGGAGAATATTGGTAAGAAGGGGGGGAGAAAAGGTTAATGTGGGAATTTTGGTTAGGGAACAGTTGTGGGATGCTCTTGGGGCTAAACTGAGTTGATCGACAAACTTGTTGACGAGAATCTTTAAAAAAATGTGATGCTCAAATTTTCGGGATTTGATAATAGGGGGATTCTAGGTTTCGATTGATTTTGTGGTATATTTTGAGAGTTGAGGGGCCCCACATCCAATTTTGGTTCTTATCATCGAAAGCCTCTGTGATTGTTTCGGGAAAGCTTTCTATTCGAATTGTGTAGTTTGAGAATTGGGTGTCGGGGTTTTTTCTTTCTAGGATTTCTTTGATTCTTGTTTTTGAACCGGGTGGAAGTTGGGTTTGAATTACAGTTTGTTTTGTTTTGCTGCTATATTCAGTTAGTTCATAAATTGTTGTTTGAGGGAGTCTCAAGAAGGCAGAGGGTATTTCTTGGATTTTTTCCTTTAATATAATGAGAAGGTTTTCGGTTAACCCCGCTCTATTTGTGAGTTGCAAAACGGGAGTGAAGTATTTGTCATTGTATAAATTTTTTTTGCAGAGGGATACCTTTGATTCACTGGTATTTAGGGCTTGGGCGATTTCTCTTTGTTCCCTTCTAAGATTTTGTGTCAAAAAGTGTAGAATTTTCAAGTCCATTCTTTTGATTCTCTGTTTTCTGTGGTAGTTTTCATTGTTTAAAATAACCTTGACAGTTTCCTCTTTTTCTAGTTCTAGTTGCCATTGGGACCAATTAATATTCCAGCTTCTGCTGCCACAATCAAAGTAAGTGAAGTTAACATTATGGAGTAAGAATGATCTTTCAAATATTCGTGAGTTTTGCAAATGTCTTAAGATGATTTTTGCAAATTCTTGGAGATTTGATTTAGGTATTAACATCTCCCATAATCTATTGGTGCTACACCAACCGTTATTTATTTGAATTGATGTTAGATATGGACTGGATATTTCTCTTTCACTGTCCGAGGTAAGCACTATTATTGGTGCAAGTCCTAATTTGTCATAATTGGGGACTGCTACTGTTTTGTAAACTTGGCTGCCCGCTAGTTGGTTATATCTTTTTTGAACTGTCCCCCAGCTAAGTTTAGTAACTGAACATATGCCCTCTAGTGTTAGAAGTGGTTGCTGATAAATTGCTTCGAGTATTTTAACATCGCTGGAATTCAGTCTTATAGTGTAACTTTGAAGTAGACTTTTAACTATTTCAAGAATTTTGCCCGCTTTTTGTGGTTCATCCAGTTTAAAAGTTTTCAAAGCTTCTTGAAGATGCTGCCAGAATTGCTTTTCCCTTATCCCATCCAGAGAGTCTAGTTGACTTTGTAATTTTTTGTAATCTTCCAGTATTTGCTGATCATTTGCGAGCATGAACTCCACGAGCTCTTCTTTGAGGGTATTAATTGCATCTTTTTCTTTTCTCTCCCTTCTCGGCCTGTATTTTCTGTCCACTACCGATTTTATTTTTCCTTGTGCAATCATAGTCATCTCTTAAAATTCTCGTAGTATGGTATTTATTCTCCACGAAAATATTGTTGGGTAATTGGTTGGAAAAAAAGGTTTTTACGATTCTTGCCAAGCTGTTTTCTTTTTTAGAATAATTAATCTCAACTTCTTCTCGTCTATCTGAAAATCGTTTTTAATAATAGAAATTACTGAAAACGGGATATAAGTATTCCCCTTTTCGTCTTTTGTTAATTTTTGTAGGATTTCTTCGGACTTGTCTACCTTTGCTACAACTGCTTGTATCTTGCCACTTTTCTTATCAATTATTAAATCTAATACTTGCCCAACCTTCTTTCCAAATTCGTTTAATATCTTCCTATTGATGAGGTTTTGTAGAAGCTCTTTTGACAACGTGGAACCCCATTTTGTTTATGGTTAAAAAAATAGTGGCTTAACCTTTTAATAAAATTTTGTGAAACATAAAAACTCTGATTTTCGGGTCTTGGTTATCTTTATGGTAGCTGGTTTCTTGAGAAGCTCCCCTCCCATAAAAGCCACAAAACGGACTCATCTGAGCAAGAAGAAGGATAAGGGCTTTTAGAAAGCTGCAAACTGACGAGAAAAAGCTTCTACACACAAGTGGCGCCAAAAACCTTTTACGACCATTTCGTGAGGTTTAAAGCATTGACTCGTGAAAAATTAATCGGATTTTCAGCTCATATCAGTTTTTTACTATTATTTTTAGGGTTCCATCATTTCAGAACTAAGGACCGCTCTCAACCACTGGAATGACAAAAAGGTAAATCAACGCAATTTAAATTAATAAGTAGAATAATTATCATAATACTTTTATTTATTTTATTTAATTAGTTTCATTGAGGATAAAAACTTGAAACCTAGAATAGTTCTTGTAAAAATTGGGGAAATTGAGAGTAATCTGCTTGAAAGGCTAAGAGAAGAACTAAGTGTCATATTCTATCCTTTGCGAGTCGAAATTTCTGGTATACTCCCCATCCCTAAGGAGGCTTATAATTTCTCCAGACAACAGTACAATTCTTCACATTTTTTGGAAGCCTTAAAAATTTATGCTACTAATAAAAACTCCAAAATTCTGGGAATAACACCGGTAGACCTTTACACAAAGGGGCTTAATTTTATATTTGGCCAAGCCACTTTGGAAGGCAATGTATGCGTAATATCCATCCATAGGCTCAGATCTGAATTCTATGGGCAAGCCAAGGACGAAAAAATCTTTATTGAACGTTGTACAAAAGAAGCAGTTCATGAATTAGGACATACCTTCTTTTTGAATCACTGCCCAAACCCCCGGTGCGTGATGCATTTTTCAAATCACATACTGGACACTGATAGAAAAAGCAAAAATTTTTGTGAGAAGTGCCAATCTAAAATTAACGAAAAAATCAAAAGTCTAGAGGTATAACTGTGGGGAATATGCTTCTAAAGCTCAGTAATGGGGCACTTAATTTTGCCTCTTAATTCTTCAGCCTTCTTTTTATCAACTTTTAAAGTGTAAAGATACTTATTAGTTCTGAGTTTAAATTTAACTTCATTGTCACCTAAAACTTTCATACGACACTCAGTAGCATTTTCGGATAATTCAACGAATTTCTCAGTGTCAAATATTTCCTTCGGCAAAATTTAACCTCCATCAACTTATTGTTTTAAGTCCCAAATATAAATTTATTTCAAAAATTGGACAAGCAAACCCATTGTTTAAACAAAATCATTTAGGAGGCGGGATAGCTTATTTTGAGGTTAATGTTTTTTGCCTTCCTCCAAAACTACTTCTCCACCTTTTTGTAAAAAAGATGTTAAAAAGAGGGGAAAACACTTCCTCCAACTTGCAGCTACAAAAGTTACCCTAAAACTAAAGGGACATTTTAGCCGTCATTTTATTAAACTCAAATGTTTTCTTAAATATTTAACGATTTATAAAGAGTTTATGGTGGGCGCACCCGGATTCGAACCGGGGATTCGGCTCCCCAAAAAAGGATTTACCGCGGTGTGAACGCGGTGTCATAACCGCTAGACCATGCGCCCAATCTTTGTAATCTGCAGTATCATTAAGTGTAAACACCTATTTTTTAGTTTTGCTCTCAAGAGGAAATTTATTAGATCATATTTTTGGGGATAACCTTTGTGTAGAAAGTGCTGTCATAAAAAGGGGATAAGCCAATTATGCTTATTTTAGGCGTCACCATATTCTTCAGGTTTAGGTAGCTATACTTTTAGTTTTTAATCAAACTAGGAATGAATGAGCGGGAGATGCTTAAGGCTCTTTTCTTTTTTAGTAGCACTTTTGCGGGATAAAAATCCCATAAACTCTTCCCCAAAAAAAGGATAATAATAGGTTATGATCTTTTTTTATGGCTCAAATTTTGCATCCATGTCCTAAATTTGATTTCGTATATATTGATTGGGTAATGTTGAACTTATTCGAGATTGGTTTGGAATCTTTCATCGACTAAAAGGAGAAGAGAATTAAGTTATAGTAAGACTTGTTGCCCCTGCCCAGTTAAGTACCATTGGCTTGGTTTTTGCTCGGTCTTTCCCACGATGCCTTCTCTTGTCATATTCCTTAGCTGTAGCAGCACCCTTGAATATGACATGTTTAGTTCTTTTGCTATTTCACTGGTTGTTTTTGGTTCGCGTTTAATCAGCTCAAGTATTAATGTCCTAGTTTCAATCCCTGGTGTAACATTTCGCTTTTTTCTTAAAATAGCCTTAGCTTCATACACCTTTTTTCTCCAGATAGGAGACATTTTTACCCTCTCATATCCTATTAGGATTTACCATAATTTTTCTCCTGGCTATATTTTTCAGAATCAGTTAAATAATTAGCAGAATTCACTCAGCTTTGCTTGTTTAACCTTTTCCTCTTCAAATATTAAACCAATGTTTTGCTTCAGCAGGTTTAATCTCTGTTTTATATATGGTGGCAAATCAAATCTATCCGCAATTGATAATGCAAAGGGAAGGTACTTTTCTATTCCTGCTTGATGTACTGTTAAAACCAGCTTTCCCCCGCAGGATGTACATTTTCCTTGAAGAGGGGGACGCCTATACTTTTTGTTACAATTTAGGCATCGACTTTTTTGTGTGGAAAACGCTTTTAAGTTGCCTGCAATGTCACGGATAAAATGTTTTTGAGTTATTTTAATGGCGACCATCTTTGCGTTCGATGCTCTTATCTTGTTTGATAGTTCCAACTGAGCTTCTACCTTTTCCAGCATAGTGTTGAGTTCCTTATACTTTGATTTTAGGGGGCCCTGAAATATTTCTCTGGTTGGATGGGTAAATTTGAAATTTTCATACTGTTCCGGCTTACCGAGCCTGTGTGCAATTATATCTATTAATTTCTCATTGTTTTTCGGATCCTCATAATTTAGAGTTTTCTCATAAAATTCTAGGGGGTACTGTGCCATTATGTCCATATTATGTGACTCACTGTCTACCTCCTGAGGATCCAAATGCACCGATATAACTAGGGGAGTGTCCATCATTCCCCCCCTCTTTTTGGGCACAAATAGTTTAGAGAAGTTCAATAAGGGATCTAATGCGAGCATTATAGAATCTTCGTCCCCGTCACAGTTTCTTCTTTTTGCGGCATGCCAGTACGGGTGTGCATAACAAACTTGCGCTTTTGTAAACCCGATGATACGCCCAACAATACCTACTGACGTATGTGGGGCGAGACCTATTATAAGGTGGCCAACAAGATCTCCAAGGCTCTTTATTTGATAGTACGCTGGCATCATGTAGAATTTAGTTAGGAGATCGTCTATAAAGTTAGCTACCCTTACAAGATAATTGGCACAGTTCTCCGAAATTATTACATCTTGAGGTTTTAACTCTACTATTTGGTTTTCATTCTCCAAAGGCATTCCTTTATAATCATGGGTGTAACCCAGTCTGCGTAGTTTTTCTACTGGCACCGATATTTCCTTAGGTGTGAAATGAGTAAGCGGAGCATCGGTGGCATCAAATCTCACTGTACCATCTTTGTAAACATATAGGTCGTATTTGGCTCGGAGGATACCCTTTTCTAGGGGTTCTGGAATTTTTGCTTCACTGATTAATCCCCGAACGCCCTTTACTTCGGTGACCTTCTCTTCTCCAATTCTTCTCATAGCTTTTTGGAGTTCATCTTTAATATTTATTTTTCTAGTTTCGTATGGTAGCATTTTCCCCCCGCATTTAGGGCAAGCCGCCACATTTTGAGAAAAACCGCACTGCAAGCAAGTGTTTATCGACAAGGTTTCCTTTTTACAGGAAGGACAAAAGGTATTGAAAGTTACGGTTTCACATTCAGGACAGACCCTTTTAGCCACCTCAATAGAGATTACTCCCTTCTCTGCCGCTTTAACTATGTTTCTCGTACTTCCTCCTTCCAATCCAACTGGAAACAAAACATGCACCGGAGGGGAAAGCATTCTTTCTTTAGCCTTTTCTGGTCTCCCCATTCTTGCCCCAACATAAATTGGGGCTCTTTCTCTTATAGGTATATCACAGAGCGATTTCACCACATCAAGACCACTCATTCCCTCCCCAAATTGGTAGAATGAAATTTTTTGCCCCACCTTATTTTTCGATAGGCATCTCATTAAAACTGGAGTGTGCTCAGAGATAATGATTTTATTATCTTTAAACTTGTGGGGAACACCGAGCCTCTCCAAAATTTCTTTGATGCCTTTCGGTGCTTTTGAAGCAATTTCACCCTTTTCGTTTACCTCCACTTTTTCTAACCATTTCTGAAGTTCTATGGCTTCATCAGCATGTATATCATGCCAATAATATGTGTATTCAGGATGAAGGGGTACCCCCAGCGCCTCACTAATGTTTAACGCCTCTTTGGCAGTTGGTTTGAAATAAAACGGGTCTTCGATCATACGTTCTAAACGTTCTTTGTTAACGCCTATAAAACTAGAAGCACCCTGAATATCTTCGCCAAATTTTTCACTGATTTTTTTCTTGAGTTCTTGAATCCACCATTCTTCACAGTAGGCAGAGGGAACTAAGGGATGATTATTTTCCAAAAACTCTCCAAACGCTACTAGAAGATCTCCTAGAAACAAAATTTTATCTATTTTTTTAGCAACCTCCATGGCTTCCTTTACTGTATTAATCTTTACGACCGAACCGTCCAATGTCTTCACAATAGGCCCTTCAATACTGTCCACAGGTAAAACTATTGCGCCCTTACCGGGTCTTTCTGTGCGAATGTGCGTCCCTGGAGCTAAGAATTCGTCTAAAACAATCATAGTTGCAGGGTTAATACCTACTGCTGAAAGTCCTGTGTTTCTAGAACGACCGTATCTGAGCCGAAAACTACCAGTAGCTGAGGGTTCTCCAAAAACTGGTCTGCCAGCAATAACGTCTGCCAGATAGGTTGCGCTGGGCTTTACTTCCAACTTCTCTTTTTTCTCTTTAGACTCTGATAGCCATTCCCATCCTTCGAAGCCCATACGATCTACAATTTTTTTAATTTTTGAAGCTTTGCCAATTAAACCATCATTTAGTACAAGAATAGCCCCGCCTCTTAACTGATTTGTCTCAATTCTTGGGAGATTTCGATGACCTGAAACCTCTATTGTGTCAGTGGGTTCACCTGTTACCTCGACTGGAAGATTTTTCAAGACCCTTCTTATCATATCGGGGGTTGAAGGATATTGTAGGTGAGTTACTCTATGCTCATATAAATCAACCTCTTCTACAAAGCGTTCAATTTCGTCATCTGTAGGTTTATACCTATCTAAGTGAAGAAGCCTCCTTACAAAATCCGCCACTAGAACAGTCTTTGCTTGTTCTGTTCCCCCGGCGGATCTAATAGGTCCAGCAAAATAGATTGCTAGATACTCAGTATTATCAGGATTCCTTTTAATCCTAACATCTGCTATTCCCTCAATTGGGGCTGCGGTAACCCCCTCAGTTAATAAAGCTAATGCCAAACGAATGGCCTTATCTGCAACTTCTTCGTCATTATTTATATTCCCAATCTTTCTATAGACCACTTCTTCTGCGATTTTAAAAGCTACTTCATCTCTAGCCATTTTTGTGCTTAATTCTCTTATACGGTCTGCTACGCCCTTAAGTCCAATCAACCCCTCAACTCTTGCAGCAACATCTTTTGCAGTCAAAATCTCAGGCTCAATAGAAGGGTCAAATCCCTTGCCACGTGCCTCCCTTACAATATTGTATAAATTGTCAAAACTAGTTTCTATCGTCTTAAAATATTCTAGCATCTCTTTACTGGCGTTCATCATTAGTGCATCTCCACTCAAAAAATAATGCATTTTTAATTAAAACAATTTTTACAATACCAACATGTCACTTTTAACTATAAAACATTAAAACTTACATTTATGTCTATGGTTGAGGGCGTAAAAAGTCTTTTGTGCAATTTTAACCGAAAGGTTGGAGTGTTGCTTCATCGTAAGTAATAATAGTGATAAAAATGATAGAGGCAACACTCCAAACTGTTATTCTCATTCTACCCATTTATGTTTTACTGACCATCCTGATAATAACCCACACCAGAAGAGAACAAAGCATAACCCTCCCCCACCACCGCTGGGGAAAACCCCGCCGAAAAAACAAGACCAGA
>CAZECW010000125.1:0-19125 GCA_964510585.1 uncultured archaeon | reverse complement strand
CTTCTGGGGATAATTAATAGCGAATTCCTGGGCAATCATTGCCCCCATTGAGGCTCCTAGTATGTGGGCTTTGGGAACCTTTATGGCATCCATCAACCCCGCAAGGTCATCCGCCAACATTTTTATGGTGTAGGGGATGTCCGGTGCACTGCTCCGCCCAGTTCCACGATTGTCAAATGTGATGACTCTGTAAAATTTTGAAAATTTCCCTATGAACTCGGGACTCCACATCTCTGAACTATAACCCCATCCCTGAATCAAAACTAGCGGGGTCCCACTCCCATGCAGTTCATAGTAAATCTCAATATCGTTTGCCTTCACTTTGGGCATCTTAAAAACACCCCTCACACCTACATTGAGGTTTCATAATAAATTTTTGGTTAAAAAAAGCTAGCTATTCTTATCTTCCAGGACCTCTTAGGAGGAGGAGTGGAAAACTTAAAGAAAGATTCAGTTCAATGGTCTATTGGTTGTGGTTTTATGGGCGAAGATGTTTATGAACTTTTGAGACAGAAGGTTAACCGGTGGCCTGTAAAAGTCCCCAAGAGTAAGGATATGCTGAAAATTTTAAAATTAATTTACACTCCCGAGGAAGCAGAGCTCCTCTGCTCTGCCTTCAACGCTCCCTACATTGATGCGAAAACAATTGAGCAGGTGGCAGGGGAAACCGGGAAGAACGTAGACTATGTTAAGAGTATTTTTGAGAAGCTGGCTCGGAATGGTTCGCTTTTTGAATTTACCAGCAGCAGAGACGGTAAAACCTACTACAGTATGTTGCCTTATGTTCCGGGAATTTTTGAACTCCAAATGAATGACGGTGTAATCACGGAC
Source organism: uncultured archaeon (assembly GCA_964510585.1). Lineage (GTDB taxonomy): Archaea > Asgardarchaeota > Jordiarchaeia > Jordiarchaeales > Jordiarchaeaceae > Jordiarchaeum. The sequence continues at coordinate 18,294 of CAZECW010000125.1, read as the reverse complement.
AGAAAGAGGGAATACGCTAAGATACATGAGGCGATGTATTCCCACTGGGGAATGGAGTTGGGGGCTTCAAACTATCCCCTAATGAGGGTGATTCCCATTGAGGAGAAAATCAGTGTGCAAGCAGAGATTCTTCCCTTCGAGAAGGTGAGCAAATACATTGAAGAGGCAAGAAGCATAGCGGTTAATCCCTGTGCCTGCCGGCTTTCAGCCAACAATTGTGATAAACCCTTGGAGGTCTGCTTTAGTTTCGACCGATTCGCCGAATACTTGATAAAGTACCGCAATGGGAGAAGGGTGTCCAAGGAGGAAGCCCTAGAAATACTCAAAAAAGCCGAAGACGCAGGTCTCGTACACACTGTAAGCAATCAGCAGGAGAAACCAAACTTTATCTGTAACTGTTGCAACGACTGCTGCATTCTATTGAGAGGCATAACGCAGCTTCACAATCCCCGCTCTGTTGCGAAATCTAATTTTATGCCCGAAATAAGCCATGAAAATTGTCGCCTGTGTGAAACATGCATAAAGTGGTGTCCTCTCCAAGCAATTTATCACCATTATCCCCACAGTGAAAACCTATCAGACGAGAAAATTATGATTTTGGAGGAAAGATGTATAGGCTGCGGGATATGTGCCCACAAGTGTCCCCACGACGCCATAAAACTAGTAAGGGTCAGGGAGGAAATTCCAGAAAAGACGGGAAGAGAAGCCATAATGAGAGTTGAAACTGAAAGAATCCATTAAGCCTGAGAAATAGAGACTGCAATAATAAGAGTAAAGTAAATTCAATACTTTACCTTCTTTTTGGTATGGTTACATAAATTTTTCTAGATTTTCTATGAGGATTGTTAGTTCTTTCTGAATTTTTTCTTTATTTTTGATATCGCTTGGGGTAATGGTGCCTTCAGATTTTTTTAGGTGTAAATTGTCTATTTCTCCCTTAAGTTTGAGGAAGTTGGTTCTAATTTTTTCTATTTCTCTGGAAGCTTCTACTCCTTCTCCTGTTGGTTTGTGGGTAACTCTTGAGAGTAACAAGCAGGTATTGATATAGTATTCGCGAATTCTTTTGTACTTGTTTTTAGTCCTAGTTTTCCTAACCTCAAATTCTTCTTCACTAATTTTTCCATTCCGGAACTGCGTCTCAATTGTATCTATCTCTGAGTCCAATTTTTTAAGCTCTGCATAAAGTCTGGCCTTCTTCCTCCTCATGTTGGAAATCCTTTGCTTCTGGAGTTTAACTGTGTTATTCATGTTGACTACTGAGGAAATGATTTGGAAAAGCGATTCTTCAAAAATTGACGTGTCACCAGCCCAATTTATGAGATCATTCCAGTGGTGAATTTCGGCAACACGCAGAAAGGTTTGCAGCCTTTGCCTAATCCACTCCTCTTCCGCTTTAGTGTTACCACTGGTAATACAGGTGACAGTTAAAAAATCTCCATCCTCTTTTATGAATGTCCCAAACTCTGTTTCCAGCTTTTTTAAATCTCCTTTACGCATTTCAATCATAAAATATTTTACTGCCGCAATGAATCCTGAAACGATAATGGTGTGCTTCTGCATTTCAACAAAATCAAAAGCCCACAGAGTAATACCACTGGGCATGTGATCCACAATAATGTTTTCTAAACTAGCCAGAGCCTTAACGGGAATAACATATTTCCTCCAAATGGTAACCGCAGCGATTCCCACCCCGGACAAAGAAACAATTAGTAACAACAGCGGAAGGAGAAACATAAGATTTTGGCCCTGTATTTTAACAGCCAGTAGGGAAACCGCCAAGAAGGTGATGCCTATGATTAGGAGACTCGGCTTCATCTAAATTGGCCACCCACCAACTATTTTCCAAATTCCTTTCAGCCAGCCTTAATTATATTATAGTAACATTTCATATAAAAAAATATCTCAAAAATAAATAAATTATATTGCGATATTCACAACAAAAGAAAGCAAAAATTGAATTATAAACTATAAAATTGAGAACATACCCAAAAAAATTCGACAATTTTCTAACTTTAACACCCATCTATCCAGAACTACACCTCTATCGAATAATTTAAGCATTTTAGCCAAAGGCGCACCCCAATATTACCCTAATGCATGTTCTATGTTCGGAAATTAACTGTTTAAGGTAAATATCAGGCAGAGTCAAAAACCACCCCAACGGTACATCTCAACAAAAAAAGGATACTTAAAAAAAACACCGTATTTCCTTCTCACTGGAAGATTTCTGGGATTTTTTTAAACCCGCAGCATCTTTATGATTCTTTGTTGGGATCCTATTGAAACGCTTCCATTAAAGGTTTTGACTGAGTGTATACAGCTGAGGGTGTAATACATTTTCCTACTTCAGAAGTTTTTTTGAAAAACGGAAAAGATTTATAAACATACGTGTACACGTAAATATTATGCCAACTAAGACTTTGACAATAACCCTTGAAGCATATGAACGGTTAAAGAGGGAGAAACTGGAAGGTGAAAGCTTTAGCGATGTCATAATCAGACTTACTGAGGGGAAAAAAAAGAACCTGATTGAGTTTGCTGGAGCCTGGAAAGACGCCGAAGAAATTGAGAAGGTAATACTTGAGGGGAGAAAAGAGTTTGATAAAAACGCAAAGATACTGCCTTGAAACAACCTTCTTGGTAGACTTTTTGAGAGGAAAGGAGCACTCAATACAGAAATATAAAGAAATTAGAGAGTATCCTCTTTTAACCACTTCAATTGTGGCTTGGGAAATCTTGAGGGGCCCAAAAATAGCGGGGAGAGTGAAGGAATATAGTGATGCTGTAAGGTTTCTTGAGAGACTAACTGTTTTACCCTTCACAGCTTCCTCCGCAAGAATAGCGGCAAACATTGAATTTGAGCTAAAAGAAAAAGGCAGACAGATGAATCTCATAGACGTTTTAATTGCAGCTGTCGCCATAGAAAACAATGCAAAGCTCGTCACCAAGGATGAGAGCTACAAAAATATCGAAGAGTTTCAAGTTGAACTCTACTAGAACGGATTTAGCATCCAATAGATTTTCCAAAAAAACATCGCTGCCAAAGTAATGTAGAAAAGCAGATTTCTGCAAAGTTATGGAAAAAAGGTTGGAATGCGAGGTGGGGCTTCGGGACTCCATTTTTCTGGGGGTCCAAATTCTCACTTATTATTTTGAGAGATAGGGTAGCGTTTAGAAGTGATTGGATTTTAGCAGATTTTGGGTGGTTCAGGCGGGTTTCCCAGCATCTCCAGCATTATTTGTTGAAAGTTATCAAAATGTCCCGGTAGAGTTCTTTGGACAAAGAATGCTTCAGCCGCTTTTAACTTTACTTTCTCCCCTATGGTGGAGGCCATAAAGCGTAGGAGTGTGTCTGCATGTTGAGATAGGATCTTCAAGTCCTCCGAAGTTACCCGGGTGGGGTCAATGTTGGGAGCAAATAGTCGGGCTAGGAGTGTGAGTGTGGCTTCAAACTTTAAGGAGGCCTTCACCTTTTTTTCCAGGGTTTGAGAGATATCCACAAAGCAGTTTGGGGGATGGCCCAGTAGCCCCATAAACCACACCTCGGAACAGGCGTAGGGTTCAACTCCACTCCTAATTTGTTCGGGGTATAAAAGGGGGAAGGCTGCGAAGGCCGCTGCTTCCGCGGCCATTCTTCCCACAACCACGTGGTCGGGGTGCACCTCGTAGGCTACCCAGGGGTCAAAGGTTACTACACGGTCTGCCTTGTATTTTCTAACGTAATAGATTAGTTTTTCCCGTAGTTCTGGAGCGTTTATGAATCCCCCATCTGGATAACCCAAAATTAGGGTTTCCTTCACTCCAAGTATTTCGTTGGCGGCTCTGAGCTCCTTTTCCCGCATTTCAGCCACATCTTCCTTTTTAAGGTCTGTTCTTAGTGTTCCCACATTGCCGCTTGTGACGCATAAAGCGTAAATTTTGTGTCCCTGCTCCGCCCATTTGGCTAGTGTTCCTGAGCAGAAGAATGAGAGATCATCAGGATGGGCAAAAATTGCGAGTACATTCAACGTTTTGGACGGCGTTCAATCACCCTCCAGATTGTTCCAACTTCTATTTTAATGAATTATTTTTCACCGTTTACTAATAAATTTTTAACCTTTAGGTTTTTAGATTTCAGTACAATTTACCAAAACAAAATGTTTATTATACTCTTACTTGAAATAAAATGTTCAAAAAGCTGTTGTTTCCCAATTATAAACTGGAGAGAACATGTAGTGATGATTGATGAGGGAGACTAAATAAAAATTTGATTCTAGGTGGTTTGATGAGTCTTAAAGAGTTTAAAAGTAACCTTTCGATTGGAATGTTTAAGCTTTCGTTGAGACTGATGGGGTTACTGTTTAGAATAAGTCCAAAACTTCGTAAGGAGATTTACAATAAGGAAACAGGATTCATTTTCAACGCGAAGTACCAGTTCAAAACCCGTGACGGCAAAGTCAACATATATGTGGTTTTTAAGGACGGAAAAATGAAGGTAAGTGACGGGGTAATCGAGAACCCAAACATTACCATTTACTATAAAGATAAAGAAACCATGGCTAAAATCTGGAACAAGAGTCCTGAGGAATCCCTCAACTACTTGTTAACCAATGAGATGAATTATGTTGGGAACATGGCTTACCTCACCAAGTTCTCCTACATGACCACTGTTATTAAGGGAGCCAAGATAAAGGGCTACAAGGGCCCCGGAAACAGGTTACTCTACCCTATAGGGGACATCGATAAGGAGAAGAGGAAACGCCTCCAAAACGAAATCCTGGGTCGAAAGGTGGACAACGTAAAGTTTCTTGAAGACCCCTACCTGGGAAAATATTCCATTGATGATTTTCCACGCCTAAAATACTTGAAGAACCGCCGCTACGCCCTCAAACCCGCAATTTGTGTGGAGAGAGCCAAGCTTCTAACAGAATACCACAGAGAGAACGGTTTCGAAACGGACAAGAATGGAAAACCAATCGACCCAGAACTCCGCCAGGCAAAAGCACTATACCACATATTGACAAACCGCAAACCCATAATCCACGACCAATACCTCATTCCCGGCTCCACAACCACTAAAGAGGTGGGCATACCCATCTATCCCGAACTGATAGGAACCGCTATCTGGCCAGAGTTGAGGACAATATATAAGAGGGAACTCAACCCCAATGACATTTCCCCCCAAGATGCAGATATTCTAAACTTCGAAGTTTTCCCATACTGGATGGATAGAAACGTCCGCGAATACTGCAGACAAAAGTATGGAAACCCCATCTCCCAACAATTAGAGGAGAGATTCGTACTATACTTTATGATGAAGAACAATGCCATATCCCACACTGTTCCAGGGCTCCCCAAGGTACTAACCATGGGATTTGAAAAAATCAGGGAGGAAGCGGCTTTAAAGGAGAAACAGGCAAAATCTCCAGAGAAAAAGAACTTCTACAAGGCAGTCCAAATAGTAATCGATGGAGTCCTAAACCACGCCAAAAACCTAAGTAAGGAAGCTCTAAGAATAGCGGAAACCCTAAACCCAAACGACCCCCAACAAGCCAAAAGAATAGAGGAACTAAAAGAAATATCAAGAATCTGCGCCAAGGTACCAGCAAAACCCGCAGAAACCATACATGAAGCACTAACTTCCCTCTGGATAACATGGACCTGCATCCATGCTGAAAACGCTAATTCCGCCATGTCCATTGGAAGGCTGGACCAAATGCTTCAACCCTACTTTGAGAAAGAAATGTCACAAGCAAAAACCGACAAAGAGAGGGAAGAAATAGTAAAAAGAACCATAGAGCTGGTGGGACACTTCTTCCTCAGGATTAACGACCACGACCCACTGGTGCCCAGTGTTGGAAACAAACTTTTTGGTGGCAGTTCCTCAGACGACACTGTAACCGTGGGAGGAGTAGACAGGGAGGGAAAAAATGCTGTAAACGATATGACCTACATTATTCTCAAAGTGGCGGAAATGCTATGCTTCCAAGACCCAAACATGAACGCCCGATACTATACTGGAGTAAATTCTAAGGAATATTTGAGACGACTATGCGAAGTAAACATTAACATGGTTGCCTCCCCCTCCATCCACAACGATAAGGCAATGATTGAAGCCCTAGTCTACCAGGGAATCCCCATCGAAGATGCAAGGGATTGGGCTGCCACCGGCTGCGTTGAGCCCACAATAGTTGGAAAACACTTCGGCCACACAAACTGCATGCTTCTAAACCTTGTTGCCCCCCTGGAAATGGCTCTCAACAATGGAGTACATCCAGTGATGGGCGAAAAAATAGGTCCAGAAACTGGGGATGTTAGAAACTCATTCGACACATTTGAGGATTTCCTCAACGCCTACAAAACACAGTTAAGATACCTAGCAGAAAAATCGATTGAAATTAACAATTACCTAGGATATGCACACCAGTACATACATCCAACCCCGCTTCTCTCGTCAATGTTTGAGGGCTGCTTGGAGAAGGGAACCGATGTAGTTAATGGTGGAGCCATTTACAACACTTCTGGAGTGGCTTTGGTTTCATTGACTGACGTTGTGGACAGCCTACTTGTCATAAGGGACTTAATCTATAAAAAGAAGGTTCTAGATTGGCCAACCCTAATGAACGCCCTGGAAAACAATTTCGAGAATGGAACCGAGGAGGTACTACGCAAAATCCAGAAGGTTCCCAAGTTCGGCTCAGATGAGCCAGGAACCAATGAGGTAGCCCAAGACCTAATAGATTACTGCTTCGACATATACAACCCAGCCAAAAACTATCGCGGAGGAAACTACCTCGTAGGATACTGGTCCATAAGCTACCATGTAGGTTTCGGCATGCTCTCCGGAGCCCTACCCTCAGGAAGAAAGAAGGGGAAAGCCTTCACCCCTGGACTCACCCCCGCCCCAGGTCCCTCAGACCAGTTACTCCAAAACATCCGCTCAATAGCAAGCATGAACTATCTGAAAATGCCCAACAATGCCTCCTTCAATGTGAAGCTTGTGCCACATCCGGGAGATTCACACAAGAAAACACTTGACTTGTTCACCAGCTATGTTCAGAGCTTCTTTGACCTAGGTGGGATGCAGTGGCAATTTAACGTAATAACTTCAGACACACTTAGGGACGCTATGAAAAATCCCGACGATTACCGCTGGCTGCTGGTTCGGGTATCTGGATACAATGCCTACTTTGTAAAATTGAACAAGAACATGCAGCAGGAAATAATTGAGAGGACAGAGTTCTGCTCAAGATAAAAAACATTTTTTTCTTTTTCTTTAACTTTTTAATAGTTGAGAAGCAATGACGAAAAGAACATTAATAGTGGACATTAAGAGAAACGCATTGGATGACGGCCCTGGGATACGCACCCTAATTTTCTTTAAAGGGTGTCCCCTATCCTGTGTCTGGTGCCAAAATCCCGAGACCAAAAATCCAAATCAGGAAATAGCCTTCTACAGGGAAAACTGTGGAGAATGCGGAAGATGCATAGAAGCCTGCAAAATGAAGGCCATAGACTTCTCATACCCCTACCGCATAGATCGCAGTCTATGTAATCTCTGCGGCGAATGCATAAAGGTATGCCCAAATGAGGCACTAAAATTTGTGGGCAAAGAATACGAAATAAGAGAACTCGTTGACATCATATTAAAAGACAAAATTTTTTATAAGAACTCTGGTGGCGGAGTCACCCTATCCGGCGGCGAGCCCCTCTACCACATGGAATATGTAAACCAACTATTAAAGGAACTCAAAAAGGAAAATATCCACGTCTGCATAGAAACCAGCGGATACTATAACCGCGAAAAATTCAACGAATTAATATTACCCTACGTAGACCTCATCTATTTTGATTTAAAAATATTCGACCCTGACTTACACTTGAAGTACTGTAGAGCAAAAAATGAAAAAATCTTCAGCAACTTCGAGGATTTAATAAAACACCAGAAACTAGAAGTCCTACCACGAATCCCACTAATCCCCAACATCACCGCCACAGAAGAAAATCTAACCAAACTAGCCCAATACCTAAAATCTCTAAATATCAAAAAAATCGGCCTATTACCCTACAACCCACTATGGCTATCTAAACCAGAAAAAATCGGAGTAAAACCAGAATACCACCGCTCAGAATGGCTAAACAAGGACGAAAAAGAAAAAATAAAAAACATCTTCTCCCATTTCGAATTCGAAAATTTCTAACACCAAACAAATACCACCCCTCAAAAATGCTAACAAGCTTCTTAATTCCAAGACGGTGTATCAAATTATTTCCACATTAGATAATATTTGTAGCTTCTCTTCATCAATATTTGAAGACTCCATAGTAACAAACCCTATTTTTTTTACTTTTTTGAAGATTCTAATAAAACGTGAATATTAAATATGTTTGGATTAAAGCTTTAGATAAAGGGTGGTCTAATGTTTGAGTTTCCTGTGGATTTTGAGGAATTGTTGAAAGTTTTTGAGAAATATAATTATGACGTCTACTTGATTGGGGCGAGGGCACTAATTCTTCACGGTCTTCTACACCGCACAACGAAGGATATTGATGTTATGGTGTCAGTTGGTAATGTTGAGGAGCTAAGAGGAAAAATAACAGAGGAGCTGAGAAAGAGAGGATTTAACGTTCAGTGGCGAAGCTGGGGGCTCTCTATAAAAACTTCAAGCAGCAATAGAATCGATGTAAATGTGCCTTTAATGATATACGATGCTGATTTCAAAAAGCACTCAAAAAAAATTCGTGGCAATCTTTACCTACCATCCATAGAGGATTTAATAGTAACAAAGCTTATGGCCTTTGGTCGAAGGGACTACGAAGATTTAAAAGATGTACTAGTGAAAGCTGAGAAAATAGATTACGGTCTCCTATGTAAAAGAGTTAGAGAAGCAGGGCTACTTAAAGAATTTAATAAATTATCCAGGCGGTTGGGGGCTAAACAATGTTAAAATTATCAGACGTGATTCCACAAGAGGTCCTGAAAATTCTCGAAGATAGGGGATTCAAACTTGTGGGGCCCTGGGCTGAATACTACCAGCTCGGAGGAAATATCTTCAAAGTTTCACACCTCCCCCTAAAAGTGGAATTTTCTGGAAGCGACGCCTCAATACTTGAAGAAATAAAGCCATACGCCAAACAGGTGATACACGGCAAAAACAAAGTTGCTCTGAGAATCTCAAGACGCCACTGGCTGGTACTCAAATTCACACCAAAAATAGATTAACCCTAAAAGTTCCGAACCATAAACCAAAAATTTTCACGAACAAGTGACTTCAAGCATCCGACACTCCCTGCAGCCTGTCGGTGCGTTCTCGCCAACGATTTTGTGGAAGAAATGGGTGTCCAAAACGGGTTTTTCAAAAAGGTTGTTAATCTTAACTATTTAGTTAAGTTTTCGCTTATTTCTACTATAGGTCTATGGTTAAGGTTTTTGTTTGGGGTTCCAGTAGTAGGGCTTTGAACTGGTTGAGTATTTCCCTGCCAACTAATACCTCTCCAGTTATGTGTTCGGGTTCGGTTGGTACGTAGACTTTCACCTCACCTATACTAAAGTAGTCTCTCCCATAATTTAGGAAGGCTTGAGCGGTGAATACCTCAAACTCCGTTCTTCCATAGAGCGGATTTTCAAATTCTACTACTAGGAGAGGTTCAGCGTCTTTAAAGAGTCTCGTAATTTCCATATTTGGGTAAACGCCTCCGTCAAACCCAGTGTCAATTATTGCCGGGCCTCTGGCTCTGCATCTTCCCACCTTAAGAGCCAAGTTGACGATTGGCACATCCGGTATTATATCTCCCTGAGCTGTGTATCCTCCCTCAGAAAAACTGTATGAGACTCTCACTCCTCTGCATCCTCCACTATCCATCTCCCAATTCTTCTACTAGGATATCTGGGGCTTCTAAGTTTCAGGTATCCCGATTTCTGTAGCTTCCAGAGAACCGTTGGGTACCTGTGAACCTCTTCTTCTGGCTTCAATGCCTTTTCCAGAATTCGGGTAACGAACTCACTTCTACTCATCTTATTCTCGTCTGCAGCTTTATCTACTATTTTTAAGAGTTCTTCAGGCAAACTTAAACTCACCTTCACAGAGGGCAAAAATACCACCTAGTATTACTTTATCCTACCAAATTATAAATCTTGCCACCACAAAAATCATAAACTTAATCTACCCTCGAAAAATAATACAAAAAATAACAATGTCCATAAAACGAGGTCCGTAAAAGAGAAAACTTTACATTAGTAATGCGAATAGTTGAGGGAGAATTTTATGATTGTTCACGATATTGTGATTGTGGGTGGTGGCCTAGCTGGACTCCGGGCTGCTCTGGAGGCCAGTGAGTATGCAGATGTTGCGGTTGTTTCCAAGGTTCATCCCTTAAGGTCTCACACCTGTGTAGCCACCGGTGCATTACATTTCCCGCCGGCTCCCAATGAGCCCAAGGAAATGTATTTACAGGAAACAATTAAGGGTAGTGACTACATGGCGGATCAGGATGCCGTGGAGGTTTTGGCGGATGGGGCGGAAGTCGAGATACCTTTGCTTGAGTCTTGGGGAGTAGTATACTCAAGGGGTCGAGATGGAGAGTTGCTCAGGGCGAGCCCCGGAGGTATGAGCACAAAAACTGGAATAATTGTTTCGTCTCAGTGGGCAAGGGAACTTGTGATGGCTTTGCAGGAGCAGCTCTGGAGGAGAGGAGTCACCTTTTACGATGAGTGGTTCGTCACCTCTCTCCTCGTGGAGGACAACTTGTGTAGAGGAATAACTGCGATTGAGATAAAAAATGGAGAATTCCACACCATAAGGTCTAAGGCTGTAATTCTGGCCACCGGGGGATTCGGTTGGGTTTATGCCAGAACCACCAATTCAAGTGTGTGTACCGGAGACGGAACCGCGATGGCCTATAGGGCTGGTGCTCCACTTAAAGATCCGGAGTTTGTGCAGTTTCATCCTACAACTCTTTACCCTCGGGGAACACTAATATCTGAAACTGCCCGGGTGATTGGCGGCACACTAATTAATAGTGAAGGGGAGCGTTTTATGAGGAGGTATGCCCCAAACTTTATGGAATTGGCACCTAGAGACGTTGTTTCTCAGGCTATGCAAACAGAGATAAATGAGGGTCGAGGAATAGAGGGGAAATACATTGGGCTGGACTTAACCCACATAAAAATAGAGGAGCTGGAAAAGCTTCTTGAAGTCACCAACATACCCTTAAGCTTCTTCAGGAGGAGGCTGGCTGAATTCGCAGAGTTAGCGAGTGTTTTTGCTAAAGTGGATATAAAGGAAGACGTTATTCCTGTGGTGCCCGGTCAACACTTCTGGATGGGTGGTGTGAAAACCAACACTTGGACTGAGACCTCCATAAAGGGCCTTTTTGCCGCTGGAGAGGTGGCTTGTGTGAGTGTTCATGGGGCGAATAGGGAAGGAGCCAATGCTCTCACTGAGTGTGTGGTTTTCGGAAAAAGGGCGGGACAAAGAGCCTGTGAATACATTAGAAATGAGGGTCTCCGCTCGGTTCCCAAAGAGAAGATAAAGAAGGAGGAGGAACGATTATACAAATTCTTCAGTGAGAGAGGAGAGTACAGCGTTCCAAAGCTGAGAGACGAACTGAGACAAACCATGTGGGAGAAGGTGGGACTATTCCGCAACGAACAAGGATTAACAGAAGCTCTAAAGAAAATTCGGGAACTCAAAGAAAAATACACAAAAATATACGTTGAAGATAAGAGCACCATTTACAACAATGCGTTTATCCAAGCCCTAGAGCTAGGAAACATGCTGGATTTAGCGGAAGCCACCACACTAGCTGCGCTGACGAGGCGGGAAACCCGAGGAGCACACTATAGAACCGATTATCCCAACCGGGACTATGAAAACTGGACAAAACACATAATATTACACTACCATCCCGAAATGCCCATATTAACCTACGAGAATGTGACAATCACCATGTTTAAACCGGAAAAGAGGACTTATTGAGGTGATTTTGTGAAGGTCAAGCTAACAGTTTATAGATTTAATCCCGAAACTGACACTGAACCCCGCTATCAAAACTTTGATTTGAATGTGACAGAGGACACCACAGTTCTGGAAGCCCTCCTATACATCAAAGAGAACATAGATGAATCCTTAACATTCCGCTCATCCTGCAGAATGGGTCAATGTGGTTCCTGCGCTGTGAGGATAAACAAGAGGGCAGGATTAGCCTGCAAAACATTCGTGAAGGACGTACTTGTAGATGGTTCATTGCTAGTTGAACCCCTCGACCATCTAGAAGTTATAAGGGACCTTGTGGTAAACTTGGACCCCTTCTTCCAGAGTATAAGGGCAGTGCGACCCTGGCGAATCACCGACCTCACGGTGGGAGAATTTAGAGGCATACCCAAAATTCCGCCCCAAGACTTGGAGCAGATGATAGAAAATAAACAGTGCATACTCTGTGCCGCCTGCTACTCAGACTGCAACGTCATAGATGTAGACCGTACATTTCTGGGACCAGCAGCACTAGTTGAAATATGCAGATTCATATGCGACCCTCTAGATGCCAGCGAGGGAAGACTAAGAGAAGCTGTGGATCAAGGCCTTTTCAAATGTCCAGTAGACCAGGAGTGTGAGGTTGCCTGCCCCCGAAAAATAGACATAAGGAGAAGCGTCGTTGAGTACCTCCGGTACCGAAGTGTGGTTGAAGGTGTTGGCCCCCTCCCCCAGCACAGAGCAATAGTTCAATCTGTACTGGAGACCGGAGGTTCCGTACCCGTGATTGACACCCCCGCCATAGACTTGTTTCCAGAGTACATCAAAAATTTTGAGGGGGAACCCCAGGACGAAATCGTACTCTTTACTGGCTGCATAATAAATCGTAGACAGCAACCAGTAGCAAAGGCAATAATAGACATATTCCAAAATAATCGTGTAGCTGTTCATCTACCCAAAGGCCAAACCTGCTGCGGTTCCCCGTTTATGAGAACCGGTCAGAGGGACAGTATGAAACCCTTCGTCACAAAGAACTTCACCATATTCAACGAGTATGCAGAGAGGGGCGTTAAAAAAGTGCTAACAAGCTGCTCCGGATGCAACTCCACCTTCAGAAAAGATTACCCAAAACTCGCCAAAGAGTATGGAATCCCCATCAACTTCGAAATATACGATGTCGGAGAATACATGGAGCGAAAAATAAAGTTGAACACAGAAGACCTCAAACCCATAAAAGTAAGACTCATGTACCATTACCCCTGCCACATAATGGCCAGCGGGCTAGAAGAAGAAATATACTTGAATTTGATTCAAAAAATTCCAGGCGTAGAGCTGGTGAGAGTTCCCAAGTCCGGCTGGTGCTGTGGTGGAGGGGGCGGAGTGAGATCAGCCTTTCCTGAACTCGCAGACCGACTAGCCGCCAGAAGAATAGAAATAGCCCAAGCATTCGGAGTAAACGGACTAGTAACAAACTGCCCATTCTGCATGCTACAATTCAAGAGAGTCCTAGAACAAAAAGAGAAAAAGGGAGAGGCAGTCGGATTCAACCTGTACGACTTTTACCAACTTTTCGCAGACGCCTATAAACCATCTCCTAAAAGTGGGAACAAAACACCTTGATTTTCAACGACAGTTAACAAACGGTTCCAAACTTCCGAAGCAAAGGCAAGACCCTTTATGTGTAAGAATCAAGCTAGTTTTTGCCTCAAACATTAAACTTTTATTAATGATTTCCAATACATGTTTAACTTCACTGATCGCAAAAATATATTCTGTTATTAGAGTTCGAGAAACTAAAAGATGAAATAAACCCTTCTAAACCCTTATTTCTTATAGTTAGCGAGGGAAACATATGGGGATTAAAAGAGAGTGGAAAAAACTAAAAATGTTTTTCTTCGCAGTCATTTTACTCGTAGTAGCAACTGCAGTGGTAATCTCGATCCATGACCGGGATATTTATCCGCCAATCAACTTTTACATACTTGGCGTCTCACAGGGGTCTTCCAGCATTATTCATGAAAAGATGGAACTCTCGACTGACTACAATTTTACCGGAAACATTTATGAAACTATAGTGGTCGCAGCGGACAATATTGTAATAGATGGAAAGGGATACACCCTAAAGGGTTCAGGGTCTGGGTGCGGCTTTAACTTGACTGGCAGAAGTAATGTGACCATAAAAAACGTTATAGTCACAGGGTGGCAGTACGGCTTCTACCTGAACGGTAGTTCAAACAACACTCTCATGGGCAACATTGCAAACAATAACCGCTACGACTATCACGGGGGTTACTGTGGCTTCTATTTAAATTCCGATTCAAATAACAACATTCTATTAAACAATACTGCAAATAGCAATGGTTGGGGTTTCTACCTAGTACATAGTTTTAATAATATTCTTTCAAACAACACAGCCAAAGAAAACAGTTACAGCGGCTTTTTCTTAGAAAGTGGGTCTTGTAATAATTATCTTTCTGGTAATACCGCTGCAAATAACGCTTGGGGCGGCTTCCACCTGTACCGCTACTCGGACTCCAATAATCTGTCCGGCAACACTGCTAAGTACAACGGTATGGCTGGCTTCGAACTTTGGTCCAGCTCATACAACACCGTTACAGGTAACGTTGTCATAGACCTCTGGGGTAGGGGAGTATATTATGACTCCCCCTCAGTTGGCAACACTATTGAGAATAACACAGTCATCGCCACCGGACCCACCATACTGGGCAATCTGCTCTATAACTCTTATGTCTCGCTCTACTTTTATCAGCAGAATATACCGTTTGCTTCAAATTTCCTGGTGATAGGTTTACTGGCCACATTGCTTACAGTCGTGTCACTATGCCTAGTGATTGCCTATAGAAGTAGAAAAGGTGTAGGGCAAGCAGAAGGGGGTTGGAGGCTGTCTAGAGATGCATTCTTGATTGGGGCAGTCGGAGGAATAATTGGAGCCGTAACCGCAGGCATAGGTATAGCATGGGTTATTAAGGCCTACAACTTTTTATCTGAAATATCCATTTACCTTGTACAGCTTAATAGTTACCTGTTTATACTGGCTCCGTGGATGGCGCATCTAAGCTACATGTATCATGGTGAACCCATTATGGCTTTACCCCTCTTTTATTCTTCTGCTCCTATATTCCTTGAATTATCCTTCATAATGTGCGTATTTCTCATTGCGACCAGCGTTTTGATAGGTATTGGTTTCTGCGGCACATACGAGATCGGTGTAGGAACGGCGAATATAATTGGCTCCATCTTGGGCATTATAGGTATCATATCTGGAGCATTGCTCATCATTATGGGAAACCTAACAGTAGATTACAAGTATGCAAGTGCACCTTTGGAAATGTCTTCGGTTCCATTTTTACCTGTGTGCACACCGAATTTCCAACTTATGTGGATAGGCTTCACGGTGCTTGGCTTCGCCTTCATTGTGCTGGGTTTTGCAAGTCACTCTATGCGTGATATGACCAATAGCCCAAATGCTTCCTCATTTGCCGGAGTTCTATGCATCATAGGTGCTTTATTTTTCATTGTAGGTGGCTTCGTCTGGCCCCTAATACTAATTATAGGCTTCGCACTAATACTCTTAACATTCTTACTTTGGTCTATTGTTTTCTACTCCTCCAGAGAAATATAATTCAACAAAAATCAAAAACCAATCATTCCTCCTTTTTCTATTTTTAAATTCAAAAAATATGCTAGAAACCAAAAAAGTCCCCTCCAGTTATTCCTTCAAAAAACAGAAACAAAAACAATCAATTTCACACATTTATTTCAGTGCACTCTACGAAGAGGATTCACAGTCTACTCATTCTTCGAAAGTTTTTCCAACTATTAAAGAATGCATCTAAATCAAATCACGTACTTCAAGAAGAATCTTTATACCACCTCTCTAAGAATTCTATCCCGCCTATGGTGCCTCTAAACATCTACTACTCGTTAAAATTCTACTCATTTTTTCAGTAATGAGTGTGAGCCTCATTTCTAGCAAATATGCTCACCACTAACTTTCACATTGGTTTTTTTATAGTTGACAATTGAGTGACTGGATGGGTTGGGTTCGCAGCTTCATTTCTCCAGCTTCTAAACGAAT
The DNA here is from genome assembly GCA_964510585.1 of uncultured archaeon. GTDB lineage: Archaea > Asgardarchaeota > Jordiarchaeia > Jordiarchaeales > Jordiarchaeaceae > Jordiarchaeum. The sequence continues at coordinate 2,244 of CAZECW010000125.1, read as the reverse complement.
GATAATGTTCTTTAACCATTTCTCATCGTCCTGTTGTGGGTAGTCCTCCCTATAGTGCGCTCCCCGGCTCTCTGTTCTCATGAGTGCTGCCCTAGCCACCATTTCTCCAACATCCACGAAGTTTACAACTTCTAATGCTTCGCCGAGATTTTCCAATGATTTTTCATTTCCAATCCATAGTTTGGGTAATTTTTCCTCCCTGATTCTCACAAGTTCATTTATTGCCTTTTGGAGTTCTTCAGCGTTTCTAATAACTCCAACGTACTTCTCCATTATTCCCTGAACTTCTGCTTTTATCTTCCCTGCATCCACACCCTTCCTGCGTAGATAAATTTCCAGAATTCGGTTTCTTTCCTCTTCAATCTGCTTCTCATTAACTTTGGGCATAGGTGTGGATAATGCCTTTTCTGCAGCAAATTTTCCGGCTCTTGCTCCAAAGACCTGGGTTTCGGTTAGAGCGTTTCCACCAATTCTGTTCGCGCCATGAATTCCGCCCTCAACCTCTCCAGCCGCAAAGAGGCCAGAAACATTAGTTTCACACTTTTCGTTGATTCTAACACCGCCCATAAAGTGGTGAACTCCGGGAGCCCACTCCACAGGCTGCCAAGAAGGGTCAATGCCCTCAGCTTTACAGGCCTCCCTAAATTTTGAAAAAAGAGGCCACATCTCTTCAGGCAAACCCGAAAGATCATTGTAAACCCCACCGTGAACTGTTCCCCTACCCTCCCTTATCTCTATTCGGGCTCGGATGGCAATCAAGTCACGGGTCACTTCTTCAGCATGCACCGGATCATATTTCTTCATGTATCTCTCCCCAAGGGCATTGTAGAACCTACCACCCCTTCCAGGCATCCCATCTGCTGGTGGAGGCTGCCCCCTTAGCCCCGGCGGGTAAACTATGCAAGCTCTAAACTGGATAAATTCCATATCCGTCAGCTCAGCTCCAGCCCGGTAGGCCAAAGCGTATCCGTCACCGGTAACATCCCGAGGGTTTGTTGTTAAACCGTAGAGTTGCCCTGCTCCTCCGGTGGCCAAAATAATTGTTTTGGCATTGAAAACCAAAAATTCTCCAGTTTTGAGATTTATCCCTGTGGCTCCCACAACTTTTCCATTGTCTGTTAAGAGTCTTGTTATCATAATTCTCTCCAAGACTCTAATTTCCCTGCGTTTAACCTCGTTTACTAAACCGCTAATCCACGCTGATCCATAGAGGTCTGTAACCGGGAGGAGGCGATTGCGTGATGTTCCCGGACCGCCCACCGCTAAAAACTTTCCATCTTGTTTCATGAAGGGTGTTCCAAACCTATCTAGGTCCAGAGCCCTATCCCTAGCCTCACTTGTAAGTATTCTAACTAGTTTCTGGTTGTTTACCTTTGCTCCTCCCTCTATAACGTCCTTAAAGTAGATTTCTGGGCTATCGTTAGGATCGATTGGGGCCTGCATTATTCCCCCAGCAATGGGAGTGCATCCAGAGGGGAAACCGCCCTTCGCAACAATTAATACGTCGACACCTTTTTCATGAGCCTCTATAGCCGCCCTAGTACCAGCCCCACCTGCACCGATTACCAATACATCCGAAACAAAATTTATTTCTTTAAATTCCATTCACGACACCCTAAACTATATTGAATTTAGTCTTTCTCTGGGTTCTAATATGAATTTCTAACGCCCTTATAATTTATAATATCTTTCAGGCTGTCTATATCCTTAACCTTTTTCCGAGAATCCCTTTTTTAACAGCATCTCTTTCCCTATCTAAATTAGGCGACTTTGTTTATACTTAATTTCTTCAAATAGTTGGTTAAATTTGTATGTTTCTGTAATTTCTAACTCCTTTATTTTTTAAGGTGGGGAAGGACGAAATTAAAAACCAAATCTTTATCCTTGGAAGGAGGTGGAGCCTCCAGATAGTTTTTCAAAGTTAACTCTCGGAAGTTTAATGCTCTACTTAATACGATTTCCAGGAGAAAAGTCTCCTGTGAAGCCCTATTAATCTTCACTGTGAAGCTCAGCTACTCTTAGTAGTGTCCTTGTGTTTGTTGAATAAAATGGGGAAAGTTATTGAGGAGAGTTATCCACACCACTTGTAAGGCTTGGGATCGAGAGGGCTTTGGGAGGGGTTTACCCAACTTTTTTATGAAAACTAAAGGTGGGATTCTACAAAACTTTCTTGCGGTTCAATGCATAAGCTGCATTAATTTGTGTATGTTGTCCAATTTTTCTAGGTCAAGCACGAGTTTCATC
>CAZECW010000124.1:0-6403 GCA_964510585.1 uncultured archaeon | reverse complement strand
TGCGTCTTGTTTAGCCCCTTAAGCCCAAGCCAAACCCTTCAGCTACCAACAATCATCATCCTTTCCTACTTTCTTATAAGCTTTTTGGGCGATTCATCCCCGCGACTAAAGTCGGGGGCTTTCTCGCCAAGGTTCTGTAAGTGTAGAACCTGATTTTAGGAATTCTATTTTATTGGGCTTTTCTTCCTTTAACTATCATTTCTATGCTCAGAGCGTAAATCCAGATAGTTAGTGTGAGGAGCATGAGCCATTCGGGAATAGCGCCGTAGAGGAGGGTGAGGACTCCCAGTGTCCAGCCTGCTGCCCACTCAAAGTATCCGATACGCTGCATTGCCTTTGAGAAGAATGATGATGAACGCATAGCCAAACTTAGGATACCGGCTGTTAATGCGATGAGCATCCAGAACAATATGGAGAATAGGTTATGGTAGAATGATGCCACCTCTGAAAAAACGCCTATCCCGATGAGGGAGACGCATGCAATCCAACCTGTTACCATCCCAATCTTGGCGGTTCTAGTGTATCCCAAAGGCTTAAGGATCGTAGGAAGGAACGGGAGATATAGTATACCAGTAATGATTAGACCCACGTTGAACATGAAGGAAGTAGGACCCACGCCTAAGTCACTTATAGCTTGGCGAGTCCAGGAGTATCCAAAGTTGGGAACGGGAACCCAAGTCCTAAAGAGGAATATCTTAACTGAGTAAGGCATAACTGGAGAGACACTGGTGTAAAGGAACACTGCACTCAAAATGCAAACAACTGCAATAGTTATGCCCAAGAAGGCAATAACACCGCCTACAAAAGTCAACGGGAGCTTTTTCCCTAAACCGGACTTTTTATTTTTCACAGAGATCACCACACCACGGGAATCATACTTCTCAAATATTCGCTACTAAACTAGTTATATTTTTTTCTGTGAAAAAAGGGGGATAAGTGGGGAGTTTAAGTCTTAGGGTCTTGAAGCTTAGGCTATCAGAGGCAGTTCCCTTAAGCCAACATTTCTATGCTTAGTGGTAGAGCCCAAATTAATAATAAGAAGAGATGAACCCATTCTGGAGGGGGCCCGAAAATTAGAATAAGACCAGTGCAAACAAGACCCGCTGGAAATACGAAGTAGCCCAATCTTTGAACAGTCTTTGAAAAGAACGAAGTTGACTCATTAGCATAGCTGAGAACACCCGCCGCAATAAAAATAGAAATAAAGAACATGGAAGCAAACAAAACATGGTAAAACCCTGTATTTTCTGGATAGACACCGACACCAGCCAACCCTACCCCCGCAATAATTCCTAATGCGACACCTATCTTCGCTTTCCCCGTACTTCCCAGCGGCCTGAGCAGAGTGGGAAACATTAGCACGGTAAGAACACCCGCAACAATCATACCAGTATTAAAGATGAATGAGGAAGGCCCCACACCCAAATCACTAATAAAATCGGTAAACACTCCATAACCATAGTTGGGAACCGGTATCCACAAATTAGGTAACAGCTTAATTCCCAGAAAATGAATAGGATAAGGGTATTGGGTTAAGTAGACATAAGTCCACAATCATTCCCTTCCTCACCCCTTTTAGGGGGCTCATTGGCATTCGGCGGATACCCAAACTCGCCACACCTATAACGACTCTTAAGGACTGGTTCCCAAAACCCGGTTCAAGGTCTCCTCAGGGCTGATTTTTGGGTCAACCCTGATTCTGGTTACCTTGGGGTAGGGAGTGACCACCCGGCTAACCCAGTTAAGCCACTCGGGACCAGGCTTAAGGGCCATGTTTATCGCTGCAACAATATGTCGATCACCGCTGTAACCACAGTACGGACACCTGAATATCCGTCCTCGGGGCGTTTCAGTTATCCTTCGGCACAAGGGGCAGGTAGAGGAAGTGTACTCCTCGCTAATGTACAGAGTCAAGCAGCCAATCCAACACCCTCCAGAAGAGGTTTCTGGAGCAACTTGAACTCGCAGAGCTGTTGAAGCCTTTCAAAGGGCCAGAGGTTTAGCTGATGTCTGAGTTCCTTTGTGCGCGGAAGCTCGTTTATGCTGTTCCGGATCCCGGTTAGGTCTCCGAAAACAGCGCAGAGCCCACCGTACCTCTCAGAAATCCCGGCGACTAAACTGCTTACGAGGTGCAGCAGGTGGTTCACCCGCCGCTTCTCGCGTTTCTCGTACTTCTCCCAGAGTCTTTTTCTGTCTTTGGGGTTTTTAACCTTGTTCTGGATTCGCTTTCTCTTTTCTGCGTATCTCTGCCTGATTTTTTGGATCAGTGAGATGTCTAAGCTGAAGGCTTTGAAAACTCCGTTCTTTGTTGCGACGACGAAGTCCAAACTTGAAAGGTTGGTGTCGAAGAACATTGCGCCTATGGGGTTTTCGTTACAGGTTACTTTCTGCTTGAAGGGTATGTAGACCTCGGATGGCTTTATGGTGATTTCGCCTACTTTAAGTTCTTCTGCAGCCCAGGCCTTAACTAGAGGCTCGGCGTAGGAGTATGGCTGAAGTGCCAGTTTTACGTGTTCTTTTTTGGGTTTTGTGGTTATGGTTATGTGTAGTTCTAGTTTTCCGTTAACTAGTTTGGGGCGTGCTAGTATCGTTTGGAGTCTCATGCAGAGTTTTTTCTGCTTTGGGGGGCTAGGTTCCTTGGTTGGCTTTCTGTTTGCATTCCAGGCTTTCAGGTTGCTGAGGTGGGATTGGAGTAGGCTTGCGGCGTATCGTGAGGCGCTGGTGGTGTAGTGAGTTGCCAGGCGGTATTTGTCTTTAAAGGGGTTCCAGAAATGTTTCTCTAATTCTGTGGCGGAGTAAACCTCGTTTTCAAGCCCGTACTTCAACATCTCGTTTACCATGTCCTTGAAAACCTCTAAAGCTTTATCCAAACATGCATTACTTTCAATGTTAAATCTCAAAGTTCTGATTACAATCGCGTCCACAACATTTCACCTCAAAGTCTTTCTCTCGACTCACTCTTCTGGTGAGCCAACGCCTTTTTGCAAAGGTCGCTACTAGAAATTTTTAAAAATATGTATAAAAGCTCCCCGAATCAGAATTCTTATAGGTAAAACAGAATGGAGCGGCTCTTTTTCGGAGGGGAAATAGGGGATCTGAGCATTACATGTGTAAGAGCATCAGGGGAGAATGTTTGGTGGGAGTCAGAAGTCGCGTGTTAAAATAAGAGGTGGGCGACCGGCCAATGAGGTGAAATGTCGTGGTTTCATTGTATCCCTTTTTCGAGAAAGGAATCGCCGGTCGCCACCAAAATATATTGACACTTAATCACTTATAAACCACACGTTTCCTGCCACACTCCCATAGTGTACCGGTATTTCAGAGTCACGCTCCCCTTTAAAAGCTCTGAAAGAGATCCCCTTTAAAAACAATGGCATTAAGTTAAGCCCAAATTCTTTTCTTGTACTCGTGGAGTGATGTTGATCCGCCTGATTCCACCCCTTATTTCAGGGTTCTAAACTAAAGGAGCTCCATAAACGCCTTTTAGAAGCGGAATCGAACGAAACCACATCTCCCTCTTACCTTAACTTAGTGCCATCGCCCTTTAAAGACCCCCCCACCATTATTATCTTTCCCTTAAAAAAGGGCATAAGAAACATGAACTTGAGGAATTACAAGAATGCTACCTCTGAGTCCCTCTTTCAAGGGGTTTATATAAGGATACTCAAAAAAAGAGGGAAGAGGTGAAAGAAACGGATTCAGACTCAAAGAAAAACAATGCCGGCACTCAACCAAGCGAGGATAAAACGCTTAAAAACATACTAATGGTTTTCCGCATAGCCGAAGCGGAAACCACAAGCAGCGCCATAGGCATCGGAACACTCACGAGCATAGCCCGCAGACGAGCCCTCCTAAAACGCTGGAAAGACCTCTACACGATGATAAACGATTACCCCCAACTTTTCAAAATCAAAGACAAGAAAATATCCCTAACCAGCATGGGACGAAAAAAGGCTGAGGAACTACTCGGAGAAACAAAAACAGTACCAGTCCAACTAAGCAACCCAAAACCCAACCTCTACATACTAAAAGGATACACCACAACAACCAACAACAACAATAATAATATGGGGAAGTGAAACAGTTGGTGAACATGAAGTTCTACTCCGAAGTCCTCCTACTTGACCGCAACCACCAGCAAACAGTAATCCCCACAGAAATAGTGGAAGTAGTAGGATACATAAAATGTTTAACCTGCGGAAACATACTGAACTACCAGAACCCCCGACCAGTAGAAAAACTACCCCACATAAAATATTTAACAGCTTACCTCCTTAAAGAACTCCAAAAAACCTGCGCCAAAGAACAGGAACTCGCAGTACTAAAAACCCTACCCCAACTCTACCCCGAACACAAAGAATACACCACAAGACAAGACCACACAAAGGTCTACCTCGTGAAAACAGCCCTAAGCCCACTCGCAATCTGCACCACCTGCCAGAGCACAAACTGCAACCACACAAACGAACTCATAAGAAAAGTAACCGCAACTATTAAAAAAATCTAACTATTAACATTACACCATCTATTATCAAACAGAGAGAAAGTTTTCTGTCAAATAAATCGGGCTTGCCTAGATAAAGAAATATACACTTAAAGGGAGAGCCCAAATGTTAACTCGAGAAAATAGTAGAAATTTTCCCGCCTATAGATTTTCCTTTTAATTTTTTTCCTTTTTGTCCCAGGAAATAAACATTTTTATCCATATGTTCAGGCAGGACTCCTTATGGCTGGTTTTTGTTTGTGCTGCTCCAGCCCTTGGCCCAATCGCATCTGCAATGCTCTCCAGCCCAGTTTTTACCACATTTTTGTTTGTGCTAAAATATGGAGTTTCCCAAAAAAGCCATGTGTTTAGGGAGAGCTCCCTTCTGTGGGGTTCTTTTTGTGGAGTATTTTGGAGAAATGGGTATTTCCAATTTTTTAACACCGTCATGTATATAGGTGGTGGCGGGAGGGATTACGAAGAGTGAATAAAAGGACAGGACAAAACATGAAACCAGCATTAGGGATTGCCGTTTAAACATATGGCCCAAAAGAATTCAACCGCAAAAAAGAGAATCCCACAAAGGAGTACCGCTTGAACATATGGTTTTTATGTCTCCTTTTTTGGAAAGAAGGCTTAAAAAACCCAGTTTCATAAGCTGTTTAGGGAAAAATTAATAAAAAAGTCTATATTGCTACCCATTTGCAAATAGCTTTTAGCTTATCGTAGCCATTTATAACCCACATTCCGCATCCTTTGTGATTTTTTGGTATTTTTTTATCCCTTGTTTCATGATCTTTTTAATATTGTTTTTGGGATTGCTCTTTTGGTGGGGTTGGGTTTGGTTATTATTAACATTGTGAGGCTGGCGACTTCTCACAGGCGTATGGGCGCGGCGCTGGGCGTTATTATCGGCTTACTTGTGGTGGGAATTTCCGTTAAGTGGGAATCCGTTCTACCCATCATTTAGGAAGCTATGGGTGGAGTGGTGCAGTATCTTTCAATCTACCTATATGTGCTTGTTTATCAGTGGTTAGCTCAAATCCTAGTCCCCACTACCACATTCTCATTAGTTTAGTTAAATGGGTGGCGGGGTTGGTAAGCGGTGCTAATGTAAGCATCCCTTCTAGTTTTCTACACATCTATGCTCATATGTGGAGGTGTGGTGTACAAGTGTTTTGGGCATTTTTCCCTTTTTAGGGAATGTTTATGTTTGCATTTTTTTGTTTTGTTTATTTTTGTGGGAGCGGGTGCCGTAGAGTTTGCCGGAGAAGTGTGAAATTATGGTTATTAGGTCTTTTACCATTTCTTCTTGCGGTGATTTGTACTGGTCTTCTTTTATTACGGTTATTTCGGTTCCAAAGGCGGAGAAAAGGTTTTTTAGCGTTTGGAATCCGAACCGGGTAAGCCTATCAGGATAAGATATTACAATATGGGAAATTTTCCTCTCCGCCACCATTTTTAATATTTTCCTGAAATTTCGTCTCTTCTCATTCAGCCCCGACCCCACATCGGTTAGCACTTCTTCCACCCCTCTATTTTTGACTAACGCTACTTGACGTTCCAAATCGTCTCTCTGTGACGGAGACGAGACCCGAGCGTATCCAATAACCCTCCCCTTTCTTCTTTCTTCTCCCTGTATCCGCAGTATTTCGCTTTCAGGAATACGTCTTCTACCTCCAGAGGTTCTCACCACTCTTACTTTTCCTTCCCTGTCCCACCGCTGAATAGTCTTTGTGCAGACACCGAGTAGCATCTTTGCTTCTTTTAAAGTGTACAGTCTATCCATAATAATATGTCCGCTTATGTCCACAGGTGATGTAGATTTATTTGTCTTTAGAAAGATTTTTGAAATTTGACGCGTATTTTTAATACACTATTTGAGGTGGTATTGCTTTGAGGCGCCCTGCTAAGAAACAA
>CAZECW010000123.1:0-2763 GCA_964510585.1 uncultured archaeon | reverse complement strand
GAAAAAGAGGGCCTAAAAGTTGTAAAAATCATTTCAAAAAAAGATAACACAAGAGTAGTAGACACAGTATCAGGATACTTGGCAGACGACGAACAAATAAAAAATTTCCTTGAGGATACTTCAAAAAATATTAGAATAGCTCGAAGCGTGGCAAGCTACGCTATGTCTATGATAGCGTCAGCCCTATCTAAGAGGGAAGAAAAGGAGGCATAAGTATGGAAGGATTTCTAAGCATAGCTTTTAGGCTTTTAGTTAATTTAGAGAGCCTTAACAGCGTGGAGACCGTAGGCAACTTAGTAAGACACAGAACTGCACCAATAATCACAGGGCAAAATGGAAGTTACTCTATACGTTTTGTGCCGGCAATTTCAGGTGAATCACTCGCCCACGCATATCAGTCCTACCTAGTGGAGGAAGCAAAGAAAAGAAAACTGCCCCTCTCACCATACTCGGAACGTGGAGAGTTTCTAAAATTCACGGACGACAAACTCATAGAGGATGCCGGCATCTCCATCCCTAAAAATGAAATGGAAATAAGGAGCGCAGAAGTACAAGTAATGCTTAAGGACTATGTATGTGACGTAGGCGGCTTCCTCTATGCGGGAGGCTATCCTATAAAGAGAACATCCACGTTTCAAATTGGATACATGTTGCCTGCAGTTTTTGAAACTGAAGCCGCAGCCCTAGAGTCTCAGTTTCAAGTGAGATATGCTTCCTCATCTATGAAGCAGTATCAACAACCATACAATGTTGAAGTTGGATCAGCCGTTTACACGTTCACCTTCAATCTCGACATTTCCAGAATATCTGTCCCCTCAACAGAATTTGGGAATAGGAACCAAGAAGAGGAGAATAAGCTTGCAAAGCAAAGAGAAACGCGGGTAGTGGGAGCATTATCAGCTTTAGCACAATTCATAACCCAGTTTCAGGTTGGTGCTAAGAGAAGCAGATTCCTGCCAAACATTGAGCCCCTATCAGCTATAGCAGCGTACTCACCAAACACAAGCTTCATCGTTTGTCCTGGTAATTCCAAAAAATTCATCGACGAGTCTGTTAAAAGAGCTCAAACCTTCTCAACTGTTATGGAAAAGTTACAGAACAAGGTCACAATTTCTACTCTGGCATTCGACAGGGAGAACGCTACCGAAGGAGTGGAAGGTGTGGAGGTAACTAAAACACCGGAGGAATTTGTAAGCAAACTTGTTGATATGGCAATGAAGAAGGGGTAAAAACAGTAAGGAGCTTCAACTGATGCTAGCTTTAAAAATTAAAGCGGAGTACCACTGGGGCTTCTGGATAAGATCTCCCGGAACCAGTAAGTACCAGAGTACAACGCCTATCCCTCCTCCAACCACCCTGATAGGTGCGATTGCTTTTCCTCTCATTAAAAGAGGAGTTTTAAAGCTAAATGGTCAGCAGATAATGGGAGAGACAATTAAGCTAGAGGAAAGCAATATTCTAAGTCCAGCGGCACTATTGGAAAAATACATAGTGTGTGCATCTGCATATTTGGATAACATTGCCATAATTTGGGAGGACTTAAGCAGGTACAATACTCTACTTTTTCAAGAAACGACGAAAAGTGAAAAGGACGAAAAACTTGCTGGTGGAAGAAGGTACCTAATGAAGTATAGAACCGGGGCTCTGCCAGTTGGGAAGGTCTTCTACCCCGGTGGAGTATTAACTGCAGCATTTCTAATAGATAAATCAATGAGCAAAATATTGGATGGAAATTTGGAGAGTGAGCTTGAAAAATCGGCTTGGGAAATAACTAGAGTTGGAAGCAAAGAGTCCATAGTTTCAGTAACTGATGTAAAAATATCTGAGGCCAGGCTCCTTAAGGAGAAGAAAATTAAAACCAAGTATTACTTTCCTGCGGTTCTAGGCAGCGTTGTGGAAGGCGAGCCGCACTACACGGAAATGTTTTGGAGTGGCGGTTGGGGCAGAGAAGCAGATGCACGTTTTGAGGAATACATAATTCCGGGTAGAAAAACGCCAATCAGTTCTGAACTTATTACAGTTGAATTAACCAGAGGGAAAGCCTTTGAAGTTGATGGAGAGATCCTAATAGTGGGGCACCTAAATGAGTTATAAAACATTAGTTCAACATTACGAATCAGTTTGCTCAAGGCTTAGTTGGGAGCCTAGACCTGCCATAAATAAGTCTTTGGAATCGTTAGAAGACTTCTTGCAGGAAGAAGTGCCTAATGTTATCCTTATGGAGCTTCCAACTGGATATGGGAAATCCGCTATGACCCTTGCCCTAGCAAAGGCAGCAATACTTGGAAACCAGTATTTCTCGAAAGTAATTCATGTACTTCCTATGAGAAGTATCGCTGATGACCTATATGCACGCCTCAGAGAGTGGTCTCACAAACTTAATCTAAATTCTGAGAGCATCGGAGTGCAGCACATGGGTCTTCCTGGTTCACCCTTCTTTGCTAAAAAATGTGTAGTTGTAACGTTAGACACGTTTATGTTAAACCTGTTTAAGGCGCCCGCATACGAGTTAGCAAAACTGCTTAAGCATAATGTTGCACATTTTGAATTTCCAAGAGGAAACATTTATTCCTCAATTGTGGTATTTGACGAGTTTCACCTTTTTTCACCTATGGCTACATACAGGGAAGAAGCAAAAAATCTTGGAACAGCCATAAAGGCAATAGTTTTGCTGGCTCTTACAGGCGTCCCAATCATAATAATGTCAGCCACAATGCCCAATAAACTAGTTCACACAATAGATACAGAGCTACGCAATAATGG
>CAZECW010000122.1:0-18251 GCA_964510585.1 uncultured archaeon | reverse complement strand
CATATCAAACCCTCTGACTGGCTAAAAACCGTTATGTAATCCTCATAAAAAATTGATGGATGGGAGTTGGGGCATTTTTAATCAACAAGAGAAATGTTTCACGAACTACATTCTGTGTCCGTTAAGGATGGTGTTTTTAATTGATGAGTAATATAGGAAGAGTTGCCTGTATGTACTTAATTTTTTGATTTTTCTTTGTTGGAATAGTAAGTATATACTTTTATTGAAATATGGTTAAGGCTGAAAAAAACAGTTGCAAAAGAACCCATAGCCTCAGGATACTGGGCCAAGTCGCCGAGAAATGGCCGAGCTCTACGCCACCTCAGCCAGAATCCTGATCCCCAAAGACTGGATCGGAAAAAGGGTTAGAGTTGTCAGACTCAACCCCTAAAAGGACGGATAAAGAGATGAGTGTTCCAACTGCGAGAAACTGATGGAATGAAATCAATGCTCACCTCGAGAACCCCCCGCTTGGAAGAAGAAAACACCGAGTCAAAAAGCCAGCCGGCGCTTCACGAGAAACCAAACACACCACCCTCTAAAGGCATTTACTCCTCCGAGAAAAATAAAAACCGTGCCAAAAATTTCCCCTAGGAAACCCAAAAGCAGTGGGACGCAAAAAAGGTGATGACAAGTACCCCCCCATACCACTTGGAGTAACAGGTCAAACGTGGAGCTTACAAAAGCTGCTGGCTTACCGAACCACAAGAAGCAAAAATTATTACACCAAATAACAAGGGACGGGAAAATTTAACAATAAGATTTAACGTTGACTAAATTATATTGTTGTGGACTGAACTATTAGGCGTGGCTTCGAGATGGAGAATAAGTCTGATTACAAGGAAATAAAATTTCCCAAAGGTTTTCTTTGGGGCGCTGCAACCTCAGCCCACCAGGTTGAGGGCAACAACACCAATAACCAGTGGTGGGTATGGGAACAGGAAGGTGGACACATAAGTGACGGCTCAGTTTCTGGACGTGCCTGCGACCATTACAACCTGTATGAACAAGATTTCAACCTAGTTAAGGAGTTGGGACACAATGTTCACCGTTTTTCAATAGAGTGGAGCCGCATTGAGCCCAAGGAGGGCGTGTGGAGCGAGAAGGAAATAGGACACTACCGCAAAGTGATTGAAGCCCTCAGGGAAAGAAACATTATTCCCATGGTTACCCTGCACCACTTCACCAATCCCCTCTGGTTGGAGGAGAAAGGTGCATGGCTGAATCCCAAGACTGTCGAATACTTTGAACGCTATACGAGAAAAATAGTTGAAACAATGGGGGACATTATACCCTTTTATAACACGATAAATGAGCCAGTTTGGGTAGCCTACGCCAGCTATGGTCTGGGGGTGCATCCTCCCTGCCACACCGATATGAACGAGTTTTACAAGGCTGGAAGGCACTTCCTTTTAGCCCATGGAAAAAGCTACAACGCAATACATGAAACTGTCAAAGATATGGGATTCAAAGTCAAGCCTCAAGTCGGTATAGTTAAGCAGATGATGTACTATGACCCAGTGGATCCCAAAGTGAAGGAGGACGTGGATGAAGCAAATAGACTGGATGAGTTGACTAATAGATGGTTCCTTGATGGTATTCATACTGGAATCATTAGGCAGCCTTTCGGTAAAGGAGAAGAACTGGATTACCTCAGAGGTTCCTGGGACTTTATTGGGGTTAACTACTATACCCGAACTCAAGTCACACCAAGACTTAGCGACCCTAAAGTTCTGGAGCTGATGATGTCACGTGTTGGGGAAACCACAGACATGTATGAAGTTTATCCCGAGGGACTATATAAACAGCTCATATCTGTTAAAAGGTATGGAAAACCTGTCTATGTGACTGAGAATGGAATAGCCACCAAAGACGACAGCCAGAGATGCCGATACATTCTAACCCACCTAAAAATTGTCCACAAAGCGATTCGAGAAGGAGTAAACTTGAAAGGATACATTTACTGGTCACTAATGGACAACTTTGAATGGAGCTTCGGCTATTCTATGAGGTTTGGACTAGTAGAAGTAAACTATGAAACGCTGGAAAGAAAACCACGCCCCAGCGCCTACCTCTACCGAGACATAATAAAAAGTAACAAAATCACCACTCAACAATTCCAAGAATATTTCTAGAAGGCGTCAAGCACAGCTAAGTGAAGCATGTTTCAAACAAGGAAACTGACTTAATTATTTCTACCAACACTTACCTTAAACGATTTTTTCCCCTTCCATCACCGGATTTAAACACAATCGCTTAAAATACCCCAAAGAAGGATCTTGAGTCGAACAAAACCATTCCGCAAACACTAGTTTTAACATTACGAATTTAACTCTTCTTTTCTACCCCAGAACCAAGTAAGAGGAATGGACGAAACTCCTCAATACATGGACTGTATATATATGCTTGCTGAATTGGATATAAGCGGCTCCAGATATTCTAATATGTACTTTTTAGATTAGGATTTGTATGCTTTACATTTTTTGATTGAGGGGGTCATATTTTTAATATCAATTCTAGTTTTAGGAGGCTGCTGCTGTGAAGGTTTGGGCGCGTTTCTCTTCTTTAACATCTCTGCTTGGAAAATGTTTGTCGGGGTACAAGGAAGTGGGAAACGAAGGTCAGCCATAATAATTTAATACTCTTCAAAATTTTTACCCCGAAATACGGTTAATAGGGATTATTTCCATAATTCTGGTAATAATATCAAACTTTATGTAAAACCACCCCTTATAATCCTCTAAAAGCTATAATAAATGCGTTATACTCCTCTTTTACAAAAAATTTAAATAAGAGGAGAATAAGATTAAATTTTCAAAAATGTGTGGAGAAATATACCATGAGAAGGAAGGGCTTTTCTATTTTCTGCATTTCGCTGTTCGCAATGTCTATGTTGCTTTCAGCTGGTCTAGCTGCGACTTTAAGCGGGAGCAACGGTAATCTTACTGGGCTAATTGCACTTGCCGCCATAAATAGCGGTATAAACAACGGGGGAACCCTTGATTCGAAGCTGGTAGGCGACACTTGGGGAGGCGATGGAAACAATCTTGACCTCAGTAAGCTACAGGTGGGGGACATAATTCTTGTCTCGGGAGTATTTGTTGGTGACAAGTCAATGCCGGGGCACTACTCACACGCCGCTATGTATATTGGAAATGGCAAAATGATTGAAGCTTGGAAAAACGGTGTGAGAGTTGTGGATATCAGCATGATTCACAATGCTAACGACGCAGCCATTTATCGAGTAAGCACCTCAAGCTCCATAAAGCAGCAGGCTGTGAACTGGGCCCTGACAAAAGTGGGACTACCCTACGATTACATTTGGCTCACCTATATAGGAGGCAAACAAGTTGAGGGCAACAGCTACTATTGCAGCGAACTTGTGTGGGCCGCATATAAGGCGGTGGGCGGACCCGACATCGACCAAAACCCCGGATGGAGTTGGAAGTACGGATACAATGTAGCACCCCAAGAATTAGCTGATGACGGTGACACGTACCTGGTGGCGTACTCCTCATAAGTAACTTGGGAGATAGGCCAAAAATCCCTTTTCCCCTTTTTTTATTTTCTGGAGTTTATGACTGGGAGCTTGGAATTTTCTACCTTTTTTTGGTAATTTATAACCTGTTAGTACTTGTAGAATCCCATTTTGGTTTTTACTCCCAGTTGTCCTTTTTTTATTTTTTCTTTGAGTAGTGGATTCGGCTCCAGAATGTGGCTTAAATTGTCGATTTTTCCAAACCTCTTTTTTAATTCTTCGAGTCCCTCTACCACCTTGTCAATGCCCATTTGGTCTGCGAGTTCTAGCAGGCCTACGGGCATCAAGTAGCCGATTTTTACCGCTTTATCCACTTCTTCTACCGTTGCTACTCCATCGTTTACGATTTGTGCCATCCTATTTATTCCCACTAGGAGGGACCAGGTAGTGTCATATTTGTCTGCGATTTTTTCACTCCAGGATTGTGGCTTTCTCCAAACCTTATCGGGATACTCATAGAAGCCTTTTCCAGTGTCCACACCGTTGTGTCCGGCTTTCACCAGGTTCTCCCATATTGGTGGAACCTTAAATGTTGGTTCTCTCTGGGCTATGAATTTCTGCACTTGATAGGTGGTTTTTAGTCCCAAGAAATCGTTTAATCCGAATGTGCCCATTGGTTGTCCCAGTTTATAATGGAATGCGGAGTCTATCTCAGCCGGTGTAAATATGCCTTCGCTTACAAGCCAGCTTGCGAAGTTAAGCATCACAATTACCGTCCTATTGGCTAGGAATCCAGGGACATCCTTTTTGCATACTACGGGATCTCTGTCTATTCTCTTCATAAGTTCTAGTGTGAAATTTACGGTTTCGTCGCTGGTCTTGGCTCCATAAACTATTTCCACCAGTTTTATTCTCTGGGGTGGATTGAAAAAGTGTGTACCCACAACTCTTTGCGGCTTTTTCATTCCCTCTTGAATCTCTGTTATGGGGAGGGCGCTTGTGTTGGTTGAGATTATCACATCCTCCGGGACAAGTTTCTCCACCTCTCTGAAAACTCTCTGTTTGAGTTCAAGCTCCTCCGGAACAGTCTCAATAACATATTGGGAATCCCTTACTGATTCTTTCAAATCTGTGAAGGGTCTTATTCTATTCATGGTGGGCTCAATTTTGTCCCGTGGAAACTCTCCCTTCTCCGCATATCTTGTGAGAATATACTTTATTCTACCAATATTTTTCTCGAGAGTCTCCCTGTTCAAATCCATTAGGTTAACCTGATATCCGGACATAGCTATTACCTGCGCTATTCCCAACCCCATGTGGCCAGCTCCCAGAACAGTCAAGGTTTCAACATCTTCAACATTCACTTCCATCAACTCCAAATCGTTAACCAATAAGCAACACATCATAGATATGTAGAATGCCCTTCTAAAAAGGTTAACAGTTTAAATATCCTTGCACGGGGTCTAAATTATTCCACCTATTATAGATGAGAGGCTGCTTTAAGGTTTGCTCTGAACTGTATGTGTAGTGTATTGGATTCTGACAAAATAGTCGTGGTTCAGTTAAATGAATCCTCTTTTTGCACAGTTGTGTAGACATTCCCTGCATAAAAGAAAAAAAATTTCATAAAAAAGAGAGGCGGGGTTGAATTTTTATTTTTGAGTCTATGAAGTTACCGATTTTTTAATATTTGTAGAATCCTTGTTTTGTTTTTTGTCCCAGCTTCCCCTCTTTAACCATTTTTCTGAGTAGGGGGTGTGGTTCCAAGAGTGCGTGCAATCCATCTATTTTGCCGTATTTCTTGTCCAGTTCTTCTAGTTTTTGTACCACGACATCTATTCCCTGCATGTCGGCTAACTGGAGCATACCAAAGGGCATGTTAAATCCTAGTCTTACAGCTTTGTCCACATCTTCTACGCTGGCCACACCATCAGCCACTATTTGGGCAGCTCTGTTTATGGCTACGTAGGCGGACATCATGGGGTCAACTTTTTCTGCTTTATCTTTACTCCATTCTGGGGGGACTCTCCACTGCTTGTCTGGATACTCGTAGAACCCCTTGCCGGTTTTTACGCCCAGTTCCTTCTTTTTTATTTTTTCCTCAAGTATTGGGGCAACCTTGTAGGGCGGTTCCCTTTGTTCGAAGAATTTCTGAACATTGTAGCCCACGTCTAGGCCTACATAGTCCATTAGGCCGAAGGTTCCCATCGGATTGCCTAGTTTAAAGTGTGATGTGGAATCAATCTCTTCAGGTGTGAAGATTTTTTCGCTAACCAGCCAGGCTAGGAAGTTTCCTGGAGGATTCATGACTCGATTTGCCAAGAATCCTGGAATGTCCTTTAGGCAGTAAACTGGTTCTTTTCCCAGTTTTATTGCTAGGTTGTAGGTGATTTCTGCTGTTTCTTTGCTGGTCTTGGCTCCGTATATGACTTCCACTAGTCTCATCATTTGCGGTGGGTTGAAGAAGTGCATTCCCACAACTTTTTCTGGCCTCTTTGTTGCCGCTGCTATCTCTGTTATAGGTAGGGCGCTGGTGTTGGTTGCCAGTATAGCGTGTTTGGGAGCTATGGAGTCTACTTCTTTGAAGGTGTCCTGTTTGAGCTTGAGGACTTCTGGGATGGCCTCTATCATAAAGTCACAATTCTTAACTGACTCCTTAAGGTCGGTAGTCGTAGTGATCCTATCTAGGGACGCTTTTACCATGTCGGCAGATATTTTGCCTTTTGATGCAAGTTTGTCGAGGCTCCACTTGATTTTCCCCAAGCCATCGTCAACAAATTTCTTTTCGATGTCCCTCATAACAACATTATAGCCTGCGACTGCGCAAAGCTGTGCAATCCCGTGGCCCATGGCCCCAGCACCGAGAACAGTAATATTCTTAATATCTTCTAACTTCATTTCTCCTTCACCAATTTTTGCTAAATGGTTGACATGCACGAATGGAAAAAACCCCACATATATATATTTCGGAAAAAAAGGAATGCCATTTAGAAATGGTCCAATGTGTGGGGAAAAATTGGGAAACAGTAACCCTCTTTTTACTGGAAAAACACAAAAAAGGTTATTTTCAAAACTCGAAGATGGCGAAAAAGGATAAAAAATTTCATGAACAACAAGGGGGGTTGAACCACCAGAACTTTAAGTTTTCCTAGACACTGGTGATTAAAACTAGTGATAAAATTGCTCCTTCGCGTATTGAAGGGAAGAATAACGCAATTAGTAAATAGTCAGAGAGAGAAAACGCTTTTTTGTCAACCAGCTGAAGTCAACTTGCTCAAATAATTAATGTCAGAAAAAGAAATTAGTGTTGAAAGATTTAAAGTACTAGTTTTTGTTAAGCGGTCTAAAATTTTGTTGCGGTTGGTTTCCTTTTCTATGCGTCAGGTTTTAATTCTCTTTTCTTGGGTATCATTTCTGGTTTTTCAATTTTCTTTCTTGTTACCAGGTATATGAGCGCTATTATTACTGGTGTGAGTGCTGCTCCCAAAATGAAAACTGCATCCAGCCCCATCCAGAGGTATACTGGTGTGAAAGTTATCGGTGCCAGAGAGTAACCTAGGAACCGCATACCACTGAAAATCGATGTGGACGCTCCCCTACTATGTGGTGGTACCACTTCTACCGAGAGGGCTAAAAGAGCGGGCCACACAAAGGAAATTCCAACTCCCCTAATAGACATAAGAATTAGGAAATCCCAAAAAATCCCTCCGAACAATGTTCTGAACAGGATTTGGAGGGAAAGCAAGCTTAAGAGGGCTTGATCAGTTAGTATGCTTTGGTTCGTGGTTTCTAATAGGTTCGGTATGTAGGCGAGGGGGAAGGCTGATTCTGAATAAATTGTGACAAAAGTCATTACGATTAGGGCTGCTCCAGCTATTATCATTCCTATGGTGGGAATTTTTAGTTTACCAAATCTATCTGTAAGATAACCCGCGAGGGACGATGTGAAAATTCCTAAAACGCCGCTTGTTGAGAGAATTATGCCTATAGAGTTGGGATCTATGTAGTATGGAAACACGGATAGCGCATCTGAACTTAGAGAAATCACGGCAAGATAGGAGAAGAAAACCATGAATCCAGTGACACCCAAAATGAGAACCTGCCTGTACCTTAAAGTGTCTCTAATATTCTCGGCAATATCCCTAAGGCTTCCACCCTCCTTTACTCCGATTCCCCTGAGGCAAAGCCAACTGCACAGGGTTAAGATTACTGAAAAAACCGCCATAACCATGAAGAGGAGACGCCACTGATTGGCCATTGCTCCCCCCACGTATGGCCCAATAGCTATACCCGTCTGTATGGCGGCGCTGTAGAAACCCATGTATCGCCCCCTTTGCTGAGGCTCCGTTAAGTCCCCTATGAGGGCAATTAGAACCGGAGATATGAGAGCTAATCCCAGTCCTTGGATAATTCTTGTGGCTATGAAGAACCAAATATTTGTGGAGAAGGGCGTAAATGCGAAGCCCAAGGCGAGGAGCAAAAATCCGGCCAAAATTAGTTTCATCCTCCCATAAACATCAGACAAGCCACCCGAAAAAAACTGTCCCAAGGCAAAAGGAACCTGAAAAAGAGTCAAAGAAAGCATAATAAGAGACACATCAGTGAACAAATCATTCTTCAAAACGGAAATCATGGGCAAAATTAGGTTTCCACTAAAGGGTCCCATCGCAGCAGCAAGATAAATAGGAATAAACCTAAAGTCCAGATGCGGATGTCTCAAATGCTCACCTTCACAACCTATTAGCCAAAATTGAAAATAAAGAGAATCGAAATAAAATATAAGCTTAACGAAACCAAAATTACTTAAGAATCCCAAAAAAATGTGAAACACTGTTTCACCGGAATTAAAGTAGTGTTGGGAGCATTGTTAATGAACGATGGTTAAAATGAGAGAAGCTGAGGTTAAGGAGAAGCTCCTCGCAAAAAAGGCTTACAAATTGTATAAACAATTCCGATCAGTCAAAACAGTTGCATACATGATGAACATGCCTGAAAAGGAAATAGTAACCCTTTTAGAAAAGTACTACCTACCACTCAGAAAACAATTAGAAAAAACTAGACGGAAAATCAGCAAAAAAGAAAAAGAAAGAATCGTCAAAAAAGAATTTGAGCGGGAAAAGAAAAAGTGGCTAACATAACCAGCAATGTACACTATTCGATTCGATTTCTCCAAGCAGAGGAGCCTCACCTAGTAGTTTCCAGTTTTGGAACCACAAGTTGAGATGAGGAATCATAAGATTCTTAAATCGCCGACAAAACCTAACCAAATAAAATTATACTATGTTACTGAAATGCGAGATTTATAATGGAGGAAAATGGTATGACAGAATTGAAAAATTATGGTGTGTACAAAAACGTGATATGTGAGAAGGAAGACCACATCCTTATAATTACCATCAATAGGCCCCAAGTCTTAAACTGTATCGATCCTCAAACGAATCTGGAACTAGCAGAAGTTTGGAAAAAATTCGACATGGATGATGAAGCCTACGTGGCGATAATAACTGGAGCCGGAAACAGAGCCTTCTGCACTGGGGCCGACCTCAAAAACTGGCACCCCTTCATAGAAGAGCAAAAGGTTAACTTTGCCCGAAAAAACGCCTACCAGGGACCCGGCTTCGGAGGCTTAACTCGAGGAATACAAATCTTCAAACCCATCATTGCCGCCATAAACGGCATGTGCTACGCTGGAGGACTGGAAATAGCCCTCGCAGCAGACATAAGAATCTGCTCCGAAGACGCAAAATTCGGAGTGCTGAACCGAAGATGGAACGTGGGGCTAGGAGACGGCGGAACCCAAAGACTATGGCGAGTAGTCGGCCTGGGAAGAGCCATGGAACTAATTCTCACAGGAAAAGAAATCGACGCTCAAGAAGCCTACAGAATCGGGCTGGTAAACGAGATTGTGCCCAAAGACAAGGTCTTGGAACGCGCGAAAGAATTGGCCCGAACAATATGCTCCTTCCCCCAAGGATCAATAAGAACAGACAAAGAAGCATTAATAAGGGGTATTGGAACTCCCCTGGAGGAAGGCTTGAGAATTGAGAGCATGCTCTTCTGGAATCTGTTACTTAACCACGATTTCTACGAGGGACCAAAAGCCTTCAGCGAGAAAAGAAAACCAAAATTCACCAATGAAAGCGAAAAAGTAAAGGAGGTAATTAAGCACAAATAACCAAAAATTTGTAAAAAGAACAATTTACTTAAACTCACTCCTAAGTAAAAAATATTAATGAAACTAGATTCAGAGCAGAAGTACCAGAGTTTGAACTAAATCTTCTGCACGAATATTTTCATTTTTGTCTATGTGAAACTTTTCCGAAGCCTCACGCTAAATAAACGAATAATTAGACTATGTATAGTTTCACTATGCAGTGTGGCTTATATGCTTCTAAGAGTTCATAGTCCCACTCGTAACTAGTATATAGTTTAAGTAACTGGCAACCAAATTCTCCGAGTACTCCACATCTGGCTCTGCCATTTGGGCGTTTCAACAGGCCCTCATCCGAAGCTAACTGGCAGGTGTCCAAAAAGGGGCACCGGAGATAAATTAAATCTAGGCTACCATCTCCGTTTTTCTTGTATCCCATTTCAGAGGCAACCAATTTCATTGAAACTCCTACTTGGCGTATTCTTTGCATTATGGCGTCAATGTCGAGGATTCTATTAATTTGGGTTCCCGCTAGTTCCACCGCCCTTTTGGTCATGTTCATCATTTCCACCCGCGTTCCGGCTCCGGTTTGGCCTTGCAACTCGTTTTCAGCCTTAACTTGGGCATACATGGCTACACAGTAGGGAGGAATTTTGAATGGTTTTGAGAGTAGATACTCTTTTAGCTGGTCTAAGTCTTTGATGTCTTGGGGTGCTTCTTCTCCTTTTTGAGCCATAAGATTTAAGGCGTACCTTATCACTCTGGCGGTGAATACGGGGCCATATATTTTTTCTTCTCCGCGTATCCCACTAATGGTGAGCTCTGTCAAGACACGGGGATCGGGGTCTTCATACGGGGCTTTTTCAAACATTTTGAAGTCAGAAATCTTAAGGTCTGACACTTTCCAAAAACCTCACTTGTCGTTGTTATAACAATATTATAATTCTATTTTCACATATAAAAATTTGGGCATAGATGCCCTATTGCAGACATTTTCGGGCTTGGCGTGATGAATTTGAAAGGTTGAATTGCTACAACAGTATAACTGGTGAATTTTGAAAAATACATGTGTGATCATCGAGGTTGACTACAAACCCCCCGAGAGAAGGGCGAGAAAAACACCCACACCAACCTACAGGTTTAAGAGTCATCTGCCCCCCAGCCCACAGATACAAAAGAGAGCCGACCTCATAGCAATCCTCAACCCCCAACCTCACAGAAGCCCAAATAATAGTAGCGGTGGAGAAACTGTTTGGACATCCCCCCTACCCTCAATGCGGAAAACCCCATGGTCAAGGACGGAACAAACTTGGCCGTCCAAGAACCCTTCAAGCAGAACCCCCCTAATCACGCTAAGCCCGAAAAAGTCGTTCAGATGTTATTGCATCGGTTAGATTTAAATGACAAAGTGAGGAATACAAGTTATACCTATGAATAGGCTATAAACGTGCAACTCATTAATTTTCTTTAAAATAGTGAGATGATATTGAATGAGTAAAGTGTTTAGGGCTTTAGTGGATGCTGTGGGTTCCGAATATGTTTCGGATGAGGATTTTGTCCTTTACTCCTACTCTAGAGTTGTTGATGGGGCGCTTGAGAGGTTGCCAGAATTTGTGGTAAAGCCGGGAAACACGGAGGAAGTGGCTGAAGTAGTGCAAGTTGCTAATAGGTATAAGATTCCCATAGTTCCACGCGGTGGTGGCTGCGATTTAGTAGGTGGCTCAAAACCCATTGAGAGTGGTGGAATAGTCCTGGACATGCTTAGAATGAATAAAATTCTAGATATAAACGAAAATACCCTCACGGTTACAGTAGAAACAGGTATAACTTGGGCTCAGTTGAATATGAAACTCAGTGAAATGGGATACTACACTGGGAACCTTGGTCCAGGAAGTGGAATGTCTGCCACCATTGGAGGTGGACTATCAAACAACTCTATGGGTGGTGGCGGAGCGGCAAAATATGGTACTTGCAACGAACAGTGTGTGGCTCTGGAAGTTGTACTCCCAAATGGAAACATAATTTACACGGGATCTAATGCTGGCTTATATACAAAGGAACCATTCTGTAGATTTGGGTTCGGGCCGGATCTTACAGGTTTATTCCTAGGTGATGCTGGAATAATGGGAATAAAAACCAAGGCCACTCTCAAGATTTATCCAAAGCCAGAATATCATGAATGTAAAACTTTTACACTGGAGGAACCCTCAACCGAAAACACGACCAAAATCTGGTTGGATTGGAGGAAAAGAGGGGAGCTTGGAATATACGATTCTTTTTATCTCCCACAACTAATGGTGCTGGGAATGACAGGAGGATTAGCAGAGACCATAATTTTTAAACCTTGGAAGGGTATAGATAGGGCCATCTTTTGGTATACGATGGAGGCTGAGACGCCGGAAGAATTAGAGGTGAATGTGAAAATTTTGGATAAAACAATTAAGAAGTATGGTGGAGAAGAACTGGGCCCAGAAATTAAGGATGGAAACTATGCAAAATGGCACTATGAGGAACAGGGTCACTGGCTGAATTGGCACGGTCTATGGGGTGGCCTCGGTCCAGGATCCGTTCCATGTAGTGTCGACTTCCACATTCCTATTCACCGATTCCCGTACATTTTTAAAAAAGTGGACGAGTGGGGAGAGGCATATGGAGAGGAACTTGCTAAGGCTAGAGCCATAACAGGAGTTTCAAATGCATTCCTCTGTTCTCACACTACAGCTGTAGTAGATGCTGGTCTATTAGTTTGGGATAGGCCAGAGCTCAGAGAGCTGAATAGAAGATTGTGGGAAAGCCAAGTCCAGTTCATGCTCAAGGAGGGTGTGATGCCAATAAATCCTGGAGAAATAATGAGCCGTGCACTAATCGATACAGGAACACTCACAGGCACCTACTTTGAATTTCTAAAATCCGTAAAGAATGCCCTTGACCCTAATAGAATACTAAGCCCTGGAAAATTCCGCTTATAGTAGGATAAACAAATAGTTGGGTTAAAAAAAAGAAAGCCAAAAAGAAGTAGGAAAAAAGCTAAAACATAAAAATAAAAATAATAAGCTAATATGGACAGGTTGCTTTGTCACATTCTATCCCTATTTCTACCTCTTTTTCCCTAAATCTTTCATTTCTTACAGCTATTGCATCAGTTAGATTAAATAAAAAAATGAAAGGATGTTGAGGTTTTTTGAACGGAACACCAACACTTATTTTAATCACATCAGGCAAAAGCTTTGAGATACCACTGACAGAAAAGGATGTAGAGATTACTGATGAGTTAAAAGTGAAATCAAGTTTTTTAACTAGGTTTTATTGTTTTGCGCTTTACTAATTTTTTTCAAAAAAACCAAAAATAGATTGAGGGTTTTTAAGAATATTTTTCTGTGTGGTCTACTTGGTGTACGCTCAAAAAATATTTTTTGCACGTTTTTAACTTTTTTTGTTTTGCAATTTTTTCAAAACCACAAAAAACCGTAAACTAAACATATAAATAGTTTATTGCTATAATTTTTTAAAAAAAGAAGATAGGTTTCCAAAATTTGAAGTTAATTAACAGTTGGCTTTTACTTACTGTTGAATAATCTATGATTTGTCCCTCCTTCAACCAAATTTTGTTTTATGGGGGAATGAATGCTAACTATTTTTGTTGTTTGGTTGATTTTTGTTATGTTAGTGTTATTGTTGTTTGTCTTTCGTTTTTTTCGTGTTCTATTTTTATGATGTTTAGTTTTTTTAGTTGTCTTAGGTAGTAGGATAGTACTCTTTTTCCGGTGTTTAGGTCGTTTTTGTATTTGCTGTATTTTTCGTCGGTTTGTGTGAGGTGTTCTAGTAGTTCTTTTTGGCTTTGGGCTTTTCCGTTTAGTTTTAGGAGTGTTTTTATTATTTTGAAGTGGTCTTCTGTTAGTGTGTTGGTGTTTAGTGGGGTTATTTGTGGTTCTCCGTAGATTATGCCGTCCTTTTTTTTGAATGAGAATATGAATCCGTTGTATTGCCTTCTTGAGAGTGTGTCTCTTACTGCGTTTATGGCAGGTATGGCGTTTGTGGCTCCGTTTACTGCGATGGTTGTGTTTTGTTCAAGTTTTTTTTCTTGGAGCCACTGGTCGAAGCTGAATAGTACGTCGTAGTAGTTTTCGGGGTTGGCTTCTAGGGTTTCATATTTTGATATTCTTGCGGTTTCCAGGATTTCTCGGATTTGCTGGCAGGCGCTACTGTTTTTAGGATCTTTTGGATTGTATATTATTAGCCAATGGTGTGCGGGGAAATACTCGTTGCTTATGAAGTGGTCTCTTATTGATGTGTCTGGGTTTACTGGTAATACTAGCCAGTCTACTATGGTTTTCATTGGTTTCGCCAAACCTAAAATGGTTACAATTTTTATGTAACTGTGTAATATTTAGCGTAACATTTATATAAGTTTAATGGTAAAAATATATTATCCCCAAAAGTGGGGGGTGACCAAAGTCTCAACTCTCCTAAAAGAGGAAATAATCTCCATCATAAAGTCCTTGGAAGAGGAAAGAAAGCAGAACCAGAAACTACTAAAAATAGGGGAACTTCTCCGCAGAATTTTCCCACACGCCTTCAAAAACTATAGGCCCAGTTCCAAGGCCCTCTTGCGGGAGGATATTTCCTCTCCCACACGCAAGCCACCCTACTTTAACCCTGAGAAACCAGTTGCTGACTTGAGTGAGAGGTCGAAGTGGGTTTTGTCCCACTGTAAAGACAATCCTACACTGTATGTGGGCGGTGACGGCTCCAAGTTTATCATGTCTCAGGGAGGTGTCGTGAGGTTTAAGGGCGTAGTTCACGTACCGGGAGATAATCCAGTTAAGTTTCACGGCGGATTTTCCAGTAAACTTAATGTTGAGGGGGCTCTGGATGTTGACATGTTTGAGGCGGAGACACAGGGGCTGCGTTGTATGCTTCACCGGTTGCATGGGGAGCCTCTTAACTGTAGGTCTGAGCAGTTTGGTTGCCCCATTCATAAGGAGAATTGTGAGCTGAAGCATTTAAAGCCGATGAGGGGACGGACTGTAGCATTCTTTGATCGCCCAATTTCCAGCATGTATTTTCGGGATTTTCGTGGTTCTCATTATACTCGTTTGATTGAGGCTCAGAGGAGACTGTTTGATTGTTGTAAGCGTTTTGACACTCCTTTGATTGGTGTGGTGGTTTCTAGTAAGTCTCATGATATTATTGATACTATTATGAATTTGTTGGATCATACTTATAGTTATTACTTGAATCCTGCGAATGAGGTGGCGGAGACTGTTGTGGACTGGATTGAGGATAATATGGATTTGGCTGTTGATTTGGCTCGTTCAAGTGGGGTTCCTGAGCCAAGTAGGGTTATTAATGAGATTGTTTCTCGGCATCTTTCTCACGAGTATCGTACTATTGATTTTCAGGTGGTTGAGGGTTTAGTTGGGAATGTTGAGGAGCGTACTGTGGCTTTTGAGATAAATAAGAGAGTTAGGCCGTATGATGATACTCTTGGTAGGTGGTATCCTGATACTCAGATTGAGTTTTTTTATGTGGGTTATCTTGTTGATTGGGCTAGGGTTGAGTATGTTTATGCTCAGCCTGAGGAGGCTTACTTGCACTATTTGGTGCAGTCTACTATTATGCCGACTTATTATCCTGCGGTTTTAGCTATTTCGCATAGACTTTGCACTATTAATACTGGGATTGCTGAGTTGATTAGGATGATTGCTTTGGAGTTTGGTTTTAAGGATTCTCTGAAAATTCTTACTAAGAGATTGTTTTAAGGTAAGGTGTAAGGTTATGGGTGTGGTGTTTAATGCTCCGGTTGGAACTGTGAAGTCTACTGTGGGGCTTCACTTCTTTATTGGTAGCTACTATTCTGTGACTGATGTTGGTGGGCAGGTTACTCGTAGCTTGCCTCAGGTTGTTCAAATTGTTGAGGACGGTAAAATTTCTCTAGGTGTTATTTTTAGTGAGGAGCAGATTTCCACTACTGCACTAAGTAATATTCTTATTGATTTTGGTGATAAGGTTACGACGCTTAATAAGGCGTTTTTTGAGGGTATGCTTGAGAGGACTTCGGAACGCTACTTTTTTGGTATGCGTATCGGTGAGTGGAGCAATGGTTTTATTCCTAGTGAGCCCCGGGATTTGCTTCGGCTGGATTCTGTTGTTTACACTGCTACTGAGGAGCAGCTTAAGGCTTTCGTTGATGTGAATAATTTTGACTGGTTAACTACTCTCACTTCACTTATAGGGGAGAGTAAGACCAATTTCGCAAACATTGCGAGGCTGCTTGTGGAATACTTTAGCGAGATCGATGGTTTTGTTCCCGACAATTTGGCACGTGCTATTGTGAACTGTTCTAGGTTGACGGAGGTTGCGCCTCTTCAGTTGGAGTCTATTATGCGCAGGCTTCTGGGTAAACGTTACGAATTGGGGGTGGTGATTTCTTTCGAGAATGATGCATTTACTGTGCTATGCACTCAGCCTTTAAATACCAAGAGTACTCCACTAGTGGCTGTGGACGACTATGAGGGATACACCCACATCGGGGTCATCGTTGAGAGAACAGAATGGGAGTTTAAAGCTCGAATATCTAAGACCATTGTTGAGGTTGAAGAGAAGGGTAAGAGGAGGAAGAAGGTAATAACTGGGCAGGAGGTAACTCTGGGTTCTCCCGTTCGTATGGTTCGCGGCTCAGATATTGAGCCCATCTTCAAATTTAGGGATAGTGACGTTATTCCTTTGGAGATAGGGGTTATTCCAGGAGTTATGAACGCTGATGGCTCAAGTTTTCCTTATAGGATTTTACTCAAGCCGGGGGAGAACTGTAACGGTGCTATGATTGCTCTCAGTGGGAGGGGTAAAACAAACACTGCGGAGGTACTTTTACTGAGGGCTTTGATGCATAATCGTGGTCGCGGCAGACATCTTAGAATGGGAGGCGTGGTCCTTGACAAACATGGGGAATACTTCCAGGACTTCAAAGAACTAGTGCCCCTCTTTAAAACCGAGGGGGGAAATGGATTGCTAATTGTTGATCCATTTGAGGAGCAGAAGTACCGGATTCCAGTGGAACGGATTCCCTTCTGGGTTTTCACAAAAATTACCGGTTCTCAACAGGCTGAATTTGTCATAAGGGACCTCCTTAGAGCCTTGTACAAAGAGGGGAGGGTTAACGAAGTTACCGGGGAAGAAATTAAAGTTCCCAGGGACGAGTCAGGCAAAGAAAAACTGAACACAGTTACTCTCCAAGCTATTAATTGGTTTATTAAAGCCGACGAAAATAATGCAAAGGCTCTCCTGGAGGGGACACCGCATCATAAAGAGACGATAAAGGCTGCTTTAAGGTCCATGAAGTCTGCCAAATCGCTGCGCAACGTTATTCAGGCGGAATGGGATGAGGAAGAGGTGCAGTTTAAACCTGTGAGTGTTGAGGGAAGCCTCTATGATGAGCTTATGAGAGCCCAGTATAATGGTGACTGGATAATAATTAATTGTTCAAGATTTGAGAAGGAAGAAAGATCCTTGCTTGAAACACTGATTATTGAGCAGGTGAAATCCTGGAGAGAGAAGGCTTTCATAAGTGATAAGGCGGGATTCTCTTCTTATCCTCTTTTCTACTTTATTAATGAGGAGATGACGGAATCATTTGTTTGGATGGGGGAGCCTGAAATAAAGAGGCTCTCAGAGATGGCTACCGGTGCTCGGAAATACCGTATGGGGTACCTTTACATTTTCCAGTCGCTGCGGGGAGTTGAGCCCTTCGTTGTGAGTCAAGCTGCGGGATTCGTGTCTGTTCTTCAGGTACCTCAGGAAACTGATAGACAGGAAGTTTTGAGAAAGGTGCCCACTGACTTTACTCCATACGAGTTCTACATTCAACATGGAGACACTGGGGAAGCTGTGATGAGCAACATTGTGATAGACACTCCATTTCCAGTAAAGGTCACATTTTTTGAAGATTTAAAAACATCAGTTCTAGCAAGTGAAAAAAGTGAGGAGGATTTAGATAGGGAAGAGGCACGCTTTGCGGAGCCATAAAATTCTGTTTAGAGGAGTGGTTATGAGGATAATTCACCTGGCGGATGTTCATTATGGTATAAATCGGCACTCTAAGATTGATGCTAGGGAATCCCTTCCCGAGATAACACTGCTCTGTGAAAACTATCTCTCGCAAGTTGTGAAGTACGCGGTTTGCAATAATGCTGATTTCTTCGTGATTTGCGGTGATGTTTTTCACAGTTCCAACCCTACCACAACCATGATGAAAAGATTCGCAAAAGTACTCAAACCACTAATAGACAATGGGATTCAAATAGTTATGATAGCGGGTAACCATGACCTGCCGAGGCATGAGGCGCGAAGCTCTCCTGTAGATCTCTTCTCAACCATAGCAGAAATATTTACAGAGGGAGCGAAAACCTTCATAAACACCGCATCTGATAAACCAGAATATGTAGAACTGCAATCAAAGAGGGGTGAGAAGGCGAGATTCTACTTGCTGCCATACGTTCACCCCATGAAGGCAGTTAAGGTATTTGAGAAAAGTGAAGCAAAGGCCTCAATGGATTCGGAGTCGGTTAGAGAAATTTGGGAGGAGGTAATAACTGAACAAATTAATAGGTTTATTACCAGAGG
>CAZECW010000121.1:0-64954 GCA_964510585.1 uncultured archaeon | reverse complement strand
CGCAGACCGGACAGTTATCGGGTTCTACCAAGAATAGGTAGAAGAGGCAGAGGGTCCACAGGGATTTGACTGGTTCCAGAATCATGTGGGCCATAAACATTATGCGGCTTGGGAGGCTGGCTGAGGGGGGCTTGAATTCTTGGAGTGTGAGTCCCCTCCAGACTGTTTCCTTAATCTCTTTGAATCGGGGGAGGTGGCGGAGGTTTTCAAGGTTTGTGCCTTCAAAAACTTCTTCGACTGACATACCCTCATTTAGACGAAAAGGGTTAGTTAACTTAACTCCCAAAAACATAATTATTACATTGTGCCCGTGGCCACCAGAATAATCTTTATCTTTGTGAAGACAAGAAAAAATTGAGAGGTGTTAATGAACGTGAGAACGAAAAGCGTAGCTCGCCTCCTACTTTCTTTATTCATTTTAGGTTTGGTATTGATCCTCATTTACCACTTTTATTTGATGGTAACTGTGCCGGACTCACTGTTGCTTTACTATTGGTTGCCTCGGGAGCAGTATTTGGTGGCGGCTTATGATTTATATCTTCGCTACCAGTACTCTATGATGGCTCGGCCTGTTCCCCTCAGCCTTTCCATTCTTGTGTTTACACTCGCTATGTTCACACGAATTTTTAACATTCTGTCTAAGAATTTTGAGAGCTTTGGCGAGGCGTGGGGAGCCTTTAAAGCTTTTACTCGGAAATGTTACAAGAAAAACAGGTTAATGCTATCTGCCCTACTAGCCCCTCCTCTGCTGGGGGCATCAATCGGCATTTACTTGCTTGCCCTTCCGTACGGTCCCCGCCTCATGGTTTTCTTCCTCCACTGCGTCATCAACTACTTCCTCTACTCTTCGCCTCTGCTTTTCAACCTCGAAATTCTAATGATCCTAACCATAATGCATTATACTCAAATCGGGCATATAAACTCTATTTACGGCATACTTTTCATTGTTCTGCTTATAGCGTTAATTAGCTGGCGCTACGACTCATCCTTCTGGAATAGGCTGAAGTCTCTGTCTCCCGATAGCTTCAAGTCTCCTGCTTAAGAGTCTCTTCTAGCTCTCCTACCTTTTTTAGGAAGACATATTTTATTAGAAGACGCGACTTGCATCTACTTAAGTGTCAATCTATAGTCCGGATGAAGTAATGGTTAAAGATCCGTATGGGATGCTGGTAGCTAACCCGCTGGTGCACTGGAGTTAAAATCTTCTTTGTAGTGTTCTTCGTGGCAATCATGCTAGGAATGGGGACCGGAGTGGTAACGGTACAAGCGTACAAGATTCCGGAACAAAACCACCTCGCGATCGGATTGTTCATGCTTATTCAAAACAAGAGCTCGGCTGTAATTAATCCTTTGGACTTGGAGGCAATTGCGAGGATAGAGAAAGGCTCACTCACCCTCCAAGAGATCGACGAATATAAGAACACTCTTCAGAACAGCATCAACCAAGGATTCAAAAAGTGGCAGATTCAGAATTCTAGAGTTTTAATGAGCAAAGCCGCACCGGATAACGAAAAACTCAAATCTTTGCTCTTCAGCTTCCTAGACCAGAACCCCGAGTACCGGGAACAATTCAAACTCTACGACAAACTGCAAAGCCGGGAGATAGAGCAGAAAATAGAGAACATAACCCGACAAGCACACGAATCATTCAAAAACATAGACCTAGTAATAAAACAGGGAAAGTTAATACGTGAGTGGAACACAACCACCACAATCAACGGCGAGAACTGCACAGCCATAAACAGAGTGTATGAGCTGGAAATAAACGGAACCACCCAGACCGTGATCAAAGTATCAATCTACAACCCCAACGGTACGGAAATAATTGACCCGTACGTTTATCTTATCGTTAATCCCCTAATATATTGGGGCTGGTTCTGGGTTTGGTCGTGGCCACTTGGATACTGAGTCTATGTTCCAGTACTTTACGGCTATGACTGCTTATACTACTGTCGATTCCCAAACAATGCAGGAGACCCAAGCGAGGCATATATATACATATAGCTTATGGGGTGACCTATATAAGGAGGGGCAGACTTGGGGAAAATTAGTAGATGGTCTAGCAGTAGTTGGCAGTATGCTACTCTCACGAAATGCGGGTATACCAGGAGCAGTTGCGGCTGCACTAATATTCGCTATGGAACTCACGGAATGGAGTGCAGGCCGTACGGTCGAAGATGTATATTGGAATATATGGTGGTCACTTTTAGATGTGTACGCTGTCAACAATGAAAATGACCCGGATTTCGGAGTCGAAATTATGCAAAGATTCCATTATGTTGTTACACCACAAAGGTGGGATCTACAGTCATTTACTACCTACCATTTCGCATACTACAACGGATATACTATTCAGGTATCACCTCTTCCAAGGCTTGTTATTCCTCTAGACGCAGCTAGTGCAGGTCAATTCTGGATGGAAAGCGTTATGTGGATAGATTTAGCTGGTACTAACAGATGGGTTTGGATAGGGCCCTTGGAAGTCCCAGAATAATCTGTTCGGGAGGAAAATCAGACTTCGGGTTCCGAGGTTTGGCTTCCCCATTAAAACTTTTTGGAGATGAAGTAGATGAATAGATTAAATGTGTGGAATGGAAAAAATACGAAAAAAGTTAGGGGTTGTTTACACGCAGCGGATATGGTAACTCTTATACCTTTTGTGGTAACCATTTTGTTTACCTTTTATCTAGAGGTAAGTTCCCTTGTATTTTTTCCGGTTAGTATCAATCCGTTTCTGACTTTAGGATACTCGTACCATGGAATAGAAGTTAATTTTATCCGGGTGTATCCCTTATTTTCTCCACTTAAACTTGCCATGTTAATTGTAACTGTTATCTCCCTAGTATTGTTTGGAGTAGTTAGCTATTATAGAGAATTCGTAGATATATTGAAGGATGTTGAGGGGTACGAACACTTTAGCGATGTCAAGAAAGCAATGAACTCCCTTAAGTATGGGTCAAAAAAAGACAAAACCATGCTCCTCACTAGCAAAATGGGTATAATAGCTATAACAATAGCGTTTATAGTGGCATATTTGGGCTTTGTAGAGGTTTGTCCAACTTCCATGATAGCACCCTCTGTAATGTTACTTGCGGTCTTCGCGTTTCTTTGCTGGTACTTTAGCCATAAACACTTTAAAACAAGACTAGTGCCACAGGGTGGAGAATAGTGCAACTTATCATAAAAAACTCCCCTTCTGTTCTCGGCCTGTTTATGGTTTAACGCCAACAGCGGTACCAACAGATGGGTGTGGGTCCCATTACTCCACCCTGATCTACCCGAATGATACGTATTAGGCAGGAAGCAAGGTGTTTATTGTTTTTTGGGCTTCTTTCTTCTAAGAAGCGTAGCCTATGTAGGTTTTAAAAATCAAAGGAAGAGAAGGTTTTAACTTTGTTTGGTAATAGCAATACCCAATATGTGGTTAACATATTGTTGGGGTTAGACCTCACTTTCATTATAATCGCGGCTGTACCCCTACTTGTATATGCGATGGCTTTTTCCTCGTATTCTATACCTTTAATTATGTATTCTGATGCCCCGTATGATGTGGTGAGCTATTCCCCCTATGGATTGGTAGTAAGAGATGTGATAGTTTATCCGATTGGTACACAGTTCTTTCTGATACTTATGTTTCTTTTCCTACTCTTTATTACCCCTCCATTGTTTTGTCTTGGATTCTATCCTTTTTCGTTTCACTGGGCAGGGTAAGAGGGTACAAACAATTTTCGGAGGACTGGAGGAACATTAAATATTCGATTGCCGAAGCACCTAAAAAACATAGACTGCTAGTATATCTCATTGCAGTGATTGTTATAACGCTGTATCTGGTCATAGTACTAGCCTCCTATTTCACTTTTCACGTATCCTTTTTTGGGAACATAAGTCTGTATCCCATTTACTTCGTCTTATTGGTGTCATTTTTAACTGGATACGGCCCAATTATCAGCTTAAATATGGCTCTATTCAGAAAAATATTAAGTGCCTTCAAAACGAGTTAAAAAATAAGTGGTCGAGTTGTGCTGTGTTGCATAATTCTTATTTTTTTAATTTATTTATATATTATTTTGAATTTTTTGCAATTTCACATTGTTAATTTGAAAAAATTTAAGAAAATTAAATAAATTTATTAGAAAAAGTAAAATTATACAACACAGCATCGAGTTGATAATATTTTTATTATCGAGGAGCATGATAGAAACAAGTGTTTAAGGTGTAAAATTTGATATGAGTACTTTTAAACTCATTTAGTTTTTTTACTGATGGTTAATGGTTTTGCTTTGGTTATGAAAAAAGTCTAGGAGGGTTGAAAATTTGGTTGAGAGAAAATATACGATTGAAGAGTTGGGCCGATCTGTGTCTCTTGCGGGTGTGGCTATGTTTGGCGGCTTTCTCGGTTACTTTTACTACTTGTTTTCGTCGGATGTCAGCGGGTTATCAGGTTTCATATCCGTGTTATATCTTATCCCTTTTGATGTGGGTTTGGATCCTAGCAGTTTGGTTATTTTTGCAAGTGACTTTCCCCAAATTTCTTATGTGCTGAATTCTCTATTGAATGGTTCATTTCTCCTCGTCTTTCTTCCTTTCATTTTTGCTTTTATGATATCGGCGGTTGGCGCTCTTATCTGGAAGAAAAAGGGTGAGGTTGGAGTGCTTGGATACCTCTTGATACCTTTGGTTTTTCTAGCTATCCTGAGTTTCATCATCACTTTCACACCGGTAACACCAATAATTATTGTAGGAGCAATGCTTCTAATTGGACTATCAGTATATGTTATTTTATACGCCACTTGGATAATCCTAGGACCCAGAGATGGAAAGGAGAGGTCTACGCAGAAATCGTAATATTAAGTTTAGAAGAATATTGGCAACATGCTCCATTTATTTAATTGGCTATGTTCTTTATAATGGTGTCTTCGTTCAGGGATTACCCAACCCCTATACTCAATACGTTCCCATAATAACAGTGGGTGGTTTACTAGGCTATGCGATTTATAACAATTGGTTACTTAGCGGATTAAGGAATGACGCTTGGGAATGGGGCTACCAATATGGATTCTATACAATGGTATGTTTCGGTTCGTGAATATGAATGAGTGTTCACTTATCACAAAACCTTGGCGAGATAGCCTCGACTTCAAGTCGTGGGGATGAATCGCCAAAAAGCTTATTTGAAAGTAGGGTATACCAATAGTTGTTGGTAGCTGAAGGGTTTAGCTTGGGCTTTAAGGGGCTAAACAAGACGCAGCCCCCATGAGGGTACCAACACAGACGCCGTTCCCCTGAGGGAAGGGCGTGTTAACTGGGTGATGGCACACCCATTGCTTCCTAAGGCTCCCGATGAGTCAGAAGAATCCCCGCGACTTTAGTCGCGGAGAGTGTCAACTAGTGTTTCTGCGTGAATTATATCTTGTAGCCTCTTTTGAGTTGTATCTTCGCTGTCAAACTTTTGTGGTAATATTGCTAGGTAACTTTTGTTTTCCAACAATCCTTTTAACACAATTAACAATTTTCAAGATCTTCTGGAACTTATCTGAGAATTTCGATCCGTTTTCTAACATGAACAGAGTTCTAAACATTTTTATTTGGAACTACATGTTTGCTCATCTCGTCTATGATGGGCTTCAGCCTTGGGTTTGTGGCGGCACGCCATATGGTGTTGTCGTTTGGCGATATGCCTACGGGTGAGGGGGTCATTATCTCTAGAAAAATGTGAGAGAAGTGAATGGTCTGTTTTATTACGGCGGGGGTGACCAGCTTTCCTAGAGGGTGGCTGTGCCGTCTTCCCCTTCCTCGTGGACATTCAAGCTGGGCGTCCTCGAATTGTTTGAAGAGCATCTCGACGAGAAACATTATCAGCCGGAGGAAGTGGGACTTCGCCATTGAAGTAGTCTTGGTGTAGCTATCCCTACGTCTGTGAACCCTTTTCATGGAATAACCTGGGTAGGAATT
This sequence comes from uncultured archaeon, assembly GCA_964510585.1. Taxonomy (GTDB): domain Archaea; phylum Asgardarchaeota; class Jordiarchaeia; order Jordiarchaeales; family Jordiarchaeaceae; genus Jordiarchaeum. Next base: position 59,002 of record CAZECW010000121.1, on the reverse strand, counting down.
TGGAAGCTTCCTCCACTCTAAAACATTTCTCTGCAGGAGTTATGTTCTCGGTGTTTTGGTTCAATGGAGATAATATAGGTGGCGTCACGCTTGGCGGTCGGCTTTGCCACCTCAAACCTGTTAAAATCCAAGAGAATTATGGGACAACTTCTGGCATCCCATCAAATTTAAATATTTGTACACATATGTGCACATATGACCAAAACAATATCTCTCTCAGATGAGGCGTACAAACTTTTGAAGAGCATAAAAAGAAACGATGAAAGTTTCTCAGATGTCATAAAGAGGCTGGTGGGGAAGAAAGGTAAACTAATTGAAGTGCTAGATCTCTACCCCGAACTGAGCGATGTGCAGGGTTACGAGGAAGCTGTAAGCTCCATCCGGAAAGAAATTGATAGAAGGCTAGAGCATGAAATGTATTGACACAACCTACTTCGTAGATTTGATCAGAAGGCCGAGCACCATTAGAGAACTCACCAAAAAGCTAGACAACGAAGGCATCCACGCAACCACCGCTCTCAACGTTTACGAAGCACTCTTCGGTGCCTACGTTTTGATAGACAACATGAAAAGGGAAAAAATAATACATAAACTGGGAAGCGCCTTTGAAAGGTTAGAAGTCTTAAGCTTTAAATACAGCGACGCGATTCTAGCCGCAAAAATAGCAGGAGAACTGGCGCGAAACGGGAAGAGCGTTGGAGCCGACGCGGTCGTAGCAGCAATCGCCATAAACAACGGCTGCAAAGCGGTAGTCACAAGAAACAAAAAACACTTCAAATGGATCGAAGAGATCACAGGGCTAAAGGTAGAAGCCTATTAACTCCACCCTTCAAGACACGAGGTAAAACTTCAAAACCCCCTTTCTCTTCAATCCAGAAGCCACACGACCAAGGATAACATTTAGTAAGAATGTGTTAAAACCCTCTACGCGTAGGTGGCTGTAAAAAGCCTAAAATGGAAATGTTGCTAAACACTCCAGTCCGAGCGACGACGCAAAAGTACTAGCCGGGTATAGTGTTTGTAAAAGTTTTTGAAACCATATATTCAAACAGTACTCCAGATGCTAGTTTTTGGTTGTAGCTTCCTACTGGTGTGCCTCCAGAGCGCCCCTTTTTTTGAACATTTTTATACACGTTCTAAGGATTCCACGGTTTACACGGATGCCTTTACCTCCTACTCTTTCCTGGATGAGTTAGGATACCGGCATGTGGGGGTTAACCACTCGGCGGGCGAGTATGTCAGGGGTGAGGCTCACGTGAATGTGTGTGAGAGCCGAGGCTCTTATAATCCGGGTGTGGTTTGCTTGCCACGGAAGGTGTGTGTAAGGATAACCTGAGGTTCTACATTGTAGCATTTAGGGTGTGTAGAAGTTTGAGGCGAAGGAATCCTTTGGAGGCCCTGAAGGATGTTCTGGCTATGGTTATTTTTTGGTTTTTGTGGGCGGTGTACTGGGATGCTTCCAAAGCCCTGGAACCAAACCTAAAAAAGGGTCAGCCAGCCACAAAATTCTTATTTAAGGGCGATTATAAAAAATTCATCATTAGATAAAAAAAATTGAAAAAATAAAAATTGTGCAACACAGCACCTGAAACAACAATTTTTTAACAAGTCTTATAAGCAAGTGCCTTTTCTCTATGTTAGAGGAATACGATTCAAGCTAAGTGAGTTGTTTATGAATGGGTGGTGAGAGCGATGAGGCGTTTAAGCGTTTCGAGGGAGAAGAGCAAGAAGGGGGTTTCAAGCCAGGCGCAGTTAGTGGTGGAGACAGAGGAGCTTTTGGATCTTCCGATTGATGATTTTCTTGCTCGTTTGGGTACTTCTCGGTCGGGTCTCTCATCTGAGGAGGCGGGGAGGCGTCTTGAAATTTATGGTTATAATGAGGTTGCTAGGAGGAAGAGGCGGGCGGCTGTTGTTGAGTTTGCTTCTCACTTTAGGAATCCTTTGTTAATTATTTTGTTGTTTGCGGGTTTGATTTCGGTTTTTCTGGGGGAGGTAGTGAATGCGGGTATTATATTTTCGATTGTGATGTTTAGTGTGGTTCTTGACTTTTATCAGGAGTCTAAAGCTGAGAAGGCTGCTGAGATGCTTAAGGAGAGGGTGGCTACTACTGCGATGGTGCTTAGGGATGGTGTCAGGAGGGAGGTAAGGCTTTCCGAGATTGTTCCGGGGGATATTGTATTTCTTTCGGCGGGGGATATTGTTCCGGCGGATGCCAGGGTGATTGAGGCCAAGGATTTTTTTGTTAATCAGTCAGCGTTAACGGGGGAGTCTTTTCCGGTGGAAAAAACGGCCTTGGAGCCTAAGGGGAAACGTGGAAATTTTACTGAGATGGGTAACAATGTTTTTCTGGGCACTTCTGTTGTGAGCGGTTCGGCAACTGTTGTTGTGGTGAGGACTGGAAGCCATACAGAATATGGGAAAATTGCTAAGAGGCTTGTTGAGAGGCATCCGGAAACGGAGTATGAGAGGGGGCTTAGAAGATTTGGTTTTCTAATAATGCAGGTCACTTTTTTCCTTGTGCTGTTTGTCTTTTTTATGAATGTTTTACTCAAGGGGCAAACCCTGCAAGCAGAGCAGTCTCTTCTTTTTGCTGTGGCTTTGGCAGTTGGTTTGACTCCTGAGGGGGCTGGTTTGCTGCCTCAGCTTTTGCCAACGATTTTTTCTTTAAATACTGCTATTAGTGCTCAAGTTCTTGAGTCTCTTCTTTTTGCTGTGGCTTTGGCAGTTGGTTTGACTCCTGAACTTTTGCCTATGATTCTCTCTGTAAACCTTTCAAAGTCGGCTCTGGCAATGTCTAAGAGGGGAGTTATAGTTAAGCGTTTGGCAGCGATTCAGAATTTTGGAAGCATGGATGTTTTATGTACTGATAAGACGGGAACGCTTACGGAGAATAAGGTAACGCTTGTTTTCCACGTGGATTTTGAGGGGAACGAGTATGAAAAAGTTTTGTTGTATTCCTTTTTGAATAGTTATTATCAGACTGGTTTGAGGAGTCCTCTTGATGAGGCAATACTTAGACATGAGAATGTGGATGTTAATGCTAGGGGTTACCGGAAGGTGGATGAGATTCCATTTGATTTTACGAGGAAGCGGGTTTCAGTTGTTGTTGATGATGTGAGGGGCGAACGGCTTTTTATTACGAAGGGGGCTCTTGAGGAGATAGTTAAAGTGTGTTCCTACTGTGAGTTTGAAGGTAGGATAATTGATATGACACAAGATTTGAGAAAAAAGGTTGAGCAGAAACATATCGAGTTTAGCAGTGAAGGATACAGGGTTTTGGGAATCTCCTATAAGTGGGTTAGAGAGGAAAAGAAGGTATACTCCGTCAACGATGAGAGCGAATTAGTGTTTTTGGGCTATTTGGTGTTTTTAGATCCGCCCAAAGAAACTGCTAAAGAATCTTTGCAACTGTTGAGCAAGGCTGGTGTAGAACTAAAAATTCTCACGGGCGACAATGAAATAGTGACAAGAAAGTTGTGTGAGCAGTTGGGTTTCAAAATTAAGGGAATTGTTCTTGGAAGCGAAATTGTGGGAATGCCTGACGATGCTCTCGGGGTGGTTGTGGAGGAAGCAAATGTTTTCGCGAGGGTGACTCCCCAACAGAAGGATAGGATAATGAATGCCTTAAAAAGTAATGGGCATGTTGTAGGCTTTCTTGGTGACGGTATTAATGATGCTCCTTCTTTAAGGACCGCGGATGTCGGCATTTCGGTTGACAACGCAGTAGACATTGCAAAGGAGTCTGCGGACATAATACTTCTACGTAATGATTTAACGGTGTTGGTTGAGGGAGTTTTAGAGGGGCGAAAAACCTTTGGCAACACACTGAAGTATATTCTTATGGGCACGAGTTCCAATTTTGGTAACATGTTCAGCGCCGCAGGCGCATCTCTATTCCTGCCCTTCCTACCCATGGCGCCAGTACAAATACTCCTAAACAACCTCCTCTACGATTTGTCCGAGTCAACCATACCTACTGACAATGTTGATCCAGAATATACCGAAAAACCCAAGAGATGGAACATTTCCTTCATAAGAAGATTCATGCTACTCATTGGACCCATAAGCTCCATTTTTGATTTCCTAACCTTCTTCATAATGTTATCCGTCTTTGCCGCGTCTGAATCACTTTTTCAAACTGGATGGTTCATAGAGTCTCTATGTACTCAGGCCCTGGTTATATTCATAATTAGAACCAGCAAAACACCCTCCTATAAAAGCAAGCCAAGCAAGCCTCTGCTCATAAGCACATTAGCCGTTGTTGCCCTCGCACTGATAATACCATTCACACCACTAGGCGAACTATTCGGATTCGAACCCCCACCCCTCTTATTCTACATAGTCTTAGTGGGTTTAATAGGCGCCTACCTATTGCTGGTTGAAGCTATTAAAAAATGGTTCTATAAAAGGTACACTATGGCGTAGCGTAGAAAAACCAAGAAACACCATCTAAAGGAAAAATTTGAAGAGAAACAAGCATAGAAGAAAAAGAATAACTAATTCCCCTTTGAGGAAAACTGAATGGTTTAGTGTACCGCATCATCCCAAGGCAAAGAAGGTTTTTGACGGACGGGAACCAAAGATGGTGCTTCAAATTTTTTGGATGGTTTCCAGGACCTTTAGTACTCCGGCGTTTTTCGCTCTTTTTTTGAGGTAGCTTTCATCTAAACTGTTTTTTTGTCTGGTTAGTACGCTTTTTACGTCTTGTTCGTCGACCGCTCCTCTGTCTGGGCTGGCAAGTTTGTTTACTATGAAGTCTTCTGGGGAAACAATCCATGCTTCTAGGTCTTTGTCCAGTTTGACTCTTTTTCTCCTTTTTAGAGTTTCTTGGTCGAAAACTATTCCGTCGGGTCTCAGCCAAACTTCCACTTCAACGCCACTTTCACGGTCAACCGCTACAAAGCAGGGGTTCCTTGGGGAGTAAAGTTCAACTTTGAAGTTTTTTGAGAGTAAATACTCACGAAGCTTCTCCAACTCTTCTTCCATCTCTACCATAACGGCTACATCAATATCGAGTGTGGCTCTGACTCTTCCATAGAAGGGAAGGGCGTAGCCTCCAATTATCATGTATGGAAGGTTTTTTTCTTCAAGTAGGCTGAGAAGCTTCCGAAGAACTCCTAATATTGTGGACAATTTGGTTCAGCTCCAGAAACAGTCTAAAAAGTGATTGGCCCTTTGCAGCTAGTCTTTCAGCGTATAGGGCGTCCTTAACTGCATGTTCAAAGTCTTCTTTTCTTGCCCTGAGTGGTTTCGCTCTTAACTCTCTGTGGGTTTCCAGAAAATCAAGGCCTAAAATTGTTAAAACCACTGTTTTTTTGGGTCTGCCCCGCGTCTCATTTTTAACTGGTTTTAACTCTAGGAGTCCCTCTTCACTCATTCTGTTCAGTAGTTGGGTTACTCGTGAAGGGTTCCACCTCAATTTCTTTATCAGCTCTCTTATGCCGAGGGAATTCTGCGAGATGGTTTCGAGTAGTTTAGCCCTATCGTCCAGTGACATTTTGTTTCCCTTTTGATAACATATTAGTGTGGCTTTATTTAAAAATGACGCATATGACCGGAAAGGATGCACCTACCACAAAAAATGCATACGCGTTTTTTCAGATAGAAGGGTGGTTTATATAGCTTAAATGCGAGATAAAAATGAGAGTAGCAAAGAAGTATTCGTGGAGTTCTCTTGCCAAAAGAAACCGGACAAAGCGTCATTCAGAAATAATTGCGTCAATTTGCGTTAGTTTTGGTCTCAATCTAGTAGGATTCATCAAAGAGAGTATCGAATCGGAAAATGTTTGAAGCGCTTTAAAGGATAAAGGAGAAGGTAAGGAATGAAGATAACTTTTGAGGATGGAAGCGAATTTGAATTTCCAGAGTTGTGGATTGAATGTACAAGAAACGTAAATTCTTCTCCACTAAAAAGGGCAATGCGTTTAACTCAGAGGTCTGAGCTTAAGCGAAGGAGAAGAAGCCAAGAACTAGAAAATGCTTTTGTACAAATCCAAGGGGGGCTGTCAACTCATTCAATTGCCCAAACACTAAAACCAACTGTGTTGGGAGCGGATGGCTTACTGTGGGTTTAATGGGTTCGTTGAGGTTCGGGCAGTTTCCATGTACAGGTTGTTCTTTCAAGTCCTCTCTCAAAAAGCTCCCTTAAACGTTTCGCGTATTGTTTGAAGTATTCTTCGCCGTGCAGGGGGATTCCCTCATGGATTGCGTCTAGGGCGGTTACGTTGCCGCGTTGAAACATGGTTTCAAACTCCTCAGGTGTGTAGCCGAGTACTTCTATGTTGGGCTGGAGTGGGGCAAGCTCCATCAAAGTTGTGAGCCTATCGAGGAATTTCTCCTTAAAATCTGCGATAACTATTATATCATAGTCGCTGCTGGGTGTGTGGTCACCTCTTGCTCTTGAACCCCACAGAATGATGCACCGCGCTTCGAATTTCCTAGCAATTTTGTCTACGTAGTTTTTTACAGCTTCTGGAACATCGGCTTTCAAGGCTCCTTCCTCTCAATCCTGTCTTTGGCGAAGGATAAAATCTCTTTTGCGTAGCTTAGTGCTCTTTTGGAGGTGGCCTCATCATAAGCTTCGTGGGGAGTTCCAGAGGGATGCGCATTTGGGTAGCGTGACGGGAAGTAGTGTCGATCGAGTTCCCTCGCGTAGGAGAGAAGATGTTCAACATTGTTTTTCGCGGCACCTGCGAATCGGGTGATCAATTCTCTTACAGAGTGCCCCCAGGGTGACTCATTTATGGAGTATAGTAATGCTTTTACCGCTTTCTCCGCGGATTGCTGAGCATAGAAGCAAGCAGCGTTGAATCTTCCGCTCCTGTGAAGATATTCAGCGGTTTCGAAGTCCCACTCCGCCTCCTCCAACCATCTTCTTGCTTCGCCTCTCATTAATGGGCACCAATCCCGTTTATAGGAATTCTCGTATTCACAGGTATTAATACGAGATACCTCTCTTTACTGATTATCTAACTCTATTTGGGTTATGAATATTTCCTAGATTTAGACTCCCGTTCTGATGGCGAAAACTGGATGATAGGGTATTTATAATAATTTTTCCATAGGAGCACTATTAATTTTAGCAATGTTTAAATTTCGCTAATATTATTTCTAACGGTTATCCGAATTTTAAAAGCAAAATAAGAGCTCAAAGATTCAGCGGTCTCTCAACGTAATTCTATTCAAAAAAACTCCTACTTTTAAGATATAGGGAAGAACTTCTTGTGATTCTAAATTTCGTATTTTATCTCTTGGATATTTTGCTCTGTTATCTCTTTATAGTTTCTTTTTTCTCTCTCGCTTATTTTGGTTTCAAAGTGGATTTCTTGAACATAGCCGCCGAAAACTTGGTATGGGTCTTCCTGAGCTTCAATGATCATCCATCCGAATCCTCCTTCTCCGTAGTGGACAACTGTGTTCTCCCTGAAAAATACTCGTTTTCCGCTTCTAATGTAGGCTTCTGCTACTCTTCGGAGGAAATGGATATATTTTTCGGCTATTCGTCTCTCCTGTTCCTCAACAAATTCCTTAGTCTCCCTCCATAGAACCTTCAAATCTTCCATGTTTCTATCTCCTTCCATTAAGCATCTTTTTCCTTTTTATAAACTCTTCAAGTTCCACGTTAAACCTTTTTCTAAAAGCTTGTTTTGCGAGTTTTTATAATTGGGCAGGTTTTCACAGAATAGTTCCAGCGAACTTGACAAGCAGTACTCGCAACTCCCATCGGCTGTAAGCAATATTCTAACAACCTTCTCTACTTCCTCCCGGTTCGTAACGGAACCTCTACTCTAAATTCCTTAAAAACTTCTTTGCGGACATGCAAGCATTAAATAAGTCCACCTCTCTCCGGTTACGAGAGAGCAAAAATCTCAAATTCCAAGCGCTCGTATGATTTCCTGCGTCGTGTAAACTCTAACAGCATTCTGTTCTTTTAGTTTCCTATCGTTCGACCAAATTGGACAGTTTAACTTTAGTGCAAGCGCGAAGTAAGGTACATCGTCGGGGTCTGGTGAAATGTTTTTTGCCTCATTGTACTTTTCTGCAAACTCTTCAAACGGAATTATCTCTATTTGTTCCTCCAGAAAGTTCAAAACAACTTCTAATTCTTCTTGACGGAGTTTTGCCTTTTCCATTATTTCATCAGAGTACTCATGAATTTCGATGAACAGATACTCTGGAGCTATGAAACGGAAATTCCTCAATAGCCTGTTTGTCACAAAAACTCTAAACGTCCCTCCCCCAGTTATGAGAGCAGCAAATACCACATTGGCATCAGTCACCAGTAGCATGCTTTCTAAACCTCTCTGCAACCGATTTGCTCACTTTTCCGCCTAGTTCTAAGGCCTCCTCCTCGGTCATTTTGCTTTTAGAGATTATTCTCTCGATCTCGGTCAAGTTTTGAATTTCCCTTTTGATCATTCTCCTTATTGCTGGTGACCAGTCGACTCCAAATTTCTCCATCTCCCTCTTTAGTTCCTCGGGAATTTTAATTTTCAACTCAGTCATAGGTATTACGACACCTCCACAGATTATATTTCTTACCGTGATTTTAATCTTAGCTGTTTTGATGAAAATTAGCAAAGCTCTTTTTCCCTTATAAAGTCCTCAAGTTCCATGTTAAACCTTTTTCTAAAGGCTCTCTGCGCGCGTTCCTTGAATTGGGGGAAGTTTTCACAGAATAGTTCCAGCAAACTTGACACGCAGCACTCACATCCTCCATCGGCTGTAAGCAATATTCTAACAACCTTCTCTGCTTCCTCCAAGTTCATGATTGAACCTCCATTCTAAATTTAAGGCTTCGTTTTCTGTTAGTCTCCTACTTCCTTCACTCATCCATGCTCTCTTCCTTCACTTTCTCAGTGTTATTCAACTACCCAGCCCTTTTCATGCGGGAATTCGGGGAATGCTTCTCTCAAAAAATTTCGTTTCGGATTTGCGGCCTCAATATCATTTCCATTTTGATGTAATTTTCCACAATTGGATCTGTCTTGGTTGGATGCCCTTTTTCAATATGATTGGTTTGCCAGTTTCTAAAATTGAACTTATCGATATTTAAGATAGGCTAAACTTTTAAAAATTTGTAGCATTTAGTTTTAATTTGATTGCTATGTTGACGAAGTTTTTAGGATGTCTAGTTGGGAATGCTGTGGGTGACGCGTTAGGCAGCAGTTTTGAGGGTTTTTGGGTTTCGGACTTGGAGTTTGGTGGCTATTCTGGGAGGTGGACGGACGATACTCACATGATGATTGGTGTGGCGGAATCTTTAATTTCGTGTGGGGGTTTTGATGGGGGCCACATGGCTCAGACTTTTATCAGGAATTATGAGGAGGAGCCTTGGAGGGGCTATGCGAGTGGTCCGCCTCGTGTTTTTAGGATGATAAAGAGGGGTTATTCGTGGAGTGAGGCTTCAAAGCAGTTGTTTAATGGATTGGGTTCCTATGGGAATGGTGCGGCTATGAGGGTTGCTCCTGTGGGGCTTCTCTATTACGATGATCAGGAAGAGCTGCGTTCAGTAGCCTATGCTCAAAGCCAAATTACACATGCTCACGGGCTGGGAATGGAGGGGGCGGCCATACAGGCCTATAGTGTAGCACTAGCGGTTAAAGCCGACCCATCCATCAAACTGGATCCATACGACTTCTTAGGCAAAATAAAAGACTTTACAAGAAGTGAAGTTTACAGGCAGAAAATTGAAAAATGTTTCGAGTTGCTGAATGAAACGAACAAAAGAAGGGTTGTTAGGGAGCTTGGAAATGGAGTAGAGGCATATAATTCGGTGCCGGCAGCCATTTACTCCTTTTCGCGAAATGTGGATAGTTTTAGGGATGCTGTTACTTATGCGATAAGCCTTGGTGGAGATACTGATACTATAGGAGCCATGACTGGGGCGATAAGCGGAGCATATCACGGAGTGGAGAAGATTCCAGAAGAGTGGAAAAACAGGCTGGAAAAGATAGACTACATAGAAAAGTTGGCTGAAGAATTGTGGAACCTTAAAAACAGAAAAGGTAGATAGACTATTCTCCCTCCATAACTTGCGAAAAGCGCAAGGCTTTATTTGTTGACGCCCCGCTAGAATAGATTTGGTGGTTTGTCTCGCCGAGGATTCTGAAAATAAGGATTGTGCTTCAAACAGCTTCTTGTCAAATGGATGAGGAATAGTGCTAGAGGGTTTGCCATTTTTTGGTTTTTTTCTCGTAGTTGGTTGTTCTCCTGCTGGTGGTTAGCCATATTCTGTGCATCTGCTGTATTCTATTCCCTGTTTTGTTGATTTTATCTGCCAAATCATTGCTTGTAGAAGGTTCCTTATGTTAAAATAGTCATAATTTAGCGGAATATTTGAGCATAGTTCCACTATGGGTTCTACAATGTCTGGGTTCATAGTTACGGCTAAGATTTTTCCTAGGGTGTCCACTATAGCGACGATTTTCGATAACTTGTTTATCTGTTTGGGGTTGAGTTCTTCAGGGTAGGAAGGTACCCGAATTTTTTTCACCATCTGCTTTGCGGATTCCACAACTTTTAGAACAACCTGTTTATATTTTCCTACTCCGTGGAGCGCATAGGCATAGGCAATATCAGTTAATACGACAAGTTTCTCGAATGAGGAAGGGTAGCCGTCAAATTTCTCTTCTATTTCCTCTAGAACATCCATTTTTCCCAGTGAGTCACAGGTTAATATTAGGTCTCTGAGTGAAAAAAATATATTTTCAGGCGGATGCCACTCTCTCTTCTTGGTTCCTCGAGAACTTTTTGTTTCACTGACAAAACTCTCTAACGCCACAAATAGTTTTTCAAGATTTACTTTTTTATCTTCGATATACAGTTCAACAAGCAACATAACAATAATATTTGAAGGATCATCCATATCTATTCCTAAGCGTTTGACATCAACTTGAAGCATTTGCTCAATTACCTCTGGTTTCCCTGAGAAACACCGCAAGGCATAAAAAATAAATTCTGAAACGTATCCAAACGCATCAAGTCCGGACTCTGCAGCCTTCTGCTCTAAATTATCCATTTCTTTATCCCAAAACTTGAAAACCTCCTCAACAAGACTTGGGTTCGAAAGAGTGTATCTATTTTTGACCAGTAAACTTCCAAGTGAGTGGTATAGACCATAAAGGTCTTGACCTTTGAGTCGGCTCCTCAAGAAGCTGAAAAAGCCGAAGTAGAGTGTTCTCAGCGGAAAACCGCCTTCCATCTTCATGCAGTCACCGATTCTATTAAGCACAGTTATAAGAACAAGTCCGGGATCTTTAATGTAGGGGCCTTTACCAATCCCTGAGTAATTCTCCTTTATGTAATGTATTATCCCCCGAAACTTTTCCATGCAGGAGTTGACGCTAGTTAGCATTTTTAGAGAGGCTATTTTCGCTTTAAGGAGAAGCCTATTTTCTAGTGGGAAATTAGGATACTTCTCCAATTTCTCGAATATTTTTTCAGCTCTATTTATCCTCCTTCCACCGTAGAGTATATTCGCCTCAGCGGCTTCTATCATGACTTTTGACCAGAAAAGACTGTTCTCACCATTCATCATCTTCTCCTCAAACACCTCTAACATGTTCAGTGCTCTTCCAATCTTCGAGCTTCTCACCCCAAGTAGAACAATTAGATGTAGAAGTAAGGAACATACTATAAATCCAAAATCTTCTTCGAGGGCGTAGTCCTCCACTCCCTCCAACAGTCTGCACACAACCTCCTTCTCAACGCCTTCCGGCATACTATCCTCAACAGAGGAAACTATCAGGCCATAAATTCTGCTCGGACCGGGTTCATAAATTCTAATTTGACCCGGCATTGGGAGAGACATATCCACCATATCTTTAATCATAGCCATTCGATCTAGTAAAAGATCGCTTATATTAAACTCTTTTAAGAGTTTGTCGGTAGGTTTTAAGAGGAAGTCTCTTTTTCCAGCGATTTCAACTTCTTCCATCTCAATGTAGCCTCTTTTTTCCATTTCCATAAAAAAAGTCAGAATCTCCTGCTTCGAAGATTCCGATAGTATTCCTCTAAGCTCCTTTTCAACCTCACTCAGTGTACAAGCATTCCTCTTCTTTGCATAAAGGGTTAATAACAAATCCAAGCCGAGAAGCTGAATAAATGTGGGGGATAAATTCATCTTCAAAAACCTATCTTTATCTCCAAAAGTAAACATTTATCTCACCCTTGCTCATTTAGAACCAGGTTGGATACATATCTGAACCTCCACTCTTGGAACCAGTTTTAAATCTCCACACATATTTCCAAACACCATCCATAAATATTGCAGTTAACTTGTTTTTATCTTCCATATACTCATTATCATGATTAATCCAACAGATACATGTATTCCACATGAGTTAGAGTACAACCACTAATATTATAGCATCTATGAAGGACAGGTTTACATTTCATTTTCCCACATGTAATCTAATATTTCCTCTATGGTTAAGGGCATTTTTCCTTCAAAGAAGTTTTTAATCCATTTTAGATATCCTATGCCGTCTGGGCTTTGATGGTTTCTAGCCACAGATATAAGTAGTGAAATGCAGGAAAGAATCTCTCCAAGTTTATATTTTCTTCTTCTGATTCTCTTCCTCCATATTAGAGTCGCCTTCAAGGCTTTTGCTATTTCTGAAGCTAGTGTTCCCTCTTCTTGGCCATCAAAATTTCCAAGTAGACTGTAAAGAGATTTAATAACATCTCTATCCTTTAAAGTGGTACAACAATCCTCCCAATAGGTTAAAATGGTAAACTCTATGGCAAAAAATATGTCACTATAGTCCGCCATATCTCTTATCCTCACCCGTTTACTATCATTAATGACTAATTCACGGATGGGGACCTTCACATCTTCTCCAGTCAATCCCTCTTCTTTATCAACCATAAACTATGCCTCCTCCAAAACATTTCATAAACTTCCCCAAAACTCCGCATCAAACTGGACATCTAACCAAAGTATTCGCCGCATCCTCCTCATTTTTCCTCTGTGAACAACTACACAATCCCCTTTGTCTGCCAGCAGTCAGCAATAACACAAATCCCCACCACCCTTAGTATACTCCCATTCTTCACACCACTGAGGGCTGCCGTTGTCCGAAACTTCTTGAACATTCCTTGGTGGTCCCCGGTTTCCGCCCACTAGGCACATGCCCTTTAGGGCATAAACCTCTTCACTCCTGCAGACGTTTTGTGTACTGCAACCAACTGGCGACGGCGGAAGTACTACTCAACGCAGGTTGCGTTTTTGAGCTTCTTTAGCATCCCAACCTACGTTCAGGCCCCTTTTTAGGCTAATTGGCTGGCTTGGTTTTCACCATCATTCTTGTCCAATACCGGGCGTTACCTTCTCTATTATATTGTTTTGTATTAAATATTTCGCTCTCAAGTTGAGTCCGATTATTTGTGATGTCTATTGAGCCTTATATATTTTCTTGTTGTTTTCTCTAGGTCTTCAATACCTTGATGGTTGTGGTTTGTGCACACGTCGCGTGCAAGGTTTCTGTTCACATGGCCTTCAACCTCTTTGAGCCGCGGGGCGTAGTTCGGCAGATAGAAGAGGGGGGTTATTTTCTCCGCGTGTTTCTCAAGGGACTGCCTGGTTTCCCAGCTGCGGTGGATGGTTGCATTGTCCATGATGAGGATGATCCTCTGAGCGAAATGTTTTTATTGTGCTGTTACCGGGACTACATTTTCGGATAAGAGTAATCGGGGTGGTTGTGCGTAGAGGACTCTTGAATTGGACAAAATGCCTTGCTGAATTCAATAAATGATGTGAACTCGTTTTTGGTGGAGGTGGTTCAAAAAAATTTGCTAGGAGGAGATTTAGTTATAGACTCTAATTTGTGGATGTTGTGTTGTTTTGTTGGGCTAGAATTGGTGTTTATTTTATTTTTGTATTTTTGCTGTTTTTTCTATGTAGGTTAGGAGGATGTTTGTCAGGGCTTGAATGTAGTCTTCATGAGCTGCTATTTTTCTTGTGATATTTATCGCTTCTTCGACCCTTCCCTTTCTGGTGAGTACTTCCACGATCATGTGTAGGATTCGGTCTTTGGTATGGGCTGGTAGGGTTTCTGCCAATTCTAGGATTTTATCTGGGTTCTGTTTTGCCATTCGCCAAGCGACTGTTTCGAGTATGGCTTCTTTATTTTTTTGGTTTGCGCTTTCCACTATTTTTATTAGTGGCTCCATTTTTCCTGATAGTGCCAAATAGTATGCTATTTCTTTTAGTATTTCTGAGCTTCCTTCCCAATTTTTTTCAACCATTTTTACAGTTGCCTCAGGATCGCCGCCGGCGATTATGAAGCGGCACAAAATTGTAGAAACACTATCTTCGTCGAAAAATTTTAGTATTTCCGGTTCTAGCTGTTGGAGGAGTACTGTGGAAGTTTTGCCTTTTGCTAATCCCGCTACTGTGACCATAGATTCTAAAATGTCTTCTAAGTCTGGGTGTCTGTCAATGATTTCTTTGAAGATTTCCTGTGTTTTTTCCACGTGTCCTTCTGAGGCATGTTTGTAGGCTTCAAAAAGTGTGGAGAGTAGCCTACCTTTCTCAGGATCTATGTGGTCTTTTACTAGGTCTATGCAATTTTTATCAGTCGAACTTAAAACGTTCGCCATTAAGGAATATACTGCGTACTTTCTGTCCTCCTCTTCTGATATTTTGTCAAGTTCTTCGATTGCTTTTTCAAAGGACTTTTTAGCTTGGTCGATTTTCCCATTAACAGAAAGTGTGAGGCCTAATGTCAGAAAATCATCAAGTCGTTCATTGGCATCCTTCTCTTTCTCAATCAGTTTTTGAAACCACTCAGTCTCCCCCCTTATTTCAAAATAGTCTATTAACTCGTCGAGGGGGAAGAAGTCATAGGATATTAAGGAGTCCACTAGTTCTTCAAATTCCCTTGTGCGGTCCTCCTCAAAAGTGTAGGTAAGGATTCGGAATAGGGGCAAATCCATTTTCTCAGTGGCTCTGGAAAGGAATCTAACCGGATAATCGACTCTTCCAACCACGGGCATGAGAGTGAGGAGAGTGGATAGAGTTTGTATCTGTGCATTTGGAGGAATTTTATCTATGATTATCTCAATAGCGTCCTCAACTTTTCCAGTCGCTGCTAACACTGAGGCTATCACGGTGTAGACCGCTTCGATCTCATACAGGACTTTGATCTTCTTAGCCTCCTTCATAGCCTCCTCAAAAATCCTCTTTAGGGAGACGGCCGCCCTAGACTTGTAAGCCTTTATAGCTACTGCAGAGAGAGCCAGCGGCTTTATAACTCCCAGCCCCTTTCTGGCTTCCTTTAGGGCATCTTCCAAACTATCTTTGGATAAAAATTTTAAGGTATTTTCCAAGGTTTTCAGCTGGTCGAGCCCACACACTAGTTTAACTACTTCCTCCAACTCTTTCCTCCCAGACTTAACTAGAGCAATAACTACTTGCTCAAGGATTAAGAGTGCGTCTCTCTCATTTCCCCTGATTTGACTGGATAGAATTTTTTTGAAAAGCTCCTCTTTGAACTCTCCCCTTTCTAATGCATCGGCGAAGATTATGGATAATGCGGCCACACGCCAATTCTTATCCTGTATCTCTCCAGCAATGTTTAGGGCTTTCTCAAAATTCTCCTTAGATAGGGCTCGAACTATACCAAATAGGGATGCGGAACTATCCGATGACACAGGTATGCTTCTAGCTATCTTCAAAGCATTATCAATCTCTCCCATGGCAGTTTGAAGCAAAGATACTTCGCGGAGAATTATGGCTTGGTTTCTGATATCTGGAATCTCTTTTACAAACTTAACAAACTCATCTACGAAGGCGGGAGGTATAAGCGGTACTAAAGTAATAGCTATGTCGGCTCGTTCTTCCCACTTCATCTTCCTCAACTTTTCCATACCCTCCCTGTATAGTTTTGCCGCCTCTTCATCACCCCCTTTCGCAAGCCTAGAGGCGTAAACAACTTGCATTGCGCCTTGAAGAGTTTCAGGTTCCGTTTTCTCAATAATCCTTTTAAGAAGAGACTTATTTAACTCCTTCTTCGTGGCAGCAATAGAGAAAAGGTTAGTTAAAAGGTAATCTCTATCTGCCCAGGGGAGTGGATCAACAATTTCAAGAATTTCATTAACAGTACTCTCGAATAGTTCTCCTTCAAAATACTTAAGACAGTAAGTTAGGGTTTCAGCTAACCGGAAATCGTCAAAAATCTTGTAAGCCAAATCAAGAGCCTTGTCATTCTTCCCTACAGATGCTAATTCTTCAGCCGCATCAGAGATTATGTCATCATAATCTGTATTGGAAATGCTATCGGCAACCCTCTGGGCTTCATCCAAAACCTCTCCATATCGTTGATCTTCCTTCTCCGCCAAGGCTGTTGCTACCTTTAACAAACCCTCTGCGCGGTAGTGGTGTTCCTCAAACTTTCGCAAAGCTTCCAGTGCCTCATCCACTCTTCCCGCCCTAGCGATAAGTCTAAACCACTCAAGTAGCCAATAATTTCCAAGTCTGGTGACCGCCCGCCTCACCCTTTCACCATTAATATTGTAAGTATTCAGCACCTTCTCAACATTCTCATAAACACACTTTCCAATATCTAGGAGATGATCCAGTACAATGTCATCGTCCTTGAAATCCACAAAAATTTTCAAGGCGCCCTCGCAATCTCCCTTTTCAGCCAGACGGTAAGCTAATTCCGATAAAACTTGCAGTCGCCACGCAGAGTCCGGCAAAGCAGAAACAACCTTAACCGCCTCATCAACATTTCCAATTTCAGTCAAGCCCTTAACAAAACAATTAACCAGCCAAACCTTAACATGATAACTAGGAGTTAAGTCAACCAAACCAGAAAAATTCACGGCACCCATAAAAACAACACTCCACAAAAACTAACTGCCTCATCAATTATTTCAGACAAAGTGAATGATGACGCAAAGACACTTACTCCTCCAAGATTATTTTTCTAAAGTGCATATTAAAATTATTGATGGAATAGTGTAATATTAAAATATAATTGGCCCAGTCAGTCAGCATTTCTTAAATGTTATCGATATAATTTGCGTAAAAACTTTTCCGTCAGTCTGCTGTGTTGCATAATTTTATTTTTTTTATTTATTTATATATTTTGATGAATTTTTTGCAATTTCACAATATTAATCTGAAAAAATTAGGAATATTAAATAAATCCATTCGAAAAAGTAAAATTGTGCAACAAAGCACGTCACTCAATTTCATTTAGGTCTTGGGTGAAATTTTCTGGCTTCGTTTATCCTTTTTCCCTTTTTCATCATTTCTTCTATTATTTTTGAGGTTCTCTCCTCATAACTTCAGCTCATTCTTCAGCTCCGAATGTTTTTCAATTTCAGGAAAGTCCTTCTCAATTTCTATTTGGGCTTGCATTCAGGATATTGAACCGGTGAGGCACCCACAGATTCGATTATCTCCGGTCTCTTTAACCCTTCATCTTGCACTTGCACCAGTTCTACTAGAAAGATCCAGAAGTTTCCGTAGTCAAAAATTAGCAAAAGGTAGTCCCCGATATTTCTGAAGGCCCCTTGATATCGTAATTTCATCTATATTGTGTACAATTGTTTTTGCGTCCCTTGGAGAACATTGTGCTACATATCATGTCTACGATAAGGAGGCTTGCTTCCGCCCTCTCAAAGGCGATGGAAGCTACAGGCCAATCAATGTGTCATAGAATTCAAAGTGGTGGTCCAGATCTAGGTTGAAGCTTTCAAGTATTGTAACTGCTAACTCATGTATCGTGTAGTAACCCGGGGTCTTTATTATGAGGTGTATACGCCTCTTCTTGATTCAGTAAACCCCACTCCAAACCAGCTGCACCTTAAAATAATAGGAGCTACTAAACTCAGTATTTGAAGCATTATATCTAGTTGGTTTGAAATCCATTTTCAGATTCTGATGTTTTCCTCAGGGTTTAGTCCCTCCAAGCATGAGCAGCCATTTTTCCTACGGATTCTAAGCTTCATAATATATTTAACTCAAAAGTTACGGTTAAACACTTGAGAAAACAACAAACACTATCATAACACTCACAAATGTGCGGAAAATAGGTCGAACCTGCTACAAACGGCGTGGAACTACATGCCATTTAATTATATCAGCCTTGGATACATTGTATGTTATGTTTGGTTTCACCATATTTCAGAAATTGTTTGTACTGCAGTGGAGGAAAAGATAGGAACTACCATAGGATGTGCAATTAGCCAAGGACTATGATCCACCTGGAAATGGAGAGCTACAAAATTTTCAGTACAAAGCTTTGGTATCCTGATAGTCGTGTACCATTCAAGCCACATAAAGTACGAATTTGACTTAGCCTCAAACCAAACGTTTTTTATTTTCGTTTTCAAAATTATTCTTTGAGTAGTACAAAGACTTTTTACATTTGTTAACTTAGGAATGCTTGTACTAATTTATAGACATGGTAATTGGTGTTGTGTATGGTTGGGGCTAGAAGGTTTTTTACTGTGAACCAGATTGATGCAACTGGTGTGGGTAGTCCTCATCAGAAGGAATTGGAGGAATACAGTGCCAATAAATTTTCATTGTTTAAGGGTTTGGAGGAGGCTACGCTTCACAGGATAGTATATGAGGATCTTGGGGCAAGATTTGACGATGTGGGGTTGAATGAGGACTGGACAATTACCATCGAATTTTTCCCCGAAGCAAATGGGCACATCTCTTACTTCTATTATGGAGATGAGTTCGGGGATGTGGAGGGTGAACTAAAATTCCTGTTCTCAGGGGAACGAGTCCACATGATTCCCGGAGAGGACACAGTCACCTATACGGGAATAATTTTGGATTTCATTGGACGCAGAATTAAGAATGAGGAGCCATCTGATAAAGAGTATGGCGAAAAAACAGATCTTATGAAGAAGATTTTGGAACAACGTAAAGAGCCATTCAACCTTTTGGTGGAGGAAGACATAGATGGGCTAGGGAAATTTATTGGCGGCGAGGTAACTAAAACTGGTTCAAAATGGAGAATAAAGAAAAGAGTGTTCCCCGAAATATTCGTCGAGGTAACCTTTGATAAGGATAAAAACATTTTAGACACATCATATTCGGGTAAAAATTTGACTAAAATAGGAAGGTACCATATTGAGCTGATTGGAACATTTACCATAAACCACATTCTCAGGTATATTACAATAAAAAACCAGGACAAAGAGCTTCCCAGTATTTGCTACAAAATGTTTTCAAGACTATTCATAAAAGAACAGGGTTGGAACCACAGGAAAGCACCATAAATCTATTAAAATGTATTAAGTACATTTTTCAATATTGTAGTATTTGGGGTTCTACAAATAGCCAAAGGTGTTTAAGTGTAAATTTTCATGTGTTTTAGGGGTTCGTGCAGGCTGTGGTTATGCGTGCGCACTCTTTCATCTTTGATGTGTTTGTGCCCCCAATTGGTAGGGGTGTCTTCCAGAGATTTTGTTGGAGGAACCAAATGTTGAGATAGCTTCTATCAACAGGTTTATGCCCGTTTTAACTTGTTTAAGGGGTGTTGAGAGGAAATCTGGGGTTTGTGTGGGAAACAATGTAGAAAATGGTTACCTGAAATATACTCGTTGTTCTTTGGTGTTTAATGTTTTTGGGTTTTACCTTTTCTTGAATTCTTTGATAATTTTTATGATTTTGTCTAGTTCTTCAAGTAGATAGTACGCTTCTACACCAATTTTTTTGGCATTTTCAATCATTTTTTTATCGCAGGAAACTAGGGCTGAATTCGTTAATTTTGCAGCGAAAATAAAGTATGAGTCAACTGCTCTGGAGTGGGTTTTTTCAACTATTTTGAAAGCCTCTTCGAATAAGAAATCTTCAGATAGAATTTCGAAGTCGCCGGTGAGTTCTTCGACATCCCTTTTGGTGAGGCTTATGTTAAGCCTTCCTGCGACGGAAACCAGTTCAAGGAGAAAAACTCTTGGGATGAATATGGGTAAGCCTTCAATTGACTTCAATAGTTCTTTAGCCATTCTGTTTCTGGTTGCATTCTTCTCAAATAGAGAATCGACAAAAACAGAGGAATCAACAACGAGCATTCCTTAACTCCTCAAGCACTCTGTAGGCACCTTCAACCTTCTCGATTCTTTTCTCCAACTCTTCCAGCTTTTTGAAAAATCTCTTAGTAACTTTTTTAGTTTCCTTAATCTCTATTTTCACGAACTCACCCTCTCTCAACCTCACTTTTTTGAGAGGTTTAAAAACCCCATTCTCATATACGACTTCGATAACTTCACCCATCAAAACCACCAGTTGAGTGACTATTATTGAAGCGTGGCTTTAAATTTTTCCAAGCGAAATCGCCCAAAAAAATTCTATTTTTTTAGGGAATACACCCTTTTTCTATGGTTAGAATGGAAATGTGCAGGTAGCCTGTACCTTACCACTACACCTTGAAGCCGGTCGACTTACACAGAAACGCCCTGTACAGTACCATTTGGCTAATTAAATTATTCCTCAGCTAATCATGCTCTCAGACACATGGAACACTTCACTGGGCTTCACCTGTTGGGGGTTTCGGTTAGCGTAAAAACTGCTTCAAACTAGTCCTTAAAATCTGCATTTGGCGTGGAAAAAATACTATTCTAGGCATAAAAAAGGGTGAGTGGAAGTCACAAAACTACACCACCCACAGTAGGTAACGCTGAGTAAATTGTGCCAGGCACATTACCATAAAAAAATTAAAAGACAGAGAGCTTCCCAGTGTTTGCTACAAAATGTTTTTCAAGACTATTCATAGAAGAAAAGGGTTGGAACCACAGGAAAGCACCATAAATACTATTGAAACTCGTTTCACATATTTGTGAATGCAGCTGGGATATTTGGCTCCCTTTAACTGTTGACTGCACCCTTTTTTGAAACTGTTTTAGGTATCTCCCTTTTCAAGAAAATGCATGAGATCTATCCTCTACGAGAGGAGGATTTAAAGCTGCGAAGGATCTCGAAGAATGAGTCTGGAAAAATTAGTTTAAAAAGGGGGATCTTTTGTGTATAGGCTGTGCTAGTGTCGTGTTCACTAGGTTTAAGTAATAGATTTGAAGCTAATATTGTGAGGTTGTGAGGTTTTGCTAAGAGAGGCAGAGTTACGCGGTTTTACTGAAGAGTTGGTTGGTTTGGGTGCTGTTTCCATTGTGGTATATGGGTCTGAAGCTAGGGGTGACGCTCTGCCGGACAGTGACATTGATATCCTGGTAATCTTGCCAGACTATTCTCAAGATGTGGCTAAAACAATAAGTGAAGTTGCGTTTAGGGCCTCTCTAAAGGTGAGGAAAAAGATAAGTGTGGAAGTCTGCTCTATGGATGACTTTCACTTCATGGTTAAAGAAAAGTTCCCCTTCGCTCTCGGAGTCTACTCCTCATATAAAGTCCTATTTGACAATGGCTTCTTCAGAGAGCAGACGAATATCCTTGAAGATATGGAAAAGAGGGGAGAGATAAAAAGATACTCTCACTCAAGAGTGTGGGTGGCTAAATAATGGTTTCTGGAATCACCCGTGAGATGGCAAAGGCACTTCTAAGAGAAGCTGGAATCGACCTAGAATCGGCAAAAACTCACCTCAGGGAGAAAAGATACCACAAGGCCGTTTTAGAAGCGCAACAAACCGCCGAAAAGGCAATGAAGGCAGCCCTAGCATGTGAAGGGGTAACCCAAATAGCGGAGCACGATCCCTCGGCATTCTTCGCATCAGACATAATAGTAACCGCTCCAGAAAAATGGGTGAAGCCCCTGCGAGAAATGCTTCACGATTTGGCTTGGCTTATGGACCAATACTACCTTGCCAGGTATCCAAAAGTGAAAGCAGGGAGAGTAGTCACCCCTATGGACCTATACTCTGAGAAAGATGCTAAAGAAGCGGTGGACATAGCGGAGAAAACCTTAGAAACAGTTTCAGAGTTCCTTAAAGAAACCTACCTTAAAGAAGACCTCTAATTCCCAAAAAACAGAAACTAAACATTAAAGAACTTCCGCAACGTTGAACAAGCACGCATAGGTGTTGTTTGAATGAAGAAGAACAGTGAAAAGTTAGAGACTTTAATTAATCAGATGAAGGCTTACCCCAAGGTTGTTGCCATCTTTCTTTTTGGTTCTTACGTGATGGGGGCTGAAAAACCGCTTTCAGATATAGACTTAGCGGTTGTTTTGAAGGAACCCGATGCGGAAATAGAGGCTGAGGTAGGCAGTATGTACTCTGAGAAATTTGACGTTGTTCTTTTTCACCGTCTTCCTCTTCACATTCAATTTGAAGTTCTCAAATATGGGCGAGAAATTTTTTGTAGGGACGAAGACTTCTTACTCAACATAAAAAGGATTGTGTTGAGAAACTACCTTGAAACTTCATGGCTATATCAAAGGATAGCAATGGATATGCTGAAATGAGGCTTGTCGAGAACATACTACGATTTGAAAAACACTTTGCTAACGCCCAAAAATTGAGGGACAAAAATGTTTTAGACTATCTTATCTATAACACACTGGCAATGGAGTGTTTCCAAGCAGTAAACGCTCTTATAGAAATAGTAGAACACATAGTATCAGAGGAAAAGTTAGGGTTTCCGTCAACCTACAGGGAAATTTTTGAAATTCTCAAAAACGAGGGAATAATATCCAGCGAAGTTTTTAACCATGCTAAAAGACTAATTTTTTTGAGATATATGAAAGTCCATGAATTTTACCGTATCGGAGAGGGGGAACTGCTAGAAATGGTGGAACTGCTTGAGGTTGTAAGTGACTTTGTCCAAAAAGTAAAGAAGACGAAAAAATAAGTGCATTAAATGTTTCAGGACCATATGTAGCAAATCTGACCCAAAGAAGGGTGTTCTTTATAATTTAAGTTAAGTCCGATTATTTGTGATATCTATTGAGCTTTCTTATATATTTTCTTGTTGCTTTCTCTAGGTCTTCAATACTTTGATAGTTGTGGTTTGTGCACACGTCGCGTGCGAGGTGTCTGTTCACCCGGCCTTCAACCTCGTTGAGCCGCGGGGCGTACTTCGGCAGATAGAAGGGGGTTATTTTCTCCGCGTGTTTCTCAAGGAACTGCATGGTCTCCCGGCTACGGTGGATTGTTGCATTGTCCATGATGAGGATGATCCTCTTTAGTCTGTGCCTCTTTATGTACCTTAGCAGCTGTTGTAGGTGCTCTTTGAATTCTCGGCTTCTCCTCCTCCTGCGGATATGGTGGAGCTTCTTCTTGGAGGGCCAGAGCAAGGTTATGAAGGTGTTTATCCTCCGATTAACGCCTGGCGTGGGAACCCTCCTTTGCTCTCCTCGGGGCATCCACCCAGACCCTATTATGGGGTTGAGTTCCAGCCACTTCTCGTCCTCAAAGGCTACTGCAACCCCTTTTTAAGGAGCGCGGGAGCAATTTTCTTGTAGCCCTCCACTCGGCGGGCTTTCTCCGGGTATTCGGGGTCGGGGCTCTCAACCACAGCTTTAGCTCTCTTGTAGGCTATGCCTAGCTCGTGGAGGATTTCCCACACGTGGGTCTTGCTTATCGGGATTCCCATCTTCTGGGTGAGGTGTTTTGCAAGGAGCCTTACGCTCCACTCGTTTTTGAGGTAGCCGAAGGCCTGGGGACTTTGGAGGGCGGTTTGAACTATGGCTTTCCTCTGTTCAGGGGTTATTCTGGGCTTTTTTCCTGGGCGGGTTTTGGTGCGGAGGGCTTTCACCCCTCCCTCCTTGTATCTCTGGATCCACTTGTAGACGGAGAGGTATGCTGCGTTCATCTTCTTTGCGATGGCTCTGTAGGAGAGTCCCTCCGCCTTGTAAAGGACTGCCTCCGCCCTTCTATACTCCTCCTTGCTTTTGGTTTCTGCCATGAATTTCCTGATTTCCGCCTCTTCTTTCCTAGATAAGGTTAACTTCTGCGGCAACATAATACATAAATATGAGAAACGTAGATATATACTTAACTCGGACTTAACTTAAATTTGGGGATATTTTCCATATTTTTTTGTGGCTTTAATCATGGCTTTGAAGTTTTCAATTTTGACTGCGTTGTGGATTGAGTTGCTGGAGCTTAGGATGTACCCGCCACTATTTGCTGCTTCTTCTATGCATCTTTTAACATCTTTAACCGTGTCTTCAACTGTTCCGAGGGGCAGCACATTGGTCACATCCACATTGCCCATTACGCATATCCTGTTACCATATTTTTCTTTGACTTCCCTTAAGCTCATTCCCGCCTGGGGTTCTATTGGGTGTAGAGCGTCTATTCCGGTGTTCACAATGTCGTCTAGGATTGGCCAGATGTAGCCGTCACAGTGCTTAATAAAGGGAACTCCCCTCCGGTGTACCTCATCGACGATTTTTTTCAAATAGGGAGCTATGAATTCTCGGAAAAGTTTCAACGACATAAATGGTCCATGTTTATAGGCGTAGTCGTCTCCCGATATGAGGGCGTCTACTCCCAGGTCAATCATGGCTTTTGCCAGCTCAATGTTATAATTTACGGAGGCTTCAATGAGTCTCTTTGCAAAGCCTGGATTCTTATAAAGGTCTATCAGGAAATTGTTTACGCCCCTCATCTGGGATGGTATTTCAAAGGCGTCATGTATTCCGCCCACAACCGCCAACCTGTTTTTATTATTTTTTATCACCTTTCTGAGCCTGTCCAACCTATCATAATCGAATGGGTCGGGTGGGTTGAACTTTTCAAAATCTTCCTCACTATCAATTGTTCCCCTCACGTAATAGATAACCTCGTTCTCCTCAATTGACCATATTCTGGCCCAATCATCAATGAAGGACTTCTCGTCCAGAGGCTTCACGAGCCTAAAATTGTCCCAAAAATTTATCCCATCCAACCCACAGCTACTGTAAACCTCATAAAAGTCCAAAGCGTCGCTAGGAGTTCTGCCCAAAATTTGCCTCACTATGGGAACATTAATTTCAATCTCGAAAAGAGGAACAGCGTCCGGCTCCTCACCATACAACGCTCTTAAAATCCTCTCCCTAGAGTCCATAAATTCCACCACTTCACAGACGAATTACCATTCACAATTTCTCAACGAAACTTTATCAGAACATGGCTTGGTTCTATTACCAATTTTGGCACCCTTAAGTAGGAAATAATTTTTAGTGCAAGGGATATACTCCAAACTTTTTAGCTGTTTTTATTTGGGCTAAGAAATTTTCTGGTTTACACCAATCGTTAATCTGGTGTCCTGAACCCAGAAGGTAGCCTCCGCCGGGGGCAGCCGCATTTATGGCTCTTTTCACTTCTCTTGCGACCTCTTCAGGGGTTCCGAAGGGTAGAAGGTGGGAAACGTCGATGTTTCCGACCAGGCAAATTTTGTCTCCCCACTTCTCAGCCACCTCCTCTATGTCCATACCTGCTTTGGGCTCCAAGGGTTGGATGGCGTCCACACCCGCTTTTATTATGAGGTCCATGAGGAGGCGTATGTCTCCGTCGGAGTGTACCATGAGAAACGCTCCCTTCTTATGGAATGTGTCGGCCGCCTTTTTTAGGCAGGGATAGACGAACTTTTCGAAATGTTTGGGAGAAATCATGGGTCCATGTGTGTAGCCGTAGTCGTCCCAGTCTAGGAGAACTTCAGCCCCCAGATCTATGCAGGCTTTTCCCAGCTCTATTAAGAATTTGGTTGAGTCTGCAAGAACCCTTTTTACGAATTGTGGGTTGGTGAAAATGTAGCGGAACATGTTCTCCCATCCCAGAGCCTCGCCCTGAACTTCCCAGATTGAGCCTACTGCGGCTACTGGGAGTATGCGGTCGCCTGCGGCTTTTACTGCAATTTTAAATTGTTCAATGCCCCAAGAGTCTAGGGGGTCAAGTCTGGGAAACTCCTCATACCTTTCCGGAGTTGTTAGGTATCCACCCAAATAGAAATGGGAAATGTAGCCCGCGGAAATATTGGCGCTGTAGATTCGCCCCCAAGAGTCAACGTACCTGTCCTTATCCAGTCCTCTAGAATTTTTGGGGCTAAACATTAGGGTGTATACGGTGGAGCTGTCCAACCCCAATTTTTCGTAGAGGTCAAACTCTTTTTCCCAACCCGCGAATATGGAGAGGCATTCTTCGGGTTTCTTATTGAAAATCTTGCCCAAAACAATGGGGCTAACTGCCAATTCAAAAAGTGGCACTCTGTCCGGTTCCTCGTGCATTAGGGCTCTGAGAACTCGTTCACGCGGCTTCACAGCTTATGCCCCTTAAACCATCTGCTCATAAAAACTTCCACTTTTCAACAATTATCCATACACTTATTATATGAAGGTTTTAAATATAATTGATAAGTTTAATGGTAATCCACAATTAAATACTCTCTCTATACCCTTAGTCCTACACGTTTACTACTTTAAGTGGGACGAATATTTGCAAAAAGGCATAAGTTTACTTTGAGAGTAAATTGTTGGATAACCATAAATTGGTGCTGATTTTTGGAAAAATAATAAAAGGGGGAATGGTCGAAAAAGTTCTAAAAAGAAATTTGGGGAAAAGTAATGGCGTCTAAACAGAAAATTAGAGTCTTGCAGGGAACGGTTCTCAGTGTTGAGAAAACTGGCGAGACCAAAAAAGATGAGGAAGGAAATGTTTGGGAGAAGTGTATCTTCAACCTTGAACTAACTGGCTTTTCTAAAAGAACCCCAGGCGAAGAGTTGCCTTCCGAACTTAAGGGTAAAAAGGTTAAGCTTGTTAGGTGGTGTTGCTTTGACTGGCACTACAAAACAGGAGTAAGAAAAACACTGGAACCCGAAGAGACTGAGGCTGTCTTGAAGAATAAGCCCCTAGACTCGGTTTATTGGTGAGGCGAAATGAACGAAGCAGAAATTTTGGAGAGGCTAAGGGAAAGCGTAGTAAACCTGGATATTGAAGGAGTGAAGAAAGCCTGTCAGGACGCTCTAGATCAGGGAATACCGCCAATTAAAGCCATTACAGAGGGAATGGCTAAGGGCATGGATATTGTGGGACAAAAGTATGAGGCAAAAGAATACTTCCTAGCAGAACTCGTAATGTCCGGAGAAGTCATGAAGGAAGGAATGAAAATCCTAAGCCCACACCTCAAAGACTCAGACGTTAAAAAAATGGCCAAGGCGGTCGTGGGCACAGTCAAAGGAGACCTCCACGACATTGGAAAAAACATTTTCGCAACCCTAATGATGGCGGCAGGATTCGAAGTAGTAGACCTCGGAGTAAACATTTCTCCCGAACAATTCGTAGAAGCAGTGCGTAACCATAAACCCAGAATCTTAGGAATCTCAGCCCTACTCACAGTCACCATGCAAGAATTAGAAAACGTGATAAAAGAACTTGGAAAGGCAAATTTGAGAAATCAGGTCAAAGTCATCGTGGGCGGAGCGCCACTCACTGAGGAATACGCCAAAAAAATTGGTGCAGACGCCTACGCCCCAGACGCAGTGGCAGGAGTCAACATTTGTAAAAAATGGGTGGAAGGAGAATAAGATTCGAAAGGTGTCAAAATTGAGTGAAATATACCGCGACAAAAATCGCACAGTCGAAGAAAGGGTTGAAGACCTCCTATCAAAAATGACCGTCGAAGAAAAAGTGGGACAAATGTCGGGCTTCTTTATGATAACACCTGATATAGCCCTAGAAGCCGTGGAAAAATACCATGCAGGAGCCGGAGCCCCATTCCTCCTATGGGAAAAAGCCACTGACCTAGCTAACACCGTAAACACAATCCAGAGCTACGCCCTAGAGAAGACCCGCCTAGGCATACCCCTCCTACTATATACTGACGCTGACCACGGACACGCATTTGTTAAGGGAACCACTGTTTTCCCTCACAACCTAGGTATGGCCTCAACATGGGACCCAGAATTTTCAAGAAAGGTAGCTGAGGTTTCAGCTAGAGAAACTAGGGCCACAGGCATACACCAGAACCTCAACCCAGTATGCGACATTGCTAGGGATCCTAGGTGGGGGAGAACATTTGAAACCTTTGGTGAAAGCCCCTACCTCTGCTCTGTTATGGCTGCTGCCATGGTTCGGGGCTACCAGGGAGGGGAGGGCTTCAGGGTGGATGGAGAACATTTGGCTGCCACAGCTAAACACTTTCCAGCCTACAGCGCTCCCGAGGGAGGAGAAGACACAGCACCAGTAGACATATCAGAGTACACTTTTTACACTGTTCATCTTCCCTCCTTTGAAGCTGCCGTGAAGTCTGGAGTACTATCCATAATGCCCTGCTACAACGAGATAAATGGTAAGCCAGTTCATGGTTCCTACGAGTACCTTACAGAGCTACTTAGAGGCGCACTTGGCTTTAGAGGAATAGTGGTTTCGGATTGGGGTGGCGTGGAGATGCTCCACAGATACCATAGGACTGCTGAGAGCTACAAGGATGCGGTGAAACAGGCGGTTTTGGCCGGCTTGGACATTGACTCAATTGGAGGAGCTAGATTTTACCAGGCACTCTTGGAACTGGTCAACAGTGGTGAAATATCTGAGAGAAGAATAGACCTTTCGGTGAGGAGAATACTTGAGGTAAAGTTTAGGCTGGGCCTATTTGAAAAGGTATACGTGGACCCTGAAGAGACACAGAGAATTGTGGGGAGCCACCAGAATAAGGAGTTAGCACTGCAAGCTTCTAGGAAAAGCTTAGTGCTGCTCAAGAATGAGGGTCTTCTGCCTCTCACGAAGGATTTGAACTCCGTACTGGTGACTGGGCCGAACGCTGACAACTTGGAGGGACTTTTAGGCGGGTGGACAAACCACTTCGGCCCCTGGCCTTCAGCAGTAACTGTTTTGGAAGCCATAAAGGGCAAGGTCTCACCTAAAACCAAGGTTTCCTACGTTAAGGGCGCAGACTATAATGAGCTTGGCAACTTGGAGGAAGTAAAGGAGAAGGCTAAGGAGAGCGACGTAGCCATAACCGTACTTGGTGAACCCGCCTACATCCATGAGTTTTGGAGCTTGGCCGACGTCGCATCTGTAATGAGTTTTGATACTGGTCTACCAAGCGTTGAACTTACAAAGGAGTTGAGACAGAAGCTTTTGGCAAGGCTGGACGTGTTTCCCTCCCGAGTCCTCCTAGAGCTGCCATATGCACAGATGAAACTGGTTGAAGCGATTCGCGAGGTAGGCACCCCCATTGTTACGGTATTGCTTTTAGGTAGACCCCTGGCTGTGAAGTGGATAGCCGAAAACGTGCCCGCAATCTTGTTGGCCTTTCACCCGGGCTTAGAGGGTGGAAGAGCAATAGCCGACGTACTATTCGGAGACTATAACCCTGGAGGAAAATTGCCCATTTCTATTCCCAAATATGTGGGTCAAATACCAGTAAGGCACAACTGTAAGAGTAGGCCCTTCATTGAGGCCCACCCACCAGCCTATGCTCCACTCTTCGAATTCGGGTACGGTTTAAGCTATACACGTTTTGAATATAGTGATCTTGAAGTTTCCCCCAAAAAGGTAGGTGTGGGAGGCAAAGTAAAGGTATCATTAACAGTTAAAAACACTGGTGAAAGAGCTGGTGACGAGGTGGTGCAGCTCTATGTTTGCGATGTGTGCAGTTCACGAGTTACACCCCTCAAAGAGCTAAAAGGATTCATGAGGGTATCATTGAAGCCTGGCGAGAGTCAGAGAGTAGTTCTCCAATTAAACGTAGAAGACTTAGCAGTTTATCAAGGCAGGGGAAGATTCGCCGTGGAGCGTGGCCTATTCAGAGTCATGGTTGGAGCCTCCTCGGAGGACATTAGGCTTGAGGACAGCTTCGAAGTAATTTAATTCTAAACGGACCTCCGCTCCGGAATCGAATAACTATTTTTTCAAATCTTTTTTCACACATGTTAATGCTTGTGTATGGGCGACTATTTTTATTTGGGTAGTGTCAAAGTAATTCCTATACTCTTTTCACGGAGGTTTGATATAGTTGTCAGGTTCAAGACTGCTTACGCGGGAGTGTGCTGCGCTTGTTATTATTGATGTTCAGGAAAAATTGTTGGCTGTAATGCAGGATAAGGAGAAAATTGTTCAGAATATTTGTAAGTTGATTGATTTTGCCAGGATAGTGGGGCTGCCTATTATATTGACTGAGCAGTACCCTAAGGGTTTGGGCCCTACAGTTAAGCAAATAAGGGAAAAACTTCCTGAGACTGTACCTATTGAAAAGACGGTTTTTGACTGTTTTGGAGCTGAAGGTTTCAGGGAGAAAATAGTGGAGCTGAAGGTTTCCATCCTAATCCTTGTGGGTATAGAGTCACACGTGTGTGTTACTCAAACGGCATTGTCAGGCTTAGATAACAATATGAGGGTTTGTGTGGTTTCTGATGCTATTTCTTCTCGTACGCGGGAAAACTGCCAGATTGGAATTGAGCGCATGAGGGACAGCGGAGCTATAATATCCTCTACAGAGATGCTTATGTTTGAACTCTTGAGGGACGCTAAAACTAGGGAATTTAAAGAAGCTCAAGCCTTATTTAAATAAGGGGAACATAATTAATAATTATACTGGGTTACTTTTTATACTTCCTTATTCTACAATACCTATCATATTCGGCGCAGTTAACTGTGTCTCACCTGTTTTGGGCGGGTTAGATCACGGAAGAAACTTTCAAATTAATCCTTAAAATGGGCGTTTGGCCATGGAACAAATCCCATTCCAGGTGTAAAAGGTGAGTGGAATTCACAAAAACTGCGCCACCCACGGCAAGTGATGCCAAGTAAATTATGCCAAATATTTAAGAAAAATCTTTATATATACGGTGATAAATACCTCGAACAAAAAATAGGAAGCAAGGTGTTGAGGGATGGTTGACTTCAGAATGCTTGAGGTGGCTCCATATTCGCAACCCGATACGAGAACCATAACAGAATTAATTATAAATGGAGTTAAGGCACAAGAAAATATGTATGGCCTCGTATTTACCGCAAAGGTGATAGATTATGCTTTACGGCTGGTTTCCAGGCAAATTGGAGAAGAAAAGCCTGAAGATGTTAGAACCCTGAACCAGTTGGCAGATTACCTACTCTCAAAAGAGTGTAGTTTCCCCCCATACTGGATATTGCTTTGGGCCGTGTTTAAAACTGAAAAAAAATTGGAGGGCTGTCAGGGGGCGGGAACACGGATCCTTGATATGGCTATTTCAGAAGGGGTGATGGGTTCTGACAGTGGTCTGGAAGGCGACCTAGTGGAAATTGATTTGGTGGATGCGCTTGTAAAGCTTCGCCGGTCCACAATTGAGATGAAGATTGCTCCCCTCCAAATGGGATACAAGGAAAATGAGGATGGAAGCATAGATGTGCTCTTTCAAGATTGCTACTTTTTGGATGCGTGTCGGTTAGCTTTAAATGAGGGTCTATTAAAAAGGGCAGATGGTAGAATGGTGTGTGGTGTGTTTTCACTTGTACGCCAAAGTCTAAAAAAGGCCACCCGTCGTGAGTGGGACTACACCATATCCATATTTGATAAACCAAATTGTATAGCTCGATTCTTCACAGTCTAGTTCCTACCTTGATGATTGAAACTTAAATTGTTATTGTCCTGTTTAACAAAAACATAGCAGTGCACGGCGGTGCAAAAAAAGGCACTACATGTGCATCTCCGTTTTTTGTGCAAAGGTTTATAATGTTGGTTACCAAAATCTTTACAAAATTATTGACTTTATGGTGAGGAGAAGATTATGAAGGTTGACCGAACCAAAGGTTTTTGGAACGAGAAAGAAGAAACTATGAGTAAAGAGGAGAAGGAAAGATTAGACACCAAGAATCTGCTGTTCATTTTTAAACACGCATACACCAACTCCCCCTTCTACAAAAAACTGTACCAGGGCGCAGGTTTAACCCCGGAGGACATAAAGACACTAGACGACATTAGGAAAATTCCCTTAATTACCAAGCCTGAACTTCAAGAGGCCCAAAAAAAGGATCCGCCTTTTGGAGGACTCCTAGCTGTTCCCCTTAACAAGCTCTCTGAAATATTCATTTCCCCAGGACCGATATATGAGGGCGGAATGGCTGAGGAAGAACAAAAACTGATAGAGGCGGGAGCAAAGGCCGCTTATTCCTGCGGTATAAGGCCCGGAGACATTGTACACAATGCCTTCCTCTACCACTTGGTTCCGGCGGGTCTTGGACTGCACATGTGCCTGAGGCATATGGGTTGCACCGTGATTCCTATGGGTATAGGTCAAACAGTGTATCAGGCGATTATAATGAGGGATCTTGGTGCAACGGCCTTTACTGGAACTCCCTCCTTTCTAGCTATGATTGGTGAGGAGGCAAAGAAGGGGGGAATCGACCCCAAAAACGATCTTAAGCTGGAGGTAGGCTTATTCACTGCTGAGCCGCTGCCTGAGAGTCTCAGGAAACATTTGGAGGACACCTTTGACATGATTGCCCGCCAGATGTATGGAACCGCTGATGTGGGTGGAATCTCAAGGGAGTGCCCTGAGGTTTCGGGAATGCATCTTGAGGAAACTCTGATTGTGGAGCTCATTGATCCTAAAACAAAGGAGCCTGTAGCACCGGGAGAAGAGGGAGACGTTACTGTTACCCTTCCCCACAAGCTGGCGACTCCCTTTATCCGGTTTAGAACTGGTGACGGGTCTGTGCTCAGCGAGGAGAAGTGTGGCTGTGGAAGGACTTCACCAAAACTCTTGAGAATACTGGGTAGGGTGGATGCCCTGACTAAGGTTAAGGGAATGTTCGTTCACCCCGTTAACATTAAAACCACCATAAGGAAGCATCCTGAACTGGGAAACTATGAGGCAATAGTTGACCGGCCAGGCTTATCAGATGTTCTGACAATAAGGATTGAGTTTGAGGGAACAGGTCAAACACTGCCCAAGGAGGCAAGCGAAGCTAAAAAGGTTCTTGAAGACGAATTCAAAGAAATGATTCGTGTTAAAGCTGAAGTGGAGCTGGTACCCAAGGGTCTCATAAAGGAAACCAAAGAACAGATTATCGACCTGAGAAAATTCGATTAAAGATTTCCCCTAAAGCTTTTCGTCCTCTTTACAAAAATCTTTTTTATTTTTGTTTTTTGACTGGAAGAAATATATTTTAAGAATTTTGTAAAGAGTTAATGGGCCGAAAATTTATGTTACGGCGGCACGAACAATTTGGTTTCTCATCTGATTTAACATTTACACTAAAATGGTGTTTTACATGGGCAAAACTGTTAGGGATCTTAGTCCCATTTTTGAGCCAAAATGTGTGGCTATGATTGGGGCCTCAAACAATCCTTCAAAGTATGGCTGGATTATACCAGCAAACATCCTGGCCAATGGGTATAAGGGTAGGTTGTATCTTATTAATCCCACCGAAGAGAAAATCTGGGGCTTGAAGGTTTACCGCAGCCTTAAAGATATACCGGAACAGGTGGACTTGGTCGTTATATCCAGACCCGCGGAAACAGTTCCCCAGCACATTGAGGAATGTGTGGAGAGCAATGTAAAATCTGCTATAGTTATTTCGGGGGGATTTAAGGAAACTGGAAAAGAAGGTGAGAAACGGGAGCAGGAAATTGTTAGAATTGCACGTGGGGGAGGAATGCTTCTCGTTGGCCCCAACAGTATGGGAATTTACAGCGCTTCAGTCAGCCTCTCAGCCCTTATGCCCCCCATCCTTCCCAAGGCGGGAGAGGTCTCCCTAATCTCTCAGAGTGGAAACATTGGAACTAACCTACTAGCCTTTGGCAGTGAGCAGGGAATAGGCTTCAGCAAGTTTGTAAGCAGCGGTAACGAAGCAGACATATCCTCTCTAGACTACCTAGAATATTTTGGTCAAGAGCCCAAATCAAAAGTTATACTCATGTACGTGGAAGGCGTGCGTGAGGGCCGAAAATTCGTAGACCTGGTGAAACGTGTTAAGGAGAAAAAACCGGTAATTGTTTATAAGGCTGCTGTTTCTAGGGCGGGTTCAAGCGCCGCCAAATCCCACTGTGGAGCATTAGCGGGTTCTACGAGGATATTTGAGGCCGCCATAAAGCAGTCCGGTGCAATAAGGTCCTCCACAATAAACGGGATGCTCGACCTAGCAGTGGGCTTCCTCTACCTACCACTGCCTAAGGGAAAAAGAGTGGGAATAGTTACCTGGGGTGGAGGATACGGAGTAGTTGCCTCAGACTCCTGCGAATTAGCTGGTTTAGAGGTTCCTCCCCTTCCCCCCGAAGCAGTCCAGAAAATAGATCAGCTGCTCCCCTCTTACTGGAGCAGAGGGAATCCAGTAGACCTAGTGGGGTATATTAATCGAGAGGTTCAACCCAAAGTCATAGAAGAAGTAGCGAAGCTGGACAACATCGACGCCATCATTGCCTCGGGTTTCATTTTGGGTAGAAGTATCGGTTCATCCATATTTAAACTCTTACACAGAGATAAGGAGAATTCGGATGAAACTTGGTCAGACAGAGCAGCCAAAAAGGTGGCAGAGGAAGTAAGAAACCTAATAGACAGGTACCATAAACCCATTGTAGCAGTTACCCTCACGACAGACCCCGGAACTTTAAAAAAGGTTCTAGAATGTGGGGTGCCCGCCTACTCTACACTGGAAACAGCGGCAGAAGTTTTAGCAAAAATGTATGAATACCAAAAGAACCTAGAAAAAGAGAAGAAAAACAAGCAGGAGTAACATTCACACCATTATGTTGCTCGAAAACTCGAAATAAACCATCACAGATGTGATTCTCTTTTTCTTGGGAAATAACTTGGAAAAGGCTGCATGAATTTATCGTAAACTACATTTCTTTTAGGAAATTTTCTTTTTCAGGGAACATTTCAGAATTGGACAGATAGAACATTCAGGTAATTTTACCTTTGCCAGCTGGGCTCCCTTAATTTCTTCAACTATCCTTATAGCTTCTCCAACCGATTTTTCATCACCTTTTATGACAAGAGTTACTGCCCCCTCCGCTCCCATAATTCCGCCCGCACTAATAGGTATAGCCGTAGCTCCACTTAGAATTTTAATCGCCTCAACTTCAGTAATAACAGTCCCGTCTATGGGAAACAGTCCAACAGGGAGCCCCATAGAATAATCCATCCTCTCTATTCCCGCCTCTCTTGAAGCCTCCCTAACTGGGATAGGTATCAGCTTCTCCAATCCAATGGGAAGAATAATGTGGGTACCTCTAGCCCTGCATACCATGTAAGCCACCCCAACGGTGCCACCTGCCCTGCTACCGATAAGTACTCCTACATTTCCTTGGGGGTCTAGTGCATTGCCAGTTTTTATGTAAACATCCTCAGGTCCTATTTCACTGAGCGCTTTTTTGTAGGTTACCTTGTTTAGCACCTCGCCATTTTTTAACACCCAAGGCATAAAAAGTTCTGGGGCATATATTCCCTCCGCTAAGTTGAAATCTTCGATAGCCTCTAGGGCAAAGCATGTGCCTCGAGGAGTAATCACCCCACAAGCTA
Source organism: uncultured archaeon (assembly GCA_964510585.1). Classification (GTDB taxonomy): domain Archaea; phylum Asgardarchaeota; class Jordiarchaeia; order Jordiarchaeales; family Jordiarchaeaceae; genus Jordiarchaeum. The sequence goes on along the minus strand of CAZECW010000121.1, from coordinate 23,657 downwards.
TACCTCGGGTCTTCTTCCCTAACTCTTCCATAATGAAGCTTGTAGTTGTACTGGGGTGGATGATGATAGTCCCATTAATTAAAGCCTTTTGAACAACATCCAGTTTCACTATCGCCTTAGCAATGAGCTTCTTCGACTCGGTAGGTGTAAGAGAAACTTGAGCTCTCATAATTTTTATCTTATTTACTTTTTAATATAAATTCCTATGGATTGGCACTCTCCTCGACTCTAAGTCGGTGAATTCTTGCAAAAAGACAAATTATTAATGCTTGGAGGCACACCTACTTGGCATTCCCCCTTTTCACTGATTATAGGCTATATGCAAAGGGGCTGTGCCAGTAGGCCTGCCAGGCGATTTCTTTCAGTAGTCTTTCTCCTTGAGCAAGCCCTATATTTTTGCTTGAATCTTCTTTTCCCGCTTTTTGTTCTGGAGCCTAGTTTTTTTCAATCTTTGGACACCCGAGACCACATCAAAAATTTTATGTACATTGCATTATATTTAAGACCATTAACAATTCATTACAGAGTTTGAAACTCTGGGCTTGTCAAATTTTTGGTAAGCAGCAAAAAAAAGGAGACGATACATTATGGATGAATACATTCAAGTATTTACGACTACGGAGAAAAGGGAGCAGGCTGAGAAGATAGCTAGGGCGTTGGTGGAAAAGAGACTTGCTGGCTGTGTCCAGATAGTTGGACCAGTAGTAAGCACTTACTGGTGGAAGGGCAAGGTGGAGATCGCAGAAGAGTGGCTATGCTTCATTAAGAGTGAAAAATCCTTGTTTAACGAGCTTGAAAAGGCAATTAAAGAAGTACATCCATACGAGACACCAGAAATAATAGCTATCCCCATTGTCGAAGGTAGTAAAAACTATCTGGAATGGCTGAAAAGGGAACTTAAACTAGAGTAGAAACTTAGGCTCTTTATAAGATTAATATCCATGTACAGGGATGCTTGGGCTTTTAGGTTTTCTTTGGGGTTAGCTCCCTTCCTCTAGTATCTTAATTTTTCCACTCTTGGTTACTATTCCCACCTTGCGGGCTGGATTTCCCGCCCAGAACTGGTTTGGTGGAATGCGTGTTTTGCTGGCTACTGTGGATAGGGGGGCGACTACACTGTTGTCTCCAATTTCTACTCCTGGAAGTATTACCGAGTAAATTCCTAGGGTTACGTTTCTCCCTATTTTGACTTTTCCTATTATGAGTCTTCCACCCACGAATGCGTGGCTGGTGACTAGTGATCCTGCGCCAGCTATGGTTCCGTCGCCGAACTCTACTAGGTAGGGGTCGGTGACAATATTGGCCTGGGTTCCGTACCCCATTTTTGCTCCAAGTATTCTTAAGGGGTACACTCCCAGTGCGGGCATACCGAAGGGCTTCGTTCCAAAATAGTTAAGGGCCAGCCTAGTAACCACTCCGTTAATTAGCCAGTTTCGGACATTCTCATTTTTCATATCCATCTCGTATTCCCCTTCTTGCACTGGTCTAATTGATACTCTTGCCAGAAGCATCAGAACCCAGTTGAAAACCCATTTGGCTATGACCACGTAGACTGGAGCCAGGGAAACTATCAAGTACCAGGGAACATCTACCGGGGCCACTTCTAGAAGGAAATAGCTTATGGCAATGATGGGGAGAATAGAAATTATGGATGCGATGGACAAGTATGAAAATAGTCGTTCAAAAAGTTTGGGAGCGTTACGTTCGTACTTCATTTTAAGTTCTTCCAAAACCTTATCTTCCATAATCACACACTCCATCAAACTGAATCATTTCATCTCATACCTAATTCGAAGCCACTAACCTTAAAGCTTCTTTGGAAAACTATCTTTTGCGCCCTTTTTTATGTGTTAAATTGTTTGCCCCCTTTTTGGAATTTTGGGTGAAAAATTTAAAAATTTGAGGTATTTAGTCAAAGTGGGGATTTGAGAATGGCGGAAACGCTGGGTAGAATAGCGAAACCTTCAGTGGACAAATTTAAGGGAGAGAGAAAACTATACTGCGTCCCCCTACTAATAAACATTAAAGACGCACCCCAACAATACCAGGAAAAATATAATCTCTACTGGGACCAGGTCGCCGAACATATAAACGGACTGGAAAAAGCGGGCAAGGTCAGCAAAATATACCATGAAGGTATTTTTTCTTCAGGAGAAGAAGGACTAGAGGCTATTAGGCAGTTTAATGAGAAAAGCTATCAGCTCGTCAAATCTAAGTATGAGCAGGGAGCCGAAATCCAAGCGCTTGAAGATAGAGACCTTTTCGACGAGTATACGGATTGGCTTATGGCTTTATCAGTGGTTGGGAGAAGCAAAAAGGTAGCGGACAAAGTCCTCGAATATTACCGGGATGTCAGCGACAGGAGAGATGAACATATCGTAAAAAAGATAAACGAAACCCTAAAGGAAGGAGAAGCCGGCATGTTAATCATGAGCGACGAATACAGAATGCACATCCAACCACAACTATCAACCGACATACAGGTTTTCCTTGTAAGACCCCCAGCTCTAAACGACATCCAACAACTAATCAGAGAAATGGTGAAGAACAAATTACAAAACCTTGGCGAGAAAGCCCCCGACTTCAAGTCGTGGGGATGAATCGCCAAAAAGTTTATTTGAAAGTAGGGTATATAAATAGTTGTTGGTAGCTGAAGGGTTTGGCTTGGGCTTTAAGGGGCTAAACAAGACGCAGCCCCCATGAAGGGTGCCAACATAGACGCCGTTCCCTTGAGGGAAGGGCGTGTTAACTGGGTGATGGCACACCCATTGCTTCGAAGGCTCCCGATGAGCCAGAAGCAAGAATCTCCCGACTTTAGTCGCGGAGAGTGTCAAAAACATCAGAAACATAAAAATTAATCAACCCTCTCCCCCCCGAATAACAATCCCCTAATAAAAAAATGCTTTTAAAATATTAATCCATAACAAACTCGTCCCTCGGCTTAGTCACCATCCATACCCGCTCTATGATTCCTGCAAGTTTCCGTATCTGTTTTCATGTTCTATTTTTATGAGGGACAGTCTTGGGGGTGCCTTTCACTCTAGGCTTGCTGTTTAAATGTGATTGTTGCTTTTCCTTCGGTTACTTTCTGGCCTTCCTGGTTTTCTACCCAGAAGTCGCACTCCACAATTTTTTCTCCATCTTCCCGTGTGTATTTTCTTTTGATTACTGCCCTGTTCACTATTTCATCTTCTATGTATATTGGGGAGAGGTACCTGATTTCTATGCTCTTAACACATTGGGGGTCTTTGAGCCAGTCGGCGAACATTTTGGGGATGAAAGAGTAGGTGTAGACTCCGGCGACCACTATGGTTCGGAAACCTAAACTTTTGGCGTATTGCTCGTCGAAGTGCAGAGGATTTATTTCATTAACCATTGCTGAGTAGTCAAAATAGGCTTGCCTATCCATTTTTAGCCTGAGTGGAGGAACCTCGTCTCCTTCATGAATATCCTCAAACTTTATCTTTCTTTTACCCATTTTTGGAGTCCCCCCTTTTCATATTTTGAGGAAGAATGTGTGTTGGTCGTAGGCTAAATCTTCTCCATCCTCACTGGAAACAGTAGTTTTCAGAGTCCAAACGTAGTAGTCCCCCTTTTTCCCACTCTTTCTCTCAAGTCGCTCGCTTTCAAGACGCAGAACATACTTTTCCCCAGCAAATAAAGGCTTATAGTAGACAACATAGGACTCCGTGTGTATGACGCCCCTAATTAGGCCCGAAAATAGCCTTTCAAACCCCTTTGCGAAAAACTCATTCACAATGGGAACAAACAGGGTGAGAAGATAGGACTGGGGAACAATCACCGACCGATAACCAAAACTTTTAGCAGCATCAACATCGAAATAAACAGGGTTAGTCTCCCCAATAGTTTCACAGTAACGCTTAAGGATATCCACATCTGGTTCAACTGTTTTTGGGCCAACCTCCAAAAGAACCTCGCCAATTATGCTTTGGAGCCTTCGTAAACCTTCAACTTCACTCTGCGACAATTCATAACACCCTAATAGAAACCAAATCCAAATACTATAATTAACAGTAGAACTTTAACCTTCCCTTTAAAAAATGGAACCCAACTCTAATAAAAGTCTAATAATAAAAGATTTAAAAATATCTCTAACCACTACTAAGGTGATGCAGAAAAGTTCGGCTTCATTTTAAAAAAAAGGAGCATTTATACGGTTTCTTTCCAATTTAGAGACACGAAATAAGAACCAAAGCCGATCAATTCTACATCCTCCAATACTTACAATGGTGGGAGAAATGTTTACATTCAAAAATAGAGATGGTATTGAAATTTTTGTCTATAAATGGTTGCCCGAGCCTAAAACTAAAATTAAGGCTGTGGTTCAAATTGTACACGGTGGAGCGGAGCACGCTGGAAGATACGCTCACGTTGGAGAAGCCCTCGCCAAGGCAGGATACGCAGTATATGCCGATGATCATAGGGGGCATGGCAAAACAGGGCAAAATATGGGTAGACTTGGAAAACTTGGTCCAGGCGACTGGGAAGGCATGGTTCAAGATTTAAAAGAATTAACAGACATAATTAAAAAGGATTACCCTGGTCTTCCCATTTTTCTCTTGGGGCACTCAATGGGGTCCCTTTTGGCCCAGTGCTACATTCAAAATTGGGGCAACGAGCTGAGAGGGGTGCTCTTAACTGGAACAACGGGAGAGCCATTAAAATTGCCAGCGGGAATAGATTTGGGGAGCGTTCAACGCCTAATTGAGGAGAAAGGATTAGACGCTCCCGCGGAAGAATTCAGCGAACTAACTAAAGCCTTTAATGAACCATTCCAGCCAGCCAAAACCGGGTTTGAATGGCTCACCCGAGACGAGGCTGAAGTACAGAAATACATTGATGACCCCTTAAGCGGTTTTGCCTTCTCGTACGGCTCCCTAATAGAACTAGCTAAGGGAATGTTTGCAATAGGGGATCCTCAAAAACTTCAGAGAATACCCAAGAATCTGGCTATTTACATTTTTGTGGGAAGTATGGATCCTGCAAGCGGGATGGGGAAGGGCGCTGAAGCCCTATTTAAACGCTTCAAGGAACTTGGAATAAAAGATGTCACATTCAAAGTATATCTAGGCGGCCGCCACGAATTATTCAATGAAATCAATAGGGTAGAAGTAATACAAAACGTCATAGATTGGCTGAACACTCATATCTAATTTTACCACCTATGCTTATTGCTCTAAATAACAGAAACCCTCTTATCTCTCTTTTATTTTTACTACTTCTCACATTACTTATCGCTTTTCCATACTCCCTTCAGTTACCTGTTAAATATTTTTTTCATTCTCCTCCATTCCGTTGTAAGAAACGCTTTACTCAAAATAAGTTTAAAATAGGGGAGTTTATTAAGAAAGCGTTCTACACGAATAGATGGCTTAGTTAAATATAGTTACTTTATTTGAGTAGTTGCAATTGCAATGTATAAAATTCGAGGACGAGAGAGATTTATATTCTTCTCACGATGAAAGATTTAAGAAAGATTACTCTATACGTATATTGGGAGATAGCTCTTAATAGAATTTAAAATGTAAAACATAAGTAAAAATTGTACTCCTAATTATTTAAAATAAAAAGTGAATACTGATGTATGAGGGAAAAAAAAGGCACCGTCAATTGCCCTTAAACTCCGGTAAAGACATCGGAAATAAAGAGTACGCTTCTGAAATTTTAACTGATTCACCCAAAAAAATTCCTATACTTTTTAGGAATACGATACCCGAAATTCCAACAACCACATATGGCACATTCTCAATTTATAAATATCCCGCCAAATTTATTCCTCAAATTATCGCTTACATCCTAAAGGAATACGCTAATCCAGGCATGAAAGTGTTCGATCCCTTTGCGGGCTACGGTACAGTCGGAGTGGTATCCCGAGTTTATGGGTATGACTATGAATTGTGGGACTTGAATCCAATTATTAACGTAATTCATGATACCGCCATCATGAGGAAGGCAGAAATAAACATTCCAAAATTAATGCAAAACATCAAAAGTTCAAAAGAAGAATTTGCTCCTAAATGGTCTAACCTGGAATATTGGTTTCCTGAGGAGTTCCTCTCTATACTTTCCAAAGCTTGGGGTTTTGCCCACTCATTAAACGACGAATCTAAGTATTTACTATTAGTACCATTACTTAAAGTAACCAAGTACTTCTCCTATAGTGATGAGAAAGTACACAAATTATACAGATCAAAATTTTCCAGAAAGAAAATAGAAGAACTTTTAAAGACAGATTGGAAATCAAAATTTTATACCATGCTGAGTAATGAAATACGCACACTCCTCAGAAAAATTCGAGAATACAACCATCTCAATCCAAAACCAGTTGAATACAGGATTAAATCAGGAATTGACACATTAGAAACGAAGCTGGAAAATGAAGTTAACATGATTATTACATCACCCCCATATTTACAGGCTCAAGAATACATTCGATCAACAAAACTTGAATTATTCTGGTTGGGTTATGATGAACAATACATAAGACAACTAAGTAAAAAAGAAATCCCTTATAGACCCGTAAGTAAAATTAAAATTTTTTCAGAGAAGTACTACGAGTTTAGAGAGAAAATAAGTGAAGCTTATCTTAAAGAACTTTACGACAGATATTTTAATGCAATTTTAAAAGCTTTCTCCACATTATGCGAAGATGTCAAGGACTACATGTTCATTTTTGTTGGGCCTGCCAAAATAAGAACAACTCCCATCCCCATAGATGAGATAGTTGCTGAACATCTAAAAGAGTTTGGTTGGACACATGAGGCAACATTTATAGATAAAATAGTCTCGCATGTAATGTTCGAGTCAGGAATAAACCCCGCATCCGGCGAAAAGGATAGCAGAATGAAGACTGAACACCTAATATTTTTAAGGAAAAGTGATTAAGTGTGCTTGAGATTTCAAAAGGTGAACTAAATTCTTACCCCAAATTCAGAACAAAATTAGGTGAGCATATACAAAACCTCAAAGAGTATATTGTGAAGGTAAGTGGAATAGACTTTAGCATAGAAGACTTATGTAAGCTACTTCTCTCAGTATGTAGGTGTAACGATTTTAATGTGATCGGCTTAAAAGGAAACAAGATGTTTTTAAATGAAGAAAATGTCTTTAGTTGGGTCAAAGAAAAATTGATACCAAACACAATTACCTTAAGATTAGATGACGAAGACATAGTACGACTACTCATATTTTGTATTGAAATTACATATCAAATGTTCTCTGGAGGTTCAAGAGCAACTATTTCTCAAAAAGGATCTAGAGAACAAAAAAGAACGTTCGACAAAATTATTGTGGATCAGTTTAATGGAAAATTTGGCGAGATCGTTGTCAAGAAATTTCTTGAAAGAAACTTTTCCTCAAAAATCGAGCTGGACTGGGAAATTTCACCCAAAATTGAAAAATATAGAAATGATATTGTAAACGCAAGCAAGAACATTAGCATAAAATCCTCTCCTTCCATAGCCGGTATCTGGGCTGAAGCCGACATAGGCTACGATTATGGAATCAATGTTAAATGTTTTATACCGCAACCACTTATTTTACAATTCTTCATCGAAGTCTGCGGTTTCACTAGACTCCTTGATTTTGCAGAGAGCAAAATCCCTTCTAGTAACGGCCGCTTCAAGGGCTACCTTGAAGAGATGAGAAAAAGAATTAAAGCCTATAAATGTGGAGAAATAAAAACAAATCTTAAAGGTTTTGTCTCTGGATATTTCAAAACCTCAGAATATACACCTATTAAAAGGGATGAAAAACTACCCTACTTGGGTAAAGTAAACGAAGAAAGATACCTTGTCAAAATAAGTGAACTCAGATACAGAAAAAATGATTGGACTAAATTGCTTCGGGAGTGTAATTTACTATAAATTCGTTGAAAAATTTTTTTAGACATTTTTAAAAATTGATTTTCTCCTCGAAATCCTTTGCGTAACCTTTTGTTTTCTTAACACTCCATTTTCTAATTAGAACCGGTGGAATATTCTGAAAAGGTTTATATACGTTTGGTTATTTTTTAAAAGTGAAATATTTCAAATGGTTGTGAAATATTATGAATAATGTCCAAATGGTTAGTAAGGTTCTTGATGCAAGAGGGCTGAGCTGTCCTCTGCCGATCGTAAAGACGAAAAAACTCGTGGAGGAGATGATGACGGGAGAGGTACTAAAAGTTTTGGCAACGGATCCCGGAAGCAAAAGAGACTTTGAATCTTGGTGCAAAAAGACTGGAAATACGCTTCTTGAATCTTCCTTTAAAGATGGGGTCTTTACTTACATTATAAGGAAGGGGGCTTGATTTTGCAGGGTACCTTATTGATTTTGTTGTTTGAGTCTCCCTATCAGTATGATAGCGCCGACCATGCCTATGAGATAGCTCGAGCTGCGCTAAGAAAGGGACATAAGGTAAACATCTTCCTCATGATGGATGGAGTATACAATCCTATCACTTACCAGAATACTGAAAACCTCCGTACACGTCCCATATTTGATAAACTTAAAGAATTAATCGGTATGGGGGCCCGCGTTACAATGTGTAGGGTATGCGCAGAGGTGCGTGGCGTTGTGGATGAAATGTTGCCTGAAGGGGTAGATGTGGGTGGAATATATGATTTGGCGGATATGGTTGCCGAGTCAGATGTTGTTATAAATTTTACTGGGAGGAACTAGAAATACCTGAGAAAACTGTTCTTATATTTGTAAGGTCAAAGCCATTTTCCAATTTAAACTATTATGAAGCTCTACGCGTGGCTTCAGGGCTTTTGGTTCAACACCGCGTAGTGCTGATTTGGATGGGTGACGGTGTCTACGCTGCCTTAAAGGGTGCAGATAGGAGTTTAACCAGTAAATTTTATGAAGTGTTCCCCGACATGGACATTAAACTATACGTTGAGGAGGAGTCTCTTGAAGAGAGGGGCTTAGGAAAGGAAGATATTATTCCAGAGGCTAATGTTATCAGTAGAGATAAGATTCCGGAGCTTGTTTTGGAGGCTCAAGCATCGATTGTATTCTAGAAGTGGTGTCAATGAAAACATTAATTTTTCTCAACAGGTTGAATTTCGACTTTATTCCCATCGTTGAGAAGCTGAGGGAGAAGGGTGAGGACGTAGAGGTTATCCTAATTCAGGATGCGGTTTACCTAGCCCTGGAGAATAACGGTCGCAATCAAAACTTGGAAAGTGCCATAGGAAAAGGGGTGAAATTTTATGTTTTGGAGCGGGATGTTGAAATTCGTGGAATTAAAACTCACCTGCAGCCTAACTTTAAATTAATTGATTATGACCAGCTAGCAGATCTACTATTTAGTGATAATAATAGAGTTATTAATTTATAATTTATTGTAGTGGTGGAGATATTGGTGCTTGAAGAATTAGACAAAAAAATTTTAGAGTTACTCTCACTTGATTCTCGCCTCTCCTATCGAGATATAGCAAAAAAGCTTGGGGTGAGTCACGCAAACGTATCAAGCAGAATAAAAAAGCTAGAGGAGGAAAACGTGATAAGAGGATACACAATTATATTAGACCCCGAATACTTGAACTTATACTCTTTATGTATTCGCATAGCTACAAAAACCGGAGCAAACCTCGCCACCATCGGGAGGGAAGTAGCGAGTCTGCCTCAAGTGTACGTCGTTCTAAGGGTTAGCGGAGAGTGCGACTTACTAGTTCTCGGAATGTGCAAAGATCGGCAGGAAGCCCTAGAGCTAATTTCAAAGATATCCAATATTAAAGGAATAGAAAAAGTGGAAAGCCACGTGGTTCTTGAAACAATAAAACTGGCAGGCGTCAAACTAAAATGAAAATTAGAGGCGAAGTGCGTATTTACCTCGGCGAATTAAATTTAGAGTTTATTCCCACTTTTGCCAAAAGGAGGTTTCTTGCTTTCACTTAAGGTTTCATGTGGGAAAAAAGAAGGAAGCATTAAGCTTCTTTTCAGCATTCCAGCAATTATGGTGAAGATTTAAAATTTGAGCTAAATCATGGGAAACCCGTATACGCTTAAGCGTTTTAGACAAATTATGAAATAAGTTTTCATGGCAAATACACCCATATTCTGATTTATAAAGGAAAACACTTGCTGAAAGAGGCCGTTTATGCCTGCAATACGCCACACATATATTAAAAGATTCAACCCTCAGAAAAAAGGCGGTTAGTCTATTTCTAAAACGACTGAGTGAACCTTGAACTGAACAAAAAATGAAAAGACTGAACTACTGGGTATCTGCTGCATGCGGATTTGTTCAGCTAGGAGCAGTATTAAAGGCGAAAGAATCGGAAAGATTAACTAATGACGCATTGAAAATACTTAAAGAAGCCGCTGAATCCCTGCTCAGTGTTTTGTCCTCTAAAATTTGTTTTTTAGAAATTCTTGGTAGATTGCTTCCATAAGACCTAGGGCTGATTTTAGTGAGCCTTCTTTTTCGCATATGTTATCTCCTAATAGAAATGAGCGGTAGCCCATTTTTAATAAAAGCGCCATGTCTGAAATATCTGCGCAGTTGGGGAGTTTCTCTGGATTCAGAGTTGATTCTAGTATGCGAGAAGCAGCTATTGCGTTTTTGTCGGCTTTAATAATTTTTGCTAGTGCGCCTAGAATTTGGTGTGGCCATTCTAGTTCCACATACATGTCGCCTCTGGCGGCCATTAGCCGGACGTTTTCATTCACTTCGAGGTAAGTGTTTTCGACGAATTCTAAGCCTTTGATTGATTCTATTTTTGCGATTATTTTTGCTTCTGGGTCTAGCTTTAATAGTTCGAAAATGTCTGATTTCTGTTCCACGAATGATAGCAGATATTTGTGGATGCCGAGTTTTTGAGCCGCTTCCACGAATCTTTTATCTTGAACCGTTAAGTATTCTTCGACCACTAGCGATTCGTCGGGGATATTAAATGGTGTACCTTTTCCGAATGTGATATTGAAGGTGTCAGAATATTGTTCTGGAATGTGGATTTGAAGTTTGCTTTTTTCTATCACCTTGTCGATTTGCAAATAGTTTTTTCCATCATTGTAGTATAAGAGTGTGGGGGTGTTAACTCTGATTTTTTGGTTAATTTCGAGAACATTATTGTCTTTGGTGAGTTCTGTGGCTTTAACTAGTCGGAGCTCTCTGCATTTCAGGTCAATCCAGAGCTCCTTCGGTTTAATGGTTTCTCTGAAACGGGTGAGTGCATCCTCAATACCCTCATTTAATTGTGCTCCAGTATTAAATCTGAGGGCTTTTACTAACGGGTATCTACTCACCTCTCTCAAATATTGGGCGTAAGGAGATAGGGTTAAAAACACCTCCATTTTAGGTCACCTAGCTTCTTTTCCTGCCGCCTGAATATTGTTTTTTGCTGTTTGGTAACTAGAGGGGGCTTTTCGGTTTACTGTTTCGAAGGCTGCGTTTCTGTTTTGGCAGGCTAAGCATTTCCCACATGGCTCCTCCGTGGCTTCGAAACAGGAGCGGGTTTTTTCAAGAGGAATTCCGCTTTCTTTAGCGTAGAGAATCAAATCTGCCTTGGAAAAACCTCCCGGCCTAAATGAGTCATCCATAAGGGGAGCGTTGAACTGGAAGTTCCAAATTCCTAGACATATACATGTATGTAGGCTTTGAGAGAGAACCGATAGGTACCCCGATTCTGGGGAGTTGGTATCCTCATTCACGGAGCCCACAAGGATGGTTCTTATTGCTTCCCCATATTTCCCGCTAAGATACACTGCTTGAGTTGCTGAGTTACACCACATTGTGGCGTTTCGCATGGGTAAGCCCATTATTTTTTTCCGGTTTTCATCCAAGTATTGCTTATTCACTTTTGATGGAATCTGTATCTCCAACTTTACCAGTTCGACTAGGTTTTGAGGGTATCTGTCCTTATAAAACTCGTAGAAGTAATCTACAGCCTTTTCTTCCCATTTTTGGTTCCGGGAGCCCCGTCTGAAATAGAGCAGTACCACTTTAGAGTCCCATTCTTTGATAACCATATCAATTAAAGTTGTTGAATCCATACCGCCCGAAAACAAAATTATCACATATTCGCCCAAGGGTTTTTCAAACACGTATCCCCTTGTTTCTATCAAAACCTGTTTAATTTGACTTATCCTCTTATCATAGCCTAGAGCGTTCAATTTTAATAATTTAAGCCAGTAATCCTCACCGGAATCACACATTGCCAAAAACTCCGAATAGTCAAGATAAAAGCTATGAGAGTATTACAAAAAGGAAAAATTTAGACCTTTCTCACTAAAAAACTTAATTATAGGCGTGGCTTCTTTAACCAATTTTTAACAAAAAATAAACAAGTATTGAACTTCCAAAAGAATTATGGTTTCTTTAAACTGAATTAGAAGACATATTAGCAGGCATGTCTCCTCGCCCCTGCAGAGAATAGATAACTTTTTTTCACTTCTCCTTTTTTATTCTTTTAGAAGCTCTTCCCCTTGATTTCCCTATATGTGGTACCCGTTAGAATTAGTTCAGCCGTTTCAGTACCTCCAGTAGAGAATCTTCAAGTCGAAATTTGATTTTTCTGAGGGTATTAGGTTACCGTCCCTTCCTTTGTGGCGGGAAGCTCGCTTTTCAAGACTTTCGTTCTCTCTGTTTTCTTCCACGAGTTTGCTAAAATCATCTGGGAACGCGGCGGAGCATAGTCGTAAACTTTTTGATAGTTTCAGCGATTTAGGTATACTTCTATTTCCCCCTTTTGTTTTTCGTAAATTCTCATTTTATATGAAATTTTTTAGTTACAAGCAATCAAATTTTTTCAATGTTTTAGGGCAAGGGATTTATTTTTGTTGTGAATGTCCTGTTTGAAAATGCATCCTGTTGTGCGTAATGCTTCTAATTAATGTGTCTTCTCTAAGTTCTTCCCTGTAGGGTGCTGATGATTGACTTGGTTAGGGGCAGGTCTTTTTCGTAAATGTGTGCGGAGATGATGTGAATATTCAGGGTTAAGTTTGTTAGGGCGAGTTCGTTCTTTATTTCTTCTGCGATTGTCTTTAAAGCTAAAAAGTTGAATACTGCTTTTTTTGCGAGGTCTAAACTTCTGCAGGTGGCGGTCATGAGGAGTGTGTTATTCCTGATTTTGAAGTCTATTAGACTTACGCAGGGTATATAAGATGTATCCTCATCGGGAATTAGGAGTGTAATGGTGGCGGATTTTGTTTCCGGTTTGGTTTTCAATCTGTTTTTAACCCACTGCAATTGGTTTATGCCCTTGTAGTTTCTTAGGCGATAGCCGTAGCTTTTAGCGTTACCCAGTTCTGGTACCAGTGTTTCTTGTTCAAAGTTTGTTTTCATCCAATTAGCCATAGCGGGATTAATTGCCCTAATTTTTTCTTCTTCATCCAAAGGGTTTTCTAAAATTAGAAAAAGATGGAGAACCTCAAAGAGGATTTGGTCTTCATCCATTATTGTGACGCCATTTTTTTGAAGGAGTCTAAGACTTTTAGTCCAAGCGTCCAGAATCGAGTTCGAAACTATTAATTCCATATACTTGCCAGGCTCATTCAAATTCTGACTATTATGTAGCCGCACATTTCGCATTCTACGGGTCTTCCGAAATCGGGTGCACTTTTCAGCTTTGCTCCACATTTCGGGCATTCTAAAGCTGCAATTCGATACACGTATTTCTTCTGGTTTTCAGATTCAATGCCACTCAAAGTTGTATAAACTTGCTCGACTTGACTTTGAGTTTGCCTTATTTCTATTCGTTCTTTAAACTCGTCGAATTTGTCAATATGAGTCGCAACAATTCCGATTATGATGTCAACCACCCTTCTTGGATCTTTCATTACACGTACCCGTTCCTTCCCCAGAGTTTCCTCCCACTGTTTGTGTATAATTTTTTCATTTTTAGGATATTCATATTCCACCCGCAAAATATATGTTGAAAACTTTTTCATCAATAAGTCGAAAACCTCTTTACTGTCAACATCGGTTCTCGGATTGTCACCTATAAGATTCACAATGTGCTCGCGGTTCACCTTTGGATAATAGCCTTCGTCACCCACAAAGATAAAAATGGGTCTCGGTTGAACTTGAGCATTTAGCAATTCACACTTCATAGCATAATAATAAGCCACAAGTTCATATGTTTCTCTCGCATATCCCCCGCCACCACCCTCCGGATAAAGTGATTGAATATTCAGGTCTAACTGTGGTCCAGAGGCGAAGTCTGTGACTTGGAGAGGAGCCTGGTCACAGTAGGCGTCTCCAAAGGCTGCGAAGGAAATCTCAAAACTGTTTTTCAAATCTTCCGGCAGGAAAAATAAAACCTCATTATAAAGGATACATAGCTTTTCGAAAATTATCTTGGGAAACTCACGCATGGAACCCGTAACATCTACAGCTACTACCAAAGGAAGTTTAGCCTTAGTAACGAGCACTTTTCCCTTGGGCGGAGGGAGAATACTTTTAACTTCAGTGTACTTTCGACCCTTATCAATGTTATAAGAAGCCGCACTACGCTTGACCACAGCATCCGTAGTACCGTAGTCATAATCGCTTCCGTAACCACCCATTCCAATCACAACCACTTATGAAAAATAGGAGAATCCTACAAATATAAATATAATCTCTTCGCGTTCAACTTGCAAGGCCTTGTAACATCCTTCTCGAATCTTACGAATATAACTAGACAATGTTAAATTTGTTACTTAGCCGTTTTTGCCCCGTTTTTCTCCCCTTTTTCGTTGAAGGGAATTGTGGCTTTTGGCTATTTATGGTGATCCTGATAGGAAAAACAATCTAATTTAACATTTTCGAGGTAATCACTTTTCCTTAAATAAGTAACCATTGTATAAGTTTGGGGCGTTTACCGTTCCATCTGTTAATTAGTAGTATGCACCCAAATTTAAAAGATCTTTAATAGAAAGTATGAAAATATGTTTTCCTAGAAAATGAAACACCGTTAAAAAAGTTTATATCTAGTCAGAACAAATAAAAATTTAATTAAAAAATGGAGGTTACTGAGTGGCCAGATTTGGAGTCGTTTTCATAGGTATAATCGCTCTACTAACCTCAATCGGTGGAATCATCCTTGGAGCCGGCATAACATTCTTTGGATGGAGCATCTATGGCAACCCGCAAGAGAGACTAATACACAGCCTTTATCTACTTGTGAATCCCTCCACCCCTCAATGGATGAAATTCTACCTGATGATCATTTCCATACCCGATGCTATTGGAGGAATGAGGCTTGCCACCTTAATTGCATATTTCGGAGCGGCTATGCTAATTGTCTCCATAGTTTATCTTGTTGCATCCATCGGTTTACTTGCAATGAAGAACTGGGCTCGAATAATAATTGTAATCATTGGATTTCTATACATTCTGGGCGGAATAGGCATGTTGGTATATGGTGGCATAAGTATAAGTATTCTGGTGATAATATGGGGTGTAGTTAACCTGATATGGGGCATAATACTGGTGGCATACCTTATGAGCGACGTGAAAGACGAGTTTGAATAAAGCCCAAAAACCCGGCAGCATTATAACCAAAAAGCGCTATGCAATATCTCAAAGATTTTTACTATTTATTTCCCCTCTTTTTCTCAAATCATGAGATTTAGAATCTATTGCTGATAGGCTCCAAACCTGAAATTGGTTTATTAACAAAATAGCAGGTTACATTTGTTTGTATTGGCATTTTGTCCTTTGCAGTCTTTATGTATTTTTGGTGGTTTTGTTTGTTTCTTTTTTAGAGGTGTTTTCCCCTGTCTTGGTTTGTGGGATACTAGCTTTTTGGTTTGAGGGAGTGGAGAGTTGTGGGTGTGGTTGTCTTCTTTGAAGTTTTTGTTGAGTGTTTGTGGGTGGCTTGTATTATGTGGGTAGTAGGTGATTTTAAATATTTTTAAGATTAAATGATTGTTTAGGTAGTACTGGTCGATTTCCAGTGGAACTTGGTGAAAAAAACAATGTACGGCATAACAGAAAAAACCCTAAAAAAACTACCCAAAAACCTCAACAACCCCATATGCATACAGAGCCTCCCAGACATAAGCAACGTGGGAACAGAAGCCGTAAAGAAACTCACAGAAGGGCTTAAAGCGAAAAAGATTATGGAGCTGGGATTCCATGATCTCCCACCCATAATCATAATCAACGACGGAATCGCTCACCTACCCAAAATACACATACACTTCTGGAAGGATCCGCAAAACAAGCGAGACATATTCTTTGTCTCAGGCGACGACCAACCCATGACTTCGCGGGGAATATACACCATATCGCACCACATAGCCAAATTCATGTCCAAGAATGGAGTGAAACTCATAGTAACCCTTGGTGCATACATAGTGGAGCCCTCAGCCATCAAAAACAATTCTAACAAAATATATATTGCTACCACCCACAAGGAAAACGAACACCTAAAAAAACTGCTCAACCTTCCAAACGCTAAACCCATGACCGAGGGAGAAATACTGGGAGCCAATGGCATAGTGCCAACACTAGCCAAGCAAGAATTCGACATTGAAGGAGCAATAATACTATCTGAAACCAGCGCCCAATTAGCCTCTATGGGAAACAGCGATCCCCAAGCTGTGAAAACTCTTGTAGAAACACTTACAAAATATTTGAATCTCCCCCTAGACGGCACCCACAAAGGAAACCAAAAACCCACAAAAAAACAAGCAGCTGAGGAAAAACCCCCTAAAAGAGAATACCAAGAGGAAGAACTCAAAAGCTACATCTGCTAAAACCAACCAAAAACCCAAAAAATTTTCAGAAAAATCATTGAGAATCTGGGGGTTTCCTCACTTTAATTTTTCACAAACACTAAAAATAGTTGAAATCCATTCATCCATCCACAAACCATATTTCCAGAAATTATTAATGCTCCCCCTAAACAAGCAATATATATCTTGACAATATCAAATTTGTTTCATTTAGCCATTTTTCCCTGTTTTCCTCTTCCCATTGAGAGAATGTAGATTTTTCAACTATTTACAGTAATTTTGGGGGAAGGAAAAATAACCCTAACATTATCGAGATATGGAGACATAACTAAATAAAAAATAAACCACTAAAACATGTTACGAATTAGGAGATTGTGTGAAGTATGGAAATGGTGGCTTGAAGCCTCGTATCAACTATGTGGTTTGTCTTTTCCCAGCGGTTTAGAGTCTGCCTACATTACCTGCTCTTTAGGCTTTATTGGAAAAACCTCAAAACGGCCTCCTTCTTTTGAGGCGACCAAAAAACCCACACCAACCCAAGCCACATAGTCAATACAAGGACTCCGGTGGCTTAGTAATAAATCTTTTATTTCACATATACACTGTATTATTTACCTTGAGTGATACGAGGCATTCTACGATGAAAAACAAGGAAAAACCAACTAGATTTGAGTTCAGTCTCACAACAAAAATTAACGATATTACTTATTGGAGATGCACGATGTGTGGGGGGCTCAACAAGACCCAAGAAAAACCAGCTTTATGTGAAATCTGTGGGGAAGGAAAAAATTTTGAAAAAATGCAAATAAAAATAAAAACAAACCAAATACAAGACTTAAAATGAGAGGCGTGGGAACAAAAAGTCTCCTTCCCGGGTTACGAGATGCCGGCTCAACCGCGTAGCGGGTTTTAGTAGCTCAAGCCTCCTCTCAAAGCAGGATGTAGTAGAGATTCCTTGTTTGAAAAAGGAGAAAGAATAAATCCTATTAGAAGAAAAATGTGAAAAGCTGCAAGACCAAATGTTTCTCTTCAACATTCGCACAAGGGACTTATTACATCCGAAAATTTTATTCCTCTTTTGCGATTTTCACAATTACACTAAAATATTTATATACTCGAAGAAGGTTATAATAACTCATTTCAATTTAAGGTGGTTAGAGGAAATGTCTGCTAAGAATCCCTCTACGGGTGGTCGCAGAATCGTTTTTACTCGGGACGCTACTGGTCTGGTCAGAGAAATAAGCATCACCGATGCTGTGGTAATTGTTTTCTCCTTCATCGTTGGTGGCGGCATCATGTTCTTATCTGTGCAGAGTTTGGCTCCCACATATTTTCCGGGTGCCAATTTGTCCTTGGGTTACCTTCTCGCTTTATTCTTGTGGCTTCCAGTCGCTCTCATCTACGCCATTATGGCTAGAGCCATGCCTCGGAACGGCGGCGACTACATTTACGTGAGCAGGATTCTAGGTCCCGGATACGGTTTCCTCGCCTCTTGGGGCGTTTGGATTATGCTCATGTTCACCATTGGAGCTCTAACCTTCCAAGCAGTTTCCTTCGGAAGCCTCTTTGTAATGTACTATGGCTTGCTCACCTATAACTTGGGCCTCCTGGGCTGGTCCATTCAGCTAACGGATCCGTTATGGGGCGTTGTCTTCGGCATCATCGTAGTCCTCTTTTTCGGAGGCGCACTAATGGTGAGCACTAAGGGTTCCCTATGGATTATGCGGTTCCTGTTCCTTATTCCCCTTTTGGGTGGCTTAGCGACAATCTGGGTACTGTTCACCCATTCCCCTATGGATATGATTTGGGCTTGGAACAACGTTTTCGGCTGGGGACAGAATTTATTCGGAGCATATGGAGACCTGTTTAGGATAGCCTATCAGAATTACTGGTGGCTCTACGCTTTTAGAGATTCCACAACAGGAATCACCAACACAATTGGCATAATGTTGATTGCAATGTTTGCCTTCGGTGGTGTGTACAGCATTACAATTGTGGGCGGCGAAGTTCGAGACACAAAGCGCACATTCTACATATCTATGGTTTTAGGCCTATTCTTCATAGCTGCCTTCTACATTGGATTGCTTTATCCTCTTCAGGCAAATTATGGAGCATTCATCCACATGTACGATTTTCTCACTTACTCTAAAGATCCCTTTGGACTGCTGATGTGGTCTCTACCTCATCTAAACGCAGAATTGTCTTGGGTGCCCGCAGGGCTGGGTAGTCTTTTGTCTCAAGACACTCTGCAGTACTGGATTCAATATGGTGCCTGGCTTTATGCTGGCAAGGTTCCCGTCCCTATTCCTGCAAGTATACCCCTATTTGCTGCTCCTCTTGCTGGTTTGAGCTGGCTGGGATTACTCATCATAGGCTCTGGAGCAATATGGCTTATCAATTCGATTACGCCCTACTTGCTATCAACTTCAAGGTACATGTTTGCTTGGAGCTTCGATAGAATTATTCCCACAAAGATCAGCGCAATTAATGAGAGAACAACTACCCCCATATATGCCATTGGCATATCCGTATTAGTTGCCTGTATTGGAGTCATTCTAAGCTATTGGAGTGCCTTCCAAGCCCTTATGAATACGGTTTTCTTAGGTGTTCCAGCGTTCGTGCTAACCATATATGCGGGCGCTAGATTCAGTGCCAGAAGACCTGATCTTGCTGAGCAGACTTATAGCCCCAAAATTGGTAAATTCCCAGTGCTGAGCATATGCGGAGTAATAGCAATATTTACCATACTACCTTTGATAATTGCCGGTATAGCCACCTTTAACCTTGGTTCTCTACTTCTGATAATTGTCATTTACTCCATTGGAGCAGTAATATACCTAGTAATGAGGAGAAGGAACAGAAGGGCAGGAGTAGACTTAGAAGCCATTTTCAAAAGCATCCCTCCCGAATAAGGGCTCTCTGACCCAGAAAGTACGAGTAACCCCCCTTCATTTTTTTAAATATTTATATTATATTTCTAAAGAGTTTTAAATAAGCAATTCTACAAGCCATATTTTTCTAGGATTCCTCTTAATTTCCTAGGAAAAAAGGGAGATACACATCAAATTTTGAATTCTCAAAATAAGTGGAAAAAAGTTTTTGAAAACGCGAATAAAAACGCTCCAAAAATAGAAATAGCAGGGAGAGGATATTGTTACCTCAAGAATTCATTTAATATTCGGACACAATTTTGGAGCGTTTTTTATGACCTACGATCCATTAGAGTTGGCTAGAAGGATTGAGAAAATAGTGTTGCGAGGGGAGGACAAATTATACTATCGTTTCAGGGGAGGGCAATGGTATGGGGGAATCGCCACCGCCGACTGTTGCGGGTGCCCCCTAAGATGTATTTTTTGTTGGGGCGCAGAGCCCCGAGATAATCCAAAAGGTTACGGGCGTTTTTACTCCCCGGAGCAGGTTTTCCAAAATTTGACACACATAGCAAAGAAGAGGGGGTACTCCCTGATTAGAATAAGCGGCAACGAACCCAGTCTAGGAAGGGAGCACCTCATCAAAATCTTGGAGATGGTTGAAAAAACACGTTACACCTTCATTTTGGAAACTTCAGGAATATTGCTGGACAAGGATTATGCTAGCCAGCTATCCCAGTTTAAAAACCTGCACGTAAGAGTCTCCCTGAAGGGAGCCTGCGAGGAAGAATTCTCAAGACTCACAGGCGCAAAACCCGAAGGATTCCAACTCCAGCTGAAGGCTCTAGAGAACCTTGTGGAACTCGGAGTTTCCTGCAACGCAGCATTAATGTCTTCATTCAGCACCAAAGAAAACATAAAACAACTAATCATCCGGCTATCCCAAATAAGCGACAAACTATCCTCAGAACTAGAAGACGAAATCGTTATCTTATATCCCAGAGTCCAAAAAAGACTACAAGAAGCAGGAATACAACCCTTCACCTTCTGCACCCCCTAGCATGAACAAGATAAAAGAAATTTTTTAAAGAATCTAAAAAGATCCACAAATTCACAAAAATAAATTTTTGAAACCTCACCTCGCTTTTTTTCTAAAAGATGGGCAAAAAGTTATAAGCATATCTACATCAACGGATTTCCGTACCAAAAATCAAAAATTTGCGCTAGAACTGATTGAGATGTTGGAGGAAACCTGAAATGAAGGAACCAGTAATTGTGGGTTACGTAAGAACACCCATTTCAAGGTCACGTCCAAGAGAGCCGGAAAAAGATGTTTTCAACAGCATTAGAGCAGACGACATGGCCGCCATGGTAATAAGAGAAGTTGTGAAGAGATCCGGAATAGACCCCAAAAATATTGATGACTGCATTTTTGGATGCGCCAACCAGACAGCTGAACAATTCGCCTATGGAGGACGCATGTTTAGTCTCATGGCAGGCCTACCACTTGAAGTAGCGGCATTAGCTTGTGACAGACAGTGCGCCTCAGCCATGTCTTCAATCCACATTGGTGCCATGGAAATAATGACCGGCTTTTCAGATGTGGTGGTGGCCGGTGGGGTTGAACACATGACCCACGTACCCATGGGACATGGAGTAAATCCAAACCCGAACGCCCTAAAGATGGAGAAGAGGTTCGACTGGCTTGTAGCCATGAACATGGGCCTAACAGCCGAAAAACTGGCAGCAGAGTCAGGAATATCCAAAAAGGAGCAGGACGAATGGTCTGTACGAAGCCACCAGCTAGCCGCAAAAGCTCAAGCTGAAGGTTTCTTCAAAGGCGAAATAATACCTGTTGAGGTAACACTTCCTGACGGAAGCAAAAAAGTGATTGATACAGATCAAAGCATTAGGCCAGACACCACACTGGAAAAAGTCGCTTCTCTGCCTCCCGCATTCAAGCCGGATGGAATAATAACTGCTGGCAACTCCTCTCCTCTAAATGCTGGTGCCGCCGCTGTAATGTTGATGAGCAAAGAGGCAGCCAAGAAATACGGATTAGAACCTATGGCAACCATTAAATCTATGGCCTGGGCGGGCGTCGACCCCAGCGTAATGGGCAAAGGTCCGGTACCCGCAAGCCAAAAAGCGTTAAAAGCAGCAGGCCTCAAAGTGGAGGACATTGATTTCTGGGAAATAAATGAAGCCTTCGCAATAGTAACCCTATACGCCATAAAACAGTTAGGAATAGATCCCGAAAAAGTGAATGTTAAAGGCGGAGCCATAGCCATCGGACACCCACTGGGAATGTCCGGAGCCAGAATAACAGGCACCCTAGCCCGCATACTGGAAAAAGAAGGAGGCACCTATGGCCTGGCAACACTGTGTGTGGGCGGAGGACAGGGCGCAGCCACCATAATTAAAAGAGAGTAAGTAAACACTATTTCTGCAGAAAGAAATACGCTTCAAGCCTTTTATTTTTTAAGTATTATTTTTTTCGCGAAAAACTTGTTATAGCAGTTCTTTGCAACCTGCGATTTTTTAGGGTTTTCTTTATTAGTTGAAAACAAATATAAGAGGAGTGGCTCCAGAATTCTATAGTTGTGACGGAATTTTCGTTTTCCCTTTTTGGATTTGGTAGTAGGAGGAAGCTTTTTTGAGAGAAGTAGTTATTGTGGACTATTTGAGGACGCCCATTTCCAAGGCTGACCCTCAGCAGGATTTCTACAAGAATATGCGTATGGATGACCTCTGCGCCCTTGTTATCAGGAAGCTGGTTGAGAGAACAGGTGTGAGGGCGGAGGAAATAGAGGAGTGCATCGTAGGGTGCTCAAACCAGGGTGGAGAGCAGTGGACGTATGGCGGCAGAATTATTAGCCTTATGGCTGGCCTCCCCTTCTCTGTGGCGGCTTTGGGTGTGGATAGGCAGGGTGCCTCCTCTCTGGAGTCTGTCTCCATAGCTGCTATGGAGATAGCCCAGGGATTCGCAGACATAGTGGTTGCAGCGGGCATGGAGCACATGTTGCACATGCCCATAGGGTCAGGTGTGAATCCCAGCCTCCAATTTTTAAATATTGGCTCCTTTGATGCCTTAACCGCTCTAAGTATGGGATTATCGGCGGAAAAACTTGCACAAAAATTTTCTGTTTCCAGAGAGGAAATGGACAGGTTTTCTCTCCAAAGCCACATGAAAGCCGTTAAAGCTCGAAAGGAAGGCTTTTTCAAAGAAGAAATACTCCCCATAGAAATCATTCTGGACGACGGAAGCAGAAAAATTGTCGACTATGACCAGAACGTTAGACCAGACACCAGCCTCGAAAAACTGGCAGCTCTACCACCCGCATTCAAGGAGAACGGACTAATAACCGCGGGAAACTCCACCTCCCTAAACGATGGCGCAGCAGCATGCATCCTCATGTCAAAGCAGAAGGCCCAAGAGTATGGGCTCAAGCCGCTGGCAACAGTAAGATCTATGGGCTGGGCGGGAGTTGACCCCACCCTAATGGGTTACGGAAACATACCTGCAATTAGAAAAACCTTGGAGAGAGCAAAACTAAAGGTGGAGGACATTGATTTCTGGGAAATAAACGAATTATTCGCAGTCATAGTGTTGGTTGCCATTCGGGAACTAAAAATAAACCCTCAAAGAGTCAACGTTAAGGGAGGAGCCATAGCCCTTGGGCATCCCACTGGAATGAGTGGAGTGAGAATCGTTGGAACACTGGCAAGAATACTAAACAAAGAAAACGGCAGATACGGGGTAGCCTCAAGCGCAGCTGGAGGCGGACAAGGCCAGGCAATCCTCCTTGAAAAAAGCGATTAAAACCGAAAACCCCACACCGCACGTATAGGTATGATGGTTAGTTGATGGCATAAATAAATAGTTAGTTTGATTGTTTGTTTCTAGGTATTATGTCCGGCTTGTTGGTAACTATTCCGTCCACGCCCAACATAATTAGGTTCTCAGCTGTATTTACAGAACCTTGGCGAGAAAGCCCCCGACTTTAGTTGTGGGGATGAATCGCCAAAAAGCTTATTTGAAAGTAGGGTATATAAATAGTTGTTGGTAGCTGAAGGGTTTGGCTTGGGCTTAAGGGGCTAAACAAGACGCAG
>CAZECW010000120.1:0-3130 GCA_964510585.1 uncultured archaeon | reverse complement strand
TTTAGGACGGTGACGGTGCTGGGTCGCGTTAAGGGAATGATTGCTGCATTCTGTCACCTTAAACAAGAGAGAAAGTATTTTATCCGTCCAAGAATCCTCCACGCAGAACCCATCTAATCACGCTAAGCCCGAAAAAGTCCCTGTTGCATAATTTTACTTTTTCTAATGATTTTATTTGGAATTCTTAATTTTTTTCAGATTAACATTGTGAAATTGCAAAAAATTCATCAAAATATATAAATAAATTGAAAAAATTATGTCACAAATAAGTGTTTAGTCTACTGTTTATATTCCTTCATGATTTGTATATTTTTTTGTTTTAGGCCTTTTCGTAGCATCTTTTCGTGTGAAAAATCATATCAAAAGAATTTGGAAGAAGGGAAATACGCTTCCATAAAGGCTTAATGCGGGACACGAAAAACTCGCGAGAGGTGGGGCAGCCGGGGTAATAAAAAATTAATATGGAAGTGAAAAATCTCCACATCATTAATCGTAGAGATACTTGCTGCTTCATCCGGGAGCTTCACTTATAAAACGATTAAGGATAACTTTAATATTAAAATATTAATTTTGAGGAAACTATTGCAGAGGCAGTTTAGATTATGAAGCCTTGGAAGCTCCAAGCTTTGGGACAGAATTGTTTTTCCCTTCTTCTTTTTGATGTTTTTCAATAGTTGAGGCATCCCATATTCAGAAAGAAAGATTGCTTCTAAGTGTCTCTACATTTGGAACTGCTTCACAGAGCATGAATTTTGCTCCAAAGCAGAAGCTCTATGATTTTATGCATACTTTCAACCATATGTAGTTGGGGGTCAATCTTTATGTTTTGGGCTTTGAAAAATTGTTTTCGAATTTGGGCATAAAAAGTTTTTAGTGCACTTTTGGGTTTGGGGCTGGTTGGAGGGGGCAAATTTTCTCTGGAAGGGGTGTCCTGGCTCACTCCGGAAATAAACCCTATGAAGGCTCCTTTTTCCAAAAGGAGGAACGATGGGGAGGGAAATGGAGCCACCAGAATTCGGCTTTAAACCAAAATCAAGGCGACCCTCCAAGCGATTTGCACCAGAAACTTTTTACGCCCTCGAATTTTTTAGGCTACTGGTGAAGTTCGGTTTTTTCCGCAAAATGGGCTAGTTTTGAGGCAACCATTCTCAGGTCTCTTTCTGCTTCGTTCTTCGCTCTATGAAAAACTATTTTTGGATCAACCTTGGGGTATATGTGTACCAGAAGGTTTCTGAGCCCTATCATTTCCCTAAAAGTTTTAGACTCCTCGGATGTTAGTGCTCCCTGCTTCTCGAAAATGTCAGCCAAGTCTCTGTATTCTTTTGGTGTTTTCAATCCTCTCAGCGAAGCAATTTTTAGGGCCATATCTATTAGTATCTGGATACATATTTGGAGGAGGTGTTGGGTTGCATAGAACTTAGAGGTGTCGCCTGTGAGATCTTCAACTTTCACAAGCGGCGAAACAATCCCCTTAAGGTTTTCAAGGTAGAATTCAAGCATGTCTAGATACTCTCTCACCTTAGCCAAGCCCGTATAGCTCCTCTAACCTTTTTCGCCTCAGTTCCAGTAGGGGCTTTGCATCAATGTACCTTTTTATTATGGAGACTTCAAGGTCGCTTCTCAAATCTGGATCCTTCTGGTATATGAGTTTCCCCTCAGATAGGATTTGAAAGGCGAAGTCTATGTCCACATCGTTCAAAACCGCCAGGTTCAACTTTTCGAAGTCTACACCCAAAGCACCCCGTAAATCTTCCAAAAACTCCAAAAAATCACGCGGATCAAATCCTTGAAGGAGAAGAACCCCTATGTCCCAATCGCTATCCTCCCTAAAATCTCCCCTAGCCCGAGAACCGAAAACATAAGCCGCAACCACATTACTATAACTCCTAAACACATCAGAAACACGAGTCAAAGACACCAAAACCACCCACTGAAACTTCTAACCCCAAAACTTATAAAGATGCTGACAACGACACCGCATTGCACAATTACTATTCCCCCCACATTATGTGTTTTCGGCACCACTGTTCGAAGGATGGTTTAGCAATTTTGTTTGCACACTGCAATCTTGTCTCTTCGTTCCAATGAGAAATATACTGTCTAGTTTTTGAATTATTTCTTTCATAGTGATTCTGCAAGGAATGGTCCTTTGCATGGAGTTCTATTGCCGCTGCTTAACGCTTAAATAAGTGGGGCAGCATAAACGTAGAAAATGCAAATCCCTTATTTTGTAATTGGCCCATTAAAGGCCCCTATGCAGGTTAGGGTCCTGGATGCAGTAATATGTATTTTTGGCTTGTTTTTGAATTATTTTGGTAGGGGGACAATTCGTATTCTGTCCACGGATACAATGGTGAAGTTGTTTTCAAATTGGATGTCTCTTTTTAATAGGTTGGTTAGCATCTCTCCTAGGTACTCTGCAGATTTCAGAGGGACTCTAAGCAGGATTATCCCTCTACACTTTTTTGCTCTCCTGAAAACCATCTCCCCAAAATCCTTATCCAGAGTTATGAGAACTCGCCTCTCCCTCACAGCTATTCTAATAACTTCTTTGTCTTCCAGACCGTAGCCAAAGTTTCTGATTGAAATAATGTCGATGTCCTTCTCTTGGAGCGATTTAACAGTGCTGAGAGGCAGGTTTTCATCAGCTAGGAACTTCATAGCCTTCACTTAAGGAAACGGGTAAACCTTCTCTGCCTTTAAAACCTCTGTAGCGTAAAGCAATGCAGCAGTTATGTCTTCCTCTTTAAGCTGGGGATAGTTCTTAAATATTTTCTCTTTAGTCCACCCATTAGCCAAAAGTTCCAGTATTAACTCCACAGCTATCCTCGTCCCCTTAATAATAGGCTTGCCCGCCAAAACCTTTGGGTCGATACTAATTCTTTCCTTCCAGTCCAACAACTATTCCCTCCTGAAAAAAATGTTAGTCTTCTTCATCTTCTCCACTTAAGGTAGATGACTCTGTATCTCTTATTGCTTTCTCAATTTATTTACAAAACCTTGGCGAGAAAGCCCCCGACTTTAGTCGTGGGGATGAATCGCCAGAAAGTTTATTTGAAAGTATGGTATATAAATAGTTGTTGGTAGCTGAAGGGTTTGGCTTGGGCTTTAAGGGGCTAAACAAGACGCA
>CAZECW010000119.1:0-3985 GCA_964510585.1 uncultured archaeon | reverse complement strand
ATATAAAGCATAGGTTGAATTTCGTTCAAGAATCTTAACAATTCTGCTGATAGTTTTAATAACAAGTTGATTAAAAAATATCACTTTTTTTCTACAAAGGTTAATTTGTGTTCCCCTAATAACCCCCCATTCCATTCATGTCCAACCCCACCTCTGTCGTAATCTCCAAGAAATAAGGTCTTTAGAACTATTAAGCCTAGCTATAACAAAAGGAGCATAAGACCTATTATAATGTGGCAATCTGGAGTATAAATCTCCCCGCCCATACAGTGCATCCAAACAGTTCACAAGCACCGCAATGTTTTTTCCATCCCATTATGAATTCGTTGGATCGCAAGCATATCCCCCAATCCCCTTACCAAAGCCTCATACCACCATCTCAAACCCCCCCATTATTCCTATCTCTCTCAGAGTCTCGCATTTTCTATCCTCCATCCAGACAGGGGTTAGCCTTAATTTCGAATGTAAATTCTTTCCCTTCCTTCATTTTCCCCCCCTTCAAAATCTTGTTTGTATTACTCCCAAACACATCCACAACCTTTACCATCACCTGATGCTCGCCAGCAAACCTATATTTATGCTTGGCTTCATCCACTTTGGATGTTGCGTTTGACCTGATTACTGACTGATTATAAGTTTCAAATATTTGCTTAGTGGTTTAGTTTCATTGGTGATTTTTTGTGGGTGTCATATACTATTTATTGTTTTTTTTTGGCGGCAAATCCTTAAATTAGTGTATTCTTTTGGTAATTATTAGCTGTTTGGTGATTATATGTTGTGGGTTCAAACGTGGCTCGGTAATTTCTACACCAAAATATACTTTTTCTATGGCGACCGAACCTTTTAGTGTTGAGGAGGTAAAATGGTTGAACATTTACTGGCAAAAGTTGAGAGTTCTGCTCTCTCGACTCCAAAAGGCGGGGCCCATCGAGAGAACCGCCAGGGGGATATACCGCGCACTGAACCCACCTACGATTGTCACAAAAAATGTTGTGGATGACGCTTGGATGCACAGAGTGAAACAGAGGGAGTACATTCCCCTTATTCGAGGATTCGCCTGTGAAGTTTTCAAAAGGTATAGGAGTCGACTCTACTCAGTGATCCTCTTTGGCTCTGTTGCCCGCGGAGAAGCCAGAAAGAACAGTGACTTAGACTTCCTCGTGGTGGTAAGAGGCCTGCCAGAAAACTACAGCCAACGTGTGAAGGAAACCTCGCAAATTATTGAAAAGCTGACACAAACTAAGCTCACCCTATGGGAGAAAAGCGGGATATTCGCCAACATAGAAGCTATCATATTAACACCCGAGGAAGCCGCCGTAAATCAGCCAATCTACCTAGACATGATCACAGACTCAGTAACAATATACGATAGGGAAGACTTTATGAAAAACACCCTATGGAAACTTGGGAAAAAACTGGAAGAGATGGGAGCCAAAAAAATCACCACGCCAAAAGGAGACTGGTTCTGGCAACTCAAAGAAAAAGTGGAGAGGGGAGAGGTGCTTGAAATTTGAGAACCGACAAAATGGCTCAAGACTTCCTCCGACGCGCAAAAGCCAGACTCACAGATGCTGGAGCCGCACTCAAAAGAGGCGACTACCCAGACGCAGTAAGGTACTCCCAAGAATGCGTAGAACTATCCATTAAAGCATGCCTGAGAATAATAGGGGTAGACTATCCCAAGGTACACGACGTGGGCGACGTCCTTGAACACTACAAAGACAGCTTTCCTGAATGGCTCAGAAATGAGATACCCCAAATTAGGCGGATTTCAAGAAACCTCTACCAGAAAAGAGGACCAAGCGTATACGGCATAGAAAGAGAGGGAAAAACAGCAAGCGAACTCTTCACAAAAAAAGACGCCCAAGAAGCCCTACAAAACGCTGAAAAAGTTTACAGCACAGGCCAAAGATTTTTCGACGAGTCCTACAAGAAACAAGAACAGTAAAATCACCATACGTTCTTCTTCAGAAGCTATCATAACGATTAAACCTGTTTAAAAGCATAAAGAAACTCTCTCTACAGGAAAATTTTTTGCAGAAGTTGTGTCAGTTCTACAACCTTTGGGGGGCGAAATGTTTATTTTTCAGTTTTCTTCATTATTTTAGCGTATTTTGAGGTGTCACCTTTTGAGACGAAATCTATTCGTAGATAGGGAGGCGGAGTTACAACAATTAGAACGTTTATGGAGCACCCCAGGGTTCTCCCTCATTTTCGTCTATGGACGCAGAAGAATCGGCAAAACAAGATTACTCACAGAATTCGCCTACGGAAAAGACAGCGTTTACTACGTTGCAGCTCAGGTACCCTATGAAACCCTTTGCAAAGAGTTCTCAGAAGCCATAAAACACTCCCTCAACCTTCCCTTCTCAGGCGACATCGCAGAAGTGATTGCCGGCATCACAAAAACCATAGACAAAAAGATTCTGGTCGTCATCGACGAGTTCCAATACCTAGTCGAGGCGGACAACAGCTTCCCATCCCGCCTACAGAGACTCATAGACTCCGAACTCTCCCAAAAAAACCTAATGCTCATCCTCTGCGGCTCAGCAGTATCCTTCTTCGAAGAGAAGCTCCTAGGCTACAGAAGCCCCCTCTTCGGAAGAAGAACCGCCACACTGAAACTCAAACCCCTCAGCTTCCCCCAAATAAGAGAATTCTTCCCAAACTACAACATAGAAGACCTAATAAGCATCTATGCCATAATTGGCGGAACACCCGCCTACCTAGAAAAACTAAGCAGCGCAAAAAGCTTCAAGGAAAACCTGAGAAGCATAGTGACTCCGGAAAACTACCTCTACGACGAAGCCCAAAACATTCTAAGACAAGAGGTGAGAGAGCCACGCACATACTTCAGCATACTATCCTCAGTCGCGGAGGGAAAAAACACCCAGAGCGAAGCAGCCCAAGCAGCCCAAGTAGATCCCCGAAGCATAGTCAAGTACATAGACCTCCTTGAAGAACTGGGAATCCTCACTCGCGTCAGACCCCTAGGCTACAGGAAACCAGTTAAACTACAGTTCAAGGACAACTACTTCCGCTTCTGGTTCACCTACCCCTACAAGCTGAGGACACTACTGGAAACAGGCTACGTAGATGAAGCCCTCAGCCACATACTTGAAACCTTCAACAACTACCTCTCCCGAGTCTTCGAAGACCTAATAGCCGAAATAGCCCCACTCCTACACCAACAGGGAATAATAGAAACAAAACCCATCCAAATAGGAAAATGGTGGCATAAAGAAACCGAAATAGACATCATAGTCAGAGAACCAGGAAAATCAACAACCTTCATAGAAACAAAGTGGAGCAGAGTCAGGCAAAGCGAAGCCGAAAAAATACTAAAAGAAGTCGAGGAAAAATCCGCCAAAACGGGACTAACATCACCAGAAAACCATTACCTCCTAGTAGCCAAAGAATTAACAGACCACGAAACACAAGCCCAACCAGAAAAACACAGAAAAATAATAGACCTAAAAACCCTCAACAAAATCCTAAAACCAAAAACAACAATGAAAAACAAAAATTATGCAACATAGCAACTATTGCGAAAAGGTTATATTGTTAAACTTATAGTCACACTTTGTGATACTTATGGTTAAACTTAGATTAAAGGTCGGCCCTAAGGGGCAAATAGTGCTTCCCAAGATGGTGAGAGATAAACTCAGTATTAAGCCTCGCAGCTATGTAATAGCAGATCTTAAGGAGGATGAACTAACTTTGAGGGGAGGCCTGGACATTGAAGAACTGATAGACTGGTTGAAAAAATCAAGGAAGCCCGTGGCGAAGCTTGTCTCAAAATATAGTATAGAGGATGAATTCCTTGAAACTCTTCCTTGATTCCTCTTACAAAACCTTGGCGAGAAAGCCCCCGACTTTAGTCGTGGGGATGAATCGCCAGAAAGTTTATTTGAAAGTATGGTATATAAATAGTTGTTGGTAGCTGAAGGGTTTGGCTTGGGCTTAAGAGGCTAAACAAGACGCA
>CAZECW010000118.1:0-37551 GCA_964510585.1 uncultured archaeon | reverse complement strand
GCTGAACTCTTGTACACTTCATTCTTCACCCAGTCTAAACAGGTCCCCGCATTTTCTTGTTCCCCCGTGTATAGATACATATCGGGGATAGCGCTGCATATGCTTCCCATATAGTGGGATATATCCACCTTTCTGTGCTTTGTGTGGGTGCCCATAAAGTCGCTAGTACCGATATAAATGAAGTATTCCCTCTCTTTAACTGCAGCAGAACCCACAGCCACTGCTGCCACGTCGCCTGACCCAACGATAACTGGTGTCCCTTCTTTTAGACTCAGTTCGTCCGCAGCTTTTTTTGTGAGTTTACCAGCAACATCGGTTGAAGCTTTTATTTCGGGGAGTTTTTCTTTGTCTACTCCATACCTTTTGAGAATTTTATCCGACCAACAATGTTTCCCAGGACGGGTATCCATCATCCAAGTTATGTGGGCATCGAATTTACTCATCACTGTTTGGCCAGTCATTTTGAAAATTATGAAGCCGTTAGTGTCGACAAACTTGTACGTGTCTCGAAGAACGTCTGGCATATTCTCCCTAAGCCATAGAATTCTTGGTAAATGATCCTTTCCAGCAAGACCCGGACCTCCGCCAGTTATCCTCAGGAATGTGAGGAGGGAAAAAAGGTTGTAGCCACCAATTTTTAAGAGTCCACCGCCTGCCACCTTTTTTGCCTGTTCAGCAGCTCTTGCATCCATCCAGCTTATAGCCCTCATTAGGGGCTCGCCATCCTTATTTATTGGAACAGTGCAAAGGGCCTGCCCACCAAAGGTTATTCCCACAATTTTGGAAGCGTCTACACTTTTCTCCTGTACCAATCGCTTCGTGGTTTTCACAACAGCGTTCCACCAATCAAGAGGATCCTGTTCCACATAGCCCTTTTTTGGAAAATATATGGGATATTTGTCAAGCTCAGTTGCCAGTATGTTAAACTTGGTATCAACTAAGCTCGTTTTAATATAGCTGGTACCAATATCAAATGAGAGAATCAACTTATCTGGCAAGTAAACCACCCAAATACATAAGGTATGAAACTTGCATAAACATTTTTCCCCCATAGGTAAGCACCACTAAAAAGTGTTCCAGGCAAGCGGAATCCCATGATAATCCGGAATGAATAATGTAAGAACTTTTTGGAATTCAAAAAAAGAGGATGGATAATCTTTAAACCATAATCTCGGATGGTATTCGGTTTTAGCTATAAATTTTTTCCAGACAATAGGTTTACTGCTCTGATGTTTTAGGTGAGGGTAGTAATTTTTTATGTTGCCGGTTCTACTTTTGATACGCCGTTTCTTTTTTCTACCCTGAAGACCTGATCGGCGAAGCTCTCCAACTCTCTCTCATGTGAAACCAATATTACCTGTGCGTTTTGCAGCTCGTTTAGTATTTCTCTCACTTTTGAGAGCTGTTCCTTGCTGAATCCATCGGTGGGTTCATCCATTATGAGGAGGTTGGTTTTCATGGCGGTGGATACTTTTCTTACTATGTTGTTTAGTGCTAGTCGGTATACGAGTGCTAGGCTGGTTTTTTCTCCTCCGCTCATGTAGTTTATGTTTTGCTCGTAGCCGTCTTGCTCAATTATGGGCGTGAACTCTTCGTCTATTCTGACGCTTTTTCCTGGGTCGTCTACGAGGATGGTGAACCATTTCTGGAGTTGTTGGTTGAATTCTTGGTTTATGCTTCTCAATACGTGTTTCTCAATACTTTCCAGTGTGGGTGTATAGTAGTCTTGGAGCCAGATGCGGTGTTCATCAAGTAACTGTTTGGTTTTTGCCTGTTTCTCCTTCTCTTGAATCTCAGCTTGGAGTTCTTCCTTATGTTTTTTGTAGATTTCTATTTGTTTTTGGGCTTTGGAAATTTGGTCTTTTATTTCTTCACTCTGCTTCTTGAGGGTTTCCAGCTTGTTTTTTGCTTGTTCAATTTTTTCAGAGACACTTTTTAGTTCCTCAAGTTTTTTCTGGTTTATTTTTATCTCGGCGTCTAGCCGCTCTATTTGGTTGGAGAGTTCAAGCATTTCTTCCATGTTTTGAGTGAGCCTCTTCTTTTTATCTTCTAGGCTTTTGGTGAGTTGGCTGAGTTTTTCCTGATTCTTGTTGTATTCTCTGAGTATGTCCAGTTGGGATTGTGTGTTTTCTAGGGCTTCGGCCAGTTTTTTGCGTTCTTCTTCTACCGTGTCTCTTTCTTTCTTCAGGTTGTTTAGTTTTTCTCCGAATTCTTTGGGGTCAACTTCTCTGTCGCAGGTGGGGCAGATTTTGTTATCGATTATTTGTTGGTAATCTTCTATTTTGAGGTTAAATCTGTTGACATTTTGGAATAGTTCTCGCTCGTTCCTTCTCATTTCGTCGATTATGTTTTGCAGTTCCTTCTCATTTTTGTCTGTTGGTTTTTGGAATTTGCTGAGTTCTTCTATTTTGGGTTGGAGCTGTTCTTCTATTTCCTTCTTGTAATCATTGTTTTCGAGCTGCAGTTTTTGTCTTCTTTTTGTTTTTTCTTTTATGTCTTCTTTGAGTTTGGGAATTAGCTTCTGGATGCTGCTGAGCTCCTTTTCCTGTTCTCTGAGCTTTTCTATTTCTTCCTCTTGCTTCTTGAGTTCAGAGTCCAGCTTTTGATTTTCTTCGCTTAAAGTTTTTAGTGATTCTTCTGCTTTTCTTATTTCGTCTGTTTTCGTTTCTAGGTCCTTTTTCTTTTGCTCTAGGTCTTGGATTCTTCCTTTGAGAAAATCGCTTTTTTCCTTGATTTTGCCTATGAGGATTTTTGCGTTTTCTGCAGCGGTTCTGTAGTCTTCTATTCCGAAGGCTTTCCTCATAGTCTGTAGTCTTTCCTGGGGTTTAGCCCACAGAATTGCCTTCATTTCTTCTTGGGGTGTAAAAATAGCATACCTATAGATTACACTTTGAGCATTAGGATTGGGAGGCTCGTTAAACCTGAGAATTTCCAAAATTTTTTCCTTCAGTTCAGTGGGTGAGAGGTCATATCTTTTACCATTAATGATTAAGCAGCCTTCCTTCTGTTGAACAGTGTTTCCTTTTCTCACAAGTTTGCGTTGAACTTCGTACTCGCTTCCGTCTAATTCGAAGGTGAAGGTTACAGAGCCTTCTTTAGCCCCAAGTCTTAGTAGAGAGGCCCCCTTCTGGTCTCCTAAACCGAAAAGCGCAAATTCGATGGCTAGGAGAATGGTGGATTTTCCGGAGCCAATATCACCCTCAAAAAGGGTTGTTCCCTCTGGAAACTCAATATTTTCTTCCTGGTAGCTGCGAATGTTTACCAGTTTTAATGATTTAACTCTCATTCTAAAGCCTCCTCCAGCTTTAGAAGGTCGACTGCTTGTTTTAACACCCTACTCTCATAATCCTTCTTAGTTTCGCCAACCTTCTGGCTCTGTTTCAAGATCTTTAGAAGGTCTGAGGCTAATTTTGCTCCCTGCTCACCCTTTAGAGATTCCACCGATACCTTTACTGCTCCTATGTTTTCCCTGAAGAGATTTCTCTCAATTTCACTAATATCTTCCCCCATAGGTCTCAGTGTCTGATACTCCCTTGTGGTTAGACTATGACGGTTAATATTAACGTAGAGCGCGCCCTTCTGAGTAAGTATGTTTCTCAGTTTTGTAAAGTCTATGTCGGCTGTGTTGCCTCCGGACATTTCGCCGCTGACTCTAATAAGGACGATTTTGTTCTCTGCGGAGAGCTCACTACATTTATTGGTGAGTTCTTCATTTACTCTAGCTGAATTCTTGCCAGTGGCGTCATAGTCAAAAAGGACATATTCGGGTCCGGGTATCTCAACAAACTCCACATTCTCAATATCACTGCCAAATGAAACTATTAGGAACCCTCTTCTTTCACCTCTCGCACTGTCCTCCATGTCTCGGGGATAACCCGCAAAAATTGTGCCTGGATAAGCTACCAGTCCATACCCCTCAAATCTCTGCTTTATGTGCTGGTGTATATGTCCGCCGGCATAATAATTGAATCCTTTGGGGAGATAGGAGAGGGGTATGGACTCCATGGGGGAGAGGCTTTTGGGTTTAAGTTCAGTTATTCCACTATGAAAAGCAAAAATTTTGAAACCCGACTCCTTTTCTAGAGCTTCACGGTCAAGCATCTCAAAATACTTCTTTTCAAGCCCCAATCTGCGGGCGGAAATGCCGACTATTTTTACCCCAGTTTTTGGGTCTGTGAAAAATTGTAGCGTCAACTTTTCGTTCCTTATTTCCCCCCGAACCACCTTTGTAAATAGACCCGCACTGCTTAGAATGTCAACTATGGAGGTTTCATTGGGGCTATAGTCATGACTCCCATATATTACATATATGGGGATGTTCTGGAGAACCACCTCCTTCATCTTTTTAACTGCAGAGTTCACCACCCCAAGGTCCGGAATGTTGGAATGGAAAAGGTCTCCAGTGATTAGGATGAAGTCTACCTTTCTCTTCATGCATTCCTCCAAGGCGTAGTGGAAGGCTTCCAATTCCAAATTTTTTAGTAGTGGTTCCTTATTGGAACCGAGATGACAGTCGGATATATGGGCAAACTTCAAATCAATTCACCCGATGAAAACCGTTGACTCCTCCTTCTTTTTAGTTCGGGCCTCTTCTTCAAATTTTTTAATGTATTCTTCAAAAAGCGGAACGTGTACGGGTATGGCGAACTTTGTGAAGTTGCTGCTTATAATGGCCTCGCCCTTATCTAGGCTTGCAATCTCCCTGTCCTCATCTGAAAGGTCTTGGGCGGCGCTATCAATGATGGCCCTGCGCTCGGGAGCCACCTCATTACCCATAATGATTTTGGTATTCATATTTGCAAGAATAGTTCTGGGAATAACGCTAGTCAATTGAGTAATGGCAATAAGCCCCACTTTAAATTTTCTTCCCTCCCTAGCCACAGTGGCATAAATGTTTTCACCCATCGAGGACAAAACCTCAGTTCCCAGTACGCGTGGAGCCTCCTCAATCACCAGTGTTATCACCGGCTTGGCGTCAAGCTCACCCGTAGATTTATACTGCTGATACCTGTTAAATATACCCTCAATCACTATGCTGCCCAGAAGTAGCTCAGCTTGATCCAGTAACCGTGAAGTGTCGAGAATCACCATTTTTCCCTTCTCCAGAATCTGAATTATTTCATTTATAGTAGACTCCCCCGCAGTGTCGCTGAATGTTCGGCTTCTACACTGGAGAATCCCTGAGGAGTCCATATAAACTCCCAAAGCGTTATTGAACTTTCTTTGGAGCACATCCAATGTTCTTGAAGCAATGCCATTTGATTTCTCCCCCCTTACAATGCTTTCAATCCAGTTTTCCCCATAAAGATTATAATAAATTTTGATGGCGTCCCACTGGGGATCAGTAAAGTCAATTATCCCTTCAAAGTGTGAGGGCTTAATGGACTTTAAATTAACCACCAAGGTATGGGTGCCCGGAATGGGATTCGGAGAAAAATAGAATATGTTGTCCTTAGCCTTAGGGTGATCTTTCAAACCTTTGGCGTTGGCATGACGCCCGTAATACTCGTCGTGGGGATCCAGAACCAAGACGCCAAAATTGTCTTCACCCACAATGCTCCACAGCATAACCTTCACCAAGTTACTTTTGCCCCTACCCGTAGTGGCTGCAACCAAGACGTGATGGGTAAAAATGTCTAAGCCGTTCAAAAAAACATCAACATTCAAAACCTTGGAGCCACTGCGAACCTTACCCAGATACACGGGACAGGGTGGCTTGGTCAAAAAGTTAAGGTTTTTCTCCGAAATTAATCTAACACTTTTAAAGAATCCCGGCAAAGTTTTAGGAGCATACAACTCGTTTTTTCCCGTAACCTTTGCGATGGCCTTAACCTCAGCTAAAACGTAGCTCCTCAATTCAGGCTCTAGAAAATCAACTGCGCCGCCATGCCCCTCCAACTCCATACCTGCAAGAAGCTCTCTGGCGGCTTGGGGAACTTGACTGCCATACAAGAGATTGAAGACCTTCAAAATAAGGTAGCCATCCTTATCATCAACAACCAAGAGGTCACCCAGCTCGATTCTCTCACCACTCTTTTCGCGAATAAGTATGGAGGAAACCTCTCCCGCAACTATTTGCCCAACGACATCCATATTTTACCCACCAACTATGAAAATAGAAAGACTTCAATTTGAAACTCAACATTCAACGTCTTTAATATTTTCTAAAAATTGTCTGCGATTCCATTTATAAGGATACAAACATTTACCACTACTTGCTCTAATAGGTCATCTAAGACACTTTAACATGAAAAACGTTTTCATTTGTCTTGAAATGCAGACCATGTAGGTTTTTTTAAGATTTCCTTCTAAACCAATTAGCCAAGAGCCCTAATCAACCCCACACATTCTCCCAACTAAAACAACAGACCCCAAAATTTTAGGATAAATAATAAGCACCCCATACCAATCAACAATTCTCATCTCCAAAGAAGAAATTTAAATTTTCCACAAATATTTATTAGCCAAGAAATAAATTAAGCAATTTACTACATGTTAGGGTGAAAATTTTTTGGGCAAAAGAATAATCGGTCCAAAAACTGAGAAGGAAATAGATGACTTATTCGGATCAAAGAAAAAGAGGAGACGGAAAACTAAAAAGAAAAGAAAGTCCAGCCCGAAAAGAAAAAAATCAAAAGGCAAATGAACACGTAAAGAGAAAAACTCTAAAAAATTCGAGGGAGAAGCTCAAAAATTCAAAAGGCGAAGCACCCGTTTACTCTGCTCCACTCTCCTCATCTATAACAATTCCATATTCTCAGCCCAAAAAATAGGAACATTTTTGGAAAACTTTTATTAGGATAATTAGGCTAAAAATTATAAGACTTTATATCTACAATTAGGGTTAAACCCTCTTGCAAAAAATTGGAGCGAGGACTGATTAGATTATGAGTTGGATATTTGGAAAGAAGAAGGAAGAAAAACCAAAAGAAAAGGAAGCAAAACCAGCAAAGGCAAAGGCAAAGGCAAAAACAGCAAAAGCAGCGAAAGCGAAGGCCGCAACTACCACATAAAGTTGCTTCTGGTTCGAACTGGAAGGAAGTGGAGAGATTTAGTGAGTGTAATTCTTATTGAGCAGGTTTTGGGGAGGACTATTTTTACCAGTGGGTCAGTTGGTTTAGCTTATCGTGCGCGTCTTTGGCTTGGATGTGTCTCGCAAATTTCCCCCATATACCTTTTTTAGATATTGCTGAAAGCAGGGCATACTTGTATCTTTGCATTTCGTCGGAGCGGACCCGGGCGTTTGAATCTGCGTCTATAAGTCCGTAGGGATATCCTGGAAATGTGATGTCTGCAGAGTTGTTGGAAAGAGATTCCACTATCTCGCCTATTTCTTCTATACTTAATTTTTTTGCCTGTTCCCTATATATTTCGAATCGGAAGATTCGCTCCGTCATAGGATTGAGTTTTACTAAGAGTATGACTGCCTCGTGAACTGGGCTAAAGGCTTCTGCGACAGGATAATAGTACCACATGGGGTATATTATATTGTTGTTTTTTGCGAATTTTCTTGCAGCCCCAAGAAGAGATAAGCCCGTAGTGGTGAATAGGCCGCAGGTCTTAGTTAAACCGGTAACAATAACGCCCTTCTTTTTAGCCAGTTCATAGACAGCCTTTGAGTATTTAGACTCGTTGGTAAACGCGGTTTGGAGGGTGCCATCCATAACAATGACATCTTTTTCTTCTAGCTCATTCTCTATTACGTGTTTGGCGAATTCCCACTCTGCGAATCTTCTCGCTATAGAGGAAACTGTTGCTATGTCCGCTCTGAGATTCCCCTGCATCACGCTGCGATCCATGGAGCTGAATGAGAGATCCCGAGTGTCTGGAAGATAGTTTTCAAATTCTTCACTTACCGGGAAAATCGAGGTGTCATAATATATCTCGCTCTGCCTAAAATTTGAAAAGGTGACCGAAAAAAATTCTATTCTCCTCGGCATCACACTTTCAAAAACCCGCTTCTTATTCTGGAAGATGTTGAAAAAAACCCGATTAATCTGAATTGAAAAATTTGGAGCACCCACAATCTCCTGATTCCCCCCATCAACAAAAGCCATTTTGCGTTCAGACCCAGTACCTTTAATCTCCCTAAAATTCTCCACACTAAAGGGATACGCCACGTATCCCGAACCCGAAAAGAAAGGATCACCAAGATCCGCCTCATTAACAAATCTATCCAAATTCTCAATAACACGGTCCAAAACATCTGCCAACGACAAACAAACTCACCACCCTACTATAGAAAAATACATCGACTGAACTTGAAGAAACAACCACCACACTCACATCTTAAATGCTTAATTACGAGGATGCCCACAGATAAGTAGTTATCCCCAAATATAAAGTCCTCCTCTAATACAAAGATGACCATCATCAGTTATTCTACACACTTTCTCGTTGATTTTTTCCTTTTCGCCTCCCGTGAAAATCTCCCTTTCTCTCCTCCATTAGCGAAAAGGAGGTAATATAGCCCCATTTTTGAAACAGTTTAAAAAAAATTAAAGAGAAAATCTACACAGCAACAGATAAAGTAAGTAATTTTTTTACAGAAACTTTTCCTTCAATAATGTTTTTATGTAGTTTAACACACTTATTATACATTTAAGCTCCTCACAAGCTTAACAATTTCACTTAAAGGGTGTTTTTATGAAACCTCCAATATGCTACATATGTTATAAAGATTTTCGAGACCGTGAAGAGGGAGGGTTGGTCTATTTCAAAAAGCGACCAGACGATTATAAGTGGGATGAAAAAATGAGAAAAGGGGGAATGACTGGCCATCCGCCCTATGCGGGATGGTTCTGCGGAGACCACTACGAAGAAGCGAAAAAATTGGAAAATTTGAATATTGATGAAGCAATGAAAATTCTAAGAACTTTATTCAAGGTCAAGTAGTGCCTAGGATATCTACAGCAGCGAGTGCGTAAACTTTTGTGGCTTCGATCAGATTCTCTATCGGTACATATTCATTAGTTCCATGTGGAGTTTCTGAGCCTGCACCATAGCAGACTGTTGGAATGCCCTTAGCGCGGAAGAATCGAGCGTCTGTACCTCCAGTATGCACAAATAGTAATGGGTCTCTACCGGTTACCTTTTTTATAACATTTTTCACCAGCGGAACTAAAGGCGCGTCGAGTTTTTGGTAGGAGGGTTCAAATCTAAGTGTTTCTTCCACTGTGATTCCCTCTATTCCCGCAGACTTTAGATTTGGATAGGTTTTCTCCAAAGTTTTGTTAAAGTCTATTCGGATTTTGTTAATTTCCTCTTTAACCTGGTCATAGTCCATTCCAGGTAGGATTCTTATATCCACTTCCGCCTCCGCATTAGCTGGAACGATATTTACCTTTTCTCCTCCCCTAATCATACCCACATTTACAGATAATCTTTTGTACATTTTGTTAATCAACTCCCTAGGAAATCCCAGGGCCTCCAGCTGTTTCAAGGTGGGCTGTATCGCATCTATTATCCTATTGACATCTTCGGGAAGCGTTCTATCCACCTGCTCAATTTTGTATAACTCAAAGCAGAACTGACACAGCAGATCTATAGCGTTAACACCTAGAAATTTCACACTGGCATGAGCAGGTATTCCTCTAGCCTTCACGCTCAGCCATAATATACCCTTTTCACCTACGCACAGTGTATTAAAGGGGGAGAATTCGCCCACAATGCAGGCGTCACCCTTTAAAACATCTTTATCCACAAGGAAACCAGAACCCAAATATCCACCAGTTTCCTCATCAGGAACCAAAGCCAGAACCAGATCCCCCATAAGACCCACATCCTTCTCGGCCAGAACCTTAGCCGCCACCATAGCAGCTCCAACATTGCCTTTCATATCTGCAGCCCCTCTGCCAATAATACGCGAATCAACCACTTTACCCTCCCAAGGATCAGCAATCCAAGCCTCAGGATTAGATACCGGCACAACATCCACATGACCATCCCAAATGAATCTACGCTTACCCCGCCCCCTCAGTATTCCCACCACACTCACCTTTCCTTTTTGCGATTCATAGAGATTAACACTCAAGCCACTATCAGAAAGATAATCCTTCATGAAACCAGCAATTTCAACAGTATCTCCGGGAGGATTCACAGTCTTATAACGGATCAGCTCCTGAACCAGTTTAACTATATCATCTCTTCTCGAATCAATTTCCTTCAAAACCACATCCATAATACTCAATTGCCTCACCTCAAAAACGCCAACATAATACTAAACAAGCTAAACAATAATATTTTTATCTCAAAGCTTTAGACCTTAGGATAACAGGAAAATAAACCCATCTAAAAAGTCCTTCGACAAAACTCTAAACTAATTAATTATAATCAATCCTGCCCAACATAAGTCGCGTTATTGATCTTTATGAGGACACAAAAAGCTTCCCAGATTAAGGCTCACACAGTAATCCTCAGCTGCAAATCCAAATATCTGGAACCCAAAATTTCTAATAGTAGCCTTAAAGGCTATTCTTGTAAAACTTTCGGTGCAACTCGCTATCCCGATATAAGCTTACCTTTTATCTCCCACATATA
Source organism: uncultured archaeon (assembly GCA_964510585.1). GTDB lineage: Archaea > Asgardarchaeota > Jordiarchaeia > Jordiarchaeales > Jordiarchaeaceae > Jordiarchaeum. Next base: position 27,012 of record CAZECW010000118.1, on the reverse strand, counting down.
TAAGCGGGGAACCTGTATTGTGTCGCTTCTCCAATCACTACTTTTCGGTTTGAGTTTTCCAGACACCCAAATCAGAATCCCCCCGAAAATTAAGCCCACTCTATGTTGAAAAATTTAGGAGGGGCAGAAGTAAGTTGGACTTTGATGGCTTGTTTGAGGCTTGATTTTCTTGGGTTTTGTTTCCTTTTTTGGAAAGCTTAATATAGGACTTTTTAGACTTAATAATATTCATATATATTTATAAAATATAAATAATATATTTTGTAAGGATGAGGTGTGAATCATGCCTGTATGGAAAATGATTGAACTTGTGGGCATATCTGAGAAGTCTTGGGAGGACGCCGTCAAAAGCGCAGTAGCCGAAGCCGCAAAAACTCTGCGAAACATAACCAGAGTCTCAGTTGAAGAATTCGACTGCAAAATTGAAAACGACAAAGTAGCAGCCTACAGAGCCAGAATAAAAGTAATCTTCGAAGTAGAGCGTCCAGAGTAAACAAGATAAAAGGCCTTCCACCCCTTCCCACCTTTTTTTAAATTGCGAGTCTACTTATTCGCTTGTTCCTTTTTCAACGATTTTTACGTTTTCTGGTTTTTCTTGGGGGGTTTCGTTGTTTTTTCCTCTTAAATGTAGGTGACAAATTATTGCGGCTATGAAGCCCACCACTCCCCAGAGATAAAACATGCTGCTGATTCCAAGGTTGTCCACAAATAAGCCGGATATTAGGGGGCCTCCCACCATTCCTATTCCCATAGCAGTGTCGTAAAGGCTTAAGACAGTAGCCATACCGTGCTTTCTTCCCGCCTCTGTTCCCAAGGCTAAGGCGGGAGCCTCGGCGGCAGCAGAGAAAATTGGAGCGAGAACAACCAGCGGTATTATTCCCTCCAGACTGGGAACAAACGGCATAATAAGTATTAGAGCTGCTCCAACACTCATACCCATAACGGTTAGTTTTGTTCTGTCAAAGCGGTCCGAGGCCAGACCCATGAGGGGTTGGAGTAAGGCGCTTACCAAGAGAAATATGGCGAGAACTATTCCGACTTGGGTGGCTGAGGCTGCAAATTTTGACGTTAGAAAAATTGGTAGGAAGGATACCAAAGCGTTTCTTGAAAGACCAACACTTGTTCTGTAAGTCATTATCCCCTTTACATGGGGGTCCTTCCACGCATTTCTCACTGAGGGTTTAAAGTTTGTCGTGGTAACAGTTTTGATTTTCTGTAATACTGGGCCGGGATTTCTTTTTATATCCTCAAGATTGGGGAGGAAAACTATGACCAGAACTAGGGCAATTGCGCTTAGGGCGGCCATGGTGTAAAAGGCTGCGGCTGCACTGTAATTGTCAAACATCCAGCCACCTATGAAGGGACCTACTCCAAATCCGACCATGAGTGAGGTCATGAATGTGTTCATGTAGGTTCCCTCTTTCCCCTTCGGCGTTAGGTCACCTATGTAGGCTTGGGAAACGGGTAGAACCATGGCGGAGGTGAAGCCGTTGGCGAAGCGTATCGTGGTGAGGAGAACCACGTTATTGGCTATAACGTAACCTAAACCGGTAAGGGCGTAGCCCAGCAGTCCGATTATTAGAAAATTTTTTCTGCCCCTTACGTCGGACACTCGCCCCACTATGGGGCTTGCAATTGTTCGAGAGAGGCCGAATCCCGAGAATATTAAGCCAATCCAGATTCCCGAAGCCGCTAGGTTTTGTTCAGCGTATAGCGGCAGTATGGGTGCGACTATCCCGATCCCGAGCATCGAGGTAAACACAGCGATGAACAGAATAATAAAGACGATTCTTAGTGGTAGGCTACGTTTCAACAATTGGTATCACTGACCTAGGAGTGCTGAAAAATAAATTAATTAGCATAAAGGTTTTGTGTAATACTTAACTTTTTTGGTTTCCTAAAAACCGGCTTGCTAAGTGAATCCTTTGTGTGTTGAACATGGTTTGGGGTCTAGATTGATATTTTTATTGCCTGGTTGGGGCATTTTTCGACGCATTTTAGGCATTGTGGGCAATACTTGTCCGCGTAGGCTTTGAAGGTTAAATAGATTTCGTACCTTTTGGGTGCTCCATCCTCACTTTTTTCTTTTGTTGGCTTGAACATTAGCAGGGAGTGTGGGCAGATACTTAAGCATTTTAAGCATTTTGTTGGACGATTCTCCGAAGGATCGTGAGGTAGAATACATTTTTGGGAGTTGTATTCGAATTTGACCATTATTAGAACCTCTACCAGATTTCTCTCGCAAGAGGATGAGTATTCCTGTCTAAAAGGTTAATGGCGTTTTGTTCGCAGGCCATTCTGCAAAGCCCGCATCCGAAGCATAGTTTAGGGTCTACATATGCACGGTTGTCTTTTCCTAGACTGATTGCCCCGAACTGGCAGCGCTTTACACATTCGCCGCAGCCGATACATTTGTCGATGTCAACTTCGGATACATACTCTGCTTTGCGATAAGCGTTCTCAATACCATACCATATTCTCGGTCTTGCAGCATAGCAGTATTTGGTATCGCAATTGCAGATGCAGATGGATTGAGGCATCTCACACCACCAGAATACCGCATGTACGTAACCCTTTTCGTCGAATTCTTGTAGCTTTTCCTTCGCTTCCTCGGGGCTTAGTCTTTTTTCCTTCCAACCTCTGATTGCCTTCCTATTTATTTCGGTGATTGGGGCGTAGTTTAGGCACTTGTATTCGTCCTGCCCCTTGAAGAGTCTCTTACACATACAGGGATATAGAACATGATCGTGGCTCAAATCAACTATTTTTAAGGCATCCTCTAATGGAACCACTTGAGCCGCATGGTCGCGGATGGCAACATAGTTCCCGTAGATTCTAACTAGGCGACCTACAAATGGGAGGCTTGCCCAGTTAACCTCATCCATCATTTTTGAAATTCGGATCGGGTACCAAGCTGATTCGGAGACAGTTTTTGCATCTCTAACTTTCCTAGGCTCCCTACCCAGAATTCGGTCTAATGACGAGAGCTTATAGAAAAATTCTTCAGAGAACCCTTTAGGATTAAGATACCATTTACCATAACCTTGAGCATGCATCTTACAGAATTTGCACAATATCTCCACATCCTCATAAAATCGAAGAAGAGCTAAACATAACTAGAATATTCTTATTTTTGAATTTTTAGTTTTAAACAGTTTTTCTGACGAAAGGGATTAAAACCAGAAGAAACTTCTGTAATAAAAACTTTAGCTGTATATTTGAGGTGGTTTTATTGATTATTGACACCCATAGTCAGCTCTGGAATGAGGAAGCTTTCAAGGCTATGCCTGAACATATGAAGGCGGGCTACTTGGCTGTTTTCGGAACCGGTTTTGCGGGGCCCAAGCTTGAAGACGAAATAAAGGATATGGATGAGGCAGGAGTTGACAAAGCAGTCATAGTGGCAATAGATGCTGAAACCGTGTGGGGATACAAGGTTTCAAACGAGCTGGTTGCAAAGGCGGTAAGCCAGTACCCAGATAGACTAATAGGATTCGCGGGGGTGGACCCCCATAAAGGTGTTCTAGCAGTAAGAGAGCTTGAGAGAGCTGTTAAAGAATTGGGGTTAAAAGGACTCAAACTTTTACCTCACCTTCTTGAACTTTATCCCAACGACAAAGTGATGTATCCTGTCTATGAAAAAGCCCAGGAGCTAGGGATACCGGTTCTTTTCCACACTGGAACTCAGTTCCACTCTGGAACACGCATAAAGTACTGTCAACCCCTATACATTGACGATGTAGCGGTGGACTTCCCAAACCTCAAAATTGTCATCGCTCACTTCGGTTTTCCATGGTTTTACGAAGCCATAGCTGTGTGTCAGAGGAATCCCAACGTCTACATTAATTTGGCGGGGTGGGCTCCCAGACACATACCAGAACCAGTAATAAGCTACATTAATGGTCCTCTGAGAAACAAGGCGCTTTTCGGTTCAGACTACCCCCTTCTGCCCAGAAAAAGAATAGTGGAAGAATTAAAGCAGCTCCCCTTTAAAGAAGGTATACTCACAAAACTATTCGAAGAAAACCCGAAGCGACTCCTTGGAATCAGTTAAATGGATCATAAAACCTCCACATCCTCCCTCTTTTATTTCTACCAGTTCATTGCTCTTCTTATTTAGCAAATTAATATTTTCTGGTGAATATGCTTTTTATCGGAAAAACTTTTAGAAGATATATGAAGTGAAAATTAGACCTTTTTGTGGGTATTCTTTAGTCAAGTTAAAGAAGTGAGCTTGTGTCTCTAAGTGAATCAGCTAGTTTCCTAAATTATTTCCTCTGTTAGGCTTCTGGTTACTTCTTCGGTTTCAATTATCTCTATTTTTCTTTTTATCATCTCTTTGAGAAACTCTCGGGCTTCCAAGCATCCTTCGGGTGGTAGTACTCCCTTGCTTGTGGCTTTTCCGTTGGCAATCATTTGTACAGCAGCGGAGGCTGCAGCTGCAGTTGTTGTGGCGAAATTGGCCAGCCCATCATAGGTGTATTTTACCGATTCTCCTTCTCTTTTTCCTGCGATAATGAGCTTTGCGGCGGATGCGGTGGGAGCCGCTTTTTCGATCATTTCCTTAATTTCTTGGGGGTAGGCGTGTTGTGAGAATGTTAGCGAAACAGCAAAATCCAGTGGAACTATGGATACTCCCTTAACGTTTACTGGTTGCTTGCTTGCAAATCCGGATTTGCTCAGTTTTCTGAAAACCTCATCGAGCCAAGAGGGAAGAGTTGCCCCCTTGACGCTCACATTCCTTACACCTTTGATGTAGCGGGGTAGTGTGAGGGGTTCCGGGTGCCCTATGCTGTAAACCTCCACTTCTCCGATGGGGTCTATGAACTTCACAACTTCTTTTTCAGTGCCAGCCTCAATGTACTTTAGTTTTCCATTGCGGAACGTGGGAATCTTCCCACTTAGGGAGTGGAGGATGTGATAATTTGCTGCGGGTCCCCCAGTGTCACGGACGCTAACAGCCCAAGCTATTTTTATATCCTCCACTTCGTCCATTTTGGTTGAGGCGTACTTGGCAGTCATGTTGCTGAGTCCGGGGCTTGTACCACAGCCTATACACGCGGTTATCCCGGCCTTTTTGGCTTGTGCGTCGTGTTTGAAGGCTTCTTCTGCGGCGTCAAAATCATCGCAAATATCTACGAGGTTGACTCTGGCTTCTATGGCGGCATTAACAACCTTTTCGCAGTACTCATAGAAGGGGCCAATGTTACTGGAAACTGCATCTGCGCCCGAAATGACTTCAGTTAAAAGCTTAGGTTCATTGGCATCCACAAATTGTGCGGTAATCTCAACGCTCGATTTCTTATATTTTTCAACCACTTTTTGGGCGGCGCTCAGATTTAAATCCGCAACAACAATCTCTTCAACACCGCTCTTAACCAAATCCTCTACTACAGCGGAACCTATTATTCCAGCTCCACCCAGAACAACAATACGCATGAAATTGCCACTCCAAAACTATTTACTGGTTTAATAAGTCTTTGTAGGAAACCAACTTATATCTTTCTAATACTTAAAAGGCATAATGATGAATTCTCGATTCCGCCGCACCAGAAAAAGGGAATAAAACAGTACGACTATTCTTGCAGCATAGACCAACAGATTCAAGCTGAAACCTTCTCAAGCTCCATTTTTGGAGATATAAAAGTTTTGGGCAAAATTCAAAAATAGAAGAGGTATCTATAGCTTTATACATGATTGATTCAAGCATAGTGACCCTTGTTGCAGTAGAATAGTGTTGACGCAGGAGTGATTTTACTATGGAGAAACCAAAATTACTGGATCTTAAGGTTTTTGCGTATGAAAAAATTTGTGCCGAGGATTATCCCGAGAACGCCCACGTGTACGTTGAGGCGGAGTGCGTTGACTGCGGTTTGGTTCCTTTTAATGTGACTGTAGAGCACTGGAATGGGGACTCCCCAGTTGCCTTTCATGGAATTATTTGGTTGCAGTGTTCAGTGTGCGGGCGGAAAAAGGAGTATCTATCGGTACTGGAGGACGGCGGCAAGCCTAATTATTTTGAGCAACGCAGGTGTAAGTGCGACAATCCCACATTCTACATTGCAAGCTGCGACAGAATGGAGAGAGTAGAAGACGCCAACGTTTTCAGTGAAGGAGTTGTTGTAGGAAAGTGCAGCAACTGTGGAGCACTACAAGTAATTGCTATGACTGGCTAAACGAGCAATTACTAAATTCTCTTTACCACTCCCCCAATTTTTTCCCTTGTTTGGAAACCTTCTCTAAACCATTAGTTTCACAAACTCAGTTTATCCCCCCTAATTTAAGTGTTCGGCAATAAAAAGTTGAAGCACAACTACTTGTAGCTCTTTGCTTTTAGCCGACTTTCTGTGAGTTCTGAGCTGGCAATGTTAACGTGACTGTTTCTTCGTCCCAGCGAACCCTGGAGGCTTAAATTTTTCAAATTTTGTTACTTGTTTTGGAATTCATCCAGTTGTACTGGTTGTTTGGATAATCCAATGCGAAATCTTTTAGTTTGGGACAATTATTGAATTTATGTATGGCTCAAGTAAAAAGAATTGATTATGTCGATGGCTCTGGAAATAGGTACATTTTGGAATCAGAAGAGGGAAAAGCAGTAGTCAAATATGAGCCTATGACACCTGAGAGGAGTTCTAGTGGCTTCTACTATGGTGGCGAACCGTTTGAAAGAGATATAGATGTTAAATTGTTTAACCAAATTGCAGAGATTGCTATGCAAGCTATACAAACCAAATCATCTCATATAAATAGAAGAATCATGGGTTCTGGAATGCTCACAATTGAAATTAACAACTCAAAACAAAAAGCAATTCTTGCTCCCGATTCTAAAATTAAGGAAAAACTTGAAAAATTTCTTGACAAAACAAAACCAAAAAATCCTTAATATTTGCATAAAAAAAAGGGAAAAGGCCGAAAAGGCATTGCAAAAGAAAAAGGAAAAATTATTCTGCAAAAAACATTTTGGTTGTAAAAACCTCTATTCTTTTAACTTTTTTATTCTCAAAAATGGTGCTTTTCCCCAAAAAAAGAAAAAAAGCTTAAAAATTTGTTTGCCTCTTATACTCCCTACAGAATGTTGGAGGAAAAATTTTTTAAACAAAATACCTCTTATAATTTAGGTTTAATAACTAGAAGTTAAGTTTTTTCTATGATTTTTAGGAAAAAATAATTTTTTTTATTAGAAAATGTGGTGCAGAATTTGTTAGTATCTTTTATAGGTTGGTGGCGAAAATGAAGCAGTTGCATAGACCGAGAATCGTTACGGAAATTCCGGGTCCCAAGTCCCGAGAGTTATGGAAACTTCACGAGAAGTACATTACTAGAAGTCTGGGTATGGATAATGAAATATTTGTTGAAGAGGCGCAGGGGGCCCTCCTAAGAGATGTAGATGGGAATGTTTACATTGATTTTGCGGGAGGAATAGGTACTATAAATGCCGGTCATTGCCCTCCATCCGTTGTTGAAGCTGTTCAGAAACAGGTGGAGAGACTCATACACACTGGGTATCAGGTTGTGCCATATGAAGTTTACGTGAGATTGGCGGAAAAGCTTTGTGAGATTACCCCAGGCTCCTTTGAAAAAAAGGTTCTCATAATCAACAGCGGAGTGGAAGCTGTTGAAAATGCGGTTAAAATCGCAATCCATTACACTAAAAGGCCTATAATCATTGCCTTTGAGAATGCCTTTCATGGAAGAACAAGGCTGGGGATGGCTCTCACAAGCAAAGTAAGGCCCTACAAGCTTGGTTTTAATGCTTACCTATATAATTTGGATCGTTATCCCTACGCTTACTGTTATCGGTGCCGTTATGGTTTGGAGTATCCCAGTTGTGGATTGAGGTGTCTCCATGCCATAGAGGAGGGGTTCGCAGTTCGCTACGCTGCAGAAGAGACCGCTGCCATTATAGCGGAACCCATTCAGGGCGAGGGAGGTTTCATTGTGCCTCCAGACGACTGGTTCCCAGGACTTAGAAAAATATGTGATAAGTATGGAATAGTGTTAATTGATGATGAGATTCAGGCGGGAATGGGCAGAACGGGAAAGATGTTTTGCGTGGAGCACTACGGGGTGGAGCCAGATATAATCACAGTGGCAAAATCTATTGCCGCAGGCTTTCCGGTGAGTGCCACTATTGGTAAAGCCGAAATTATGGACTCCCCCCAGAGAGGAGGATTGGGAACCACATTTGGGGGGAGCCCTGTTTCATGCGTTGCTGCTCTTGAAACCATTAAAGTCATAGAAGATAACCTTGCCCACGCCCAAAAAATGGGAGTAATCATACATAAAAGATTGCGGGAGATGCAGGAAAAGTACGAAATAATAGGAGACGTGAGAGGCAAAGGACCCATGGCAGCCTTGGAACTGGTGAGGGATCTAAGAACAAAGGAGCCTGCAGACCAAGAAACTAAGAAGCTGGTTGAAACCTGTACCAAAAAGGGACTGATTACATTGAGGTGCGGAATCTACGACAACGTTATACGAATTTTGGTACCTCTGATTATAGAAGAAGGACTCCTGAACATGGGACTGGATATTCTCGAGGAGTCTCTAAAAGAAATCACATAAATTCTTAAAAAAAATGGGGACTACACAGTGAAAAGTGAAACATTGTATGTAGTCTGGGTGTAGATGATTTTGAGGAAGTATCGCTTAGTTGTCTTTGATATGGATGGAACAATTATCTCGGGAGTTAATAGTTGGCAGTGTTTGCACAGGCACTTCGGTGTGGAGAACCTAACAAATTTGAGGGACTATTTGGAGAAAAAAATTGATTACTCTGAGTTTATGAGAAGGGATATAAAGCTCTGGCAACCGCCACCCCATATAGATGAGGTGAGAAGTGTTCTCCTAAACTACGAGTTGGAGCCACACGCCCAGTACGTCACAGAAAAACTGTTAAACTGGGGACTAAAGGTTTGCATAGTGTCCGCGGGTATAGACATAAGGGCTAGAGACTTGGGCGAAAAATTGGGTATAAAGTGTACGGTTGCAAACGGTTTAAAAACAGACAGAAACGGCTACCTTACGGGAGAAGGAATTTTAAGAGTTGAACTATTAAAAAAAGAGAAGGCACTGAAAAGGGTTGCAAAAATTCACGGCGTTAAACTCTCAGAGTGCGTAGCGGTGGCGGATAGTAAATTTGACAAGTCCTTCTTATCAGCGGCGGGTTTAGGCGTAGCCTACAAACCCTCAGAAGAACTAGTAGAGTGCGCGGATTTGGTAATAGATGATTTAAGGGAACTCCTAAAAATATTCGGGGAACAGTTTTGAGGCCCCTAGCCTTTTTAGAGTCTCCTTAGGTATTCTGGTTGGAGAAGCTTCCTTCCAGTTTCTGGGTCAACCTCTAAGAGCTCAATGTGGGAATCGAGAAATTCTAACATGTCATCCTTATCTTCCGGCAGTTTGCCGTTAATGGGTAAATAGTTGGAAACATGGTCGCTTAGAAATTCGCTGTTAACCTCCAGTTCATCTATAAGGATTCTGGTCTCTTTTAGTATGTCAAGTGGAGAGCCCAAATGTAGAATCCCCTTCTCAAAAACCTCATACAGAGGAGTGCCCGGAATTGGTACAAGGGTGCGTACGCGAATGAATGCAGGGTCAATCTGGTTTAACACTCTAGCAGTTTCCCTTGCGTGAATTTCGCTCCTCTCCACCCCGCCCAAACCCAGAATCACATACTCACTGAGGTGAATTCCAGACTCCACCACCATTCTCCCCGCTTTAATCATTTCCTCAGCTGTTGCCCCCTTATTTATGAATTTCAAAAGCCAGTCGTCACCGGTCTCAAGACCCACATGTAACCTTGTGAGACCAGCCTCATTCAACCTCCTCAATTCAGAAACAGTCTTAGTATGGAGAATGGTTTTCGCCCTAGCGTAGCTTGTTATCCTCTCCAAATTGGGGTAAACCCTATAGGTGTGATCTAATATTTCCTCCAATTCTTGAGTCTTCAGAATAATGGAGTTGCTGTCTCCCCAAAACATGTTGGGTCTCTCACCGTAAACCTCCGCCGCCATCGAAATATCACTCTTAACCTCCTCCACCGACCTCCGAGAAAACTTTTGACCCTTATACATATTACAGAAAGCACAACGGTTCCAAGGACAGTTACGAGTCACCCTAATAAGCATACTATAAGCCTCAGATGGCGGACGATAAGGAGGAAACTCAAAACCCACAAGCATCACCACACATCACAACAAAGTCTCAATTTTTAAAGTTTAGCATACCTATCCCCTAATAAACATTTGTGAAGCGTTGTATAAGGAATACAGAATATTATCCAAAAATATCATTTTGTGTTAAAAAATTTTCTGAAATTTTAAGAAATATATCATTTTTTTACACGTTTTCTTATCCTTTTAATTATCATAGGAGCTCTGCGCCTGAACAGCAGGATTCTTTCTCAAACTCAGCTTCCTTTATTTAACTATCAAGACCCCTCCTAGGATAGTGGTGCAAATGCCAGACCAGTTTATTCCTATCCCAGTAATTTCAAGAGAGAGCATTGAACCATTTACCAAAAAAGAAAGTCTAATGGGCAACGGACAGGATTTGTCCTGAAAGGTATCGCAGAATAGGGCTTTGAAACAAAATTTATACTTTAAGACGTATTTCACCTTTAGGGTAGGGGAGAAGTACCGTTTTTCGTCGCAAATAAGATGCTTCAAAAATGAAAAAATTGAGAGGAAAAAGCGAAAATCAACTTGTCAAGACGTAGAGTATCGAAAATTTATATACTACTTACTCTATAAATATATCCATACAATATAACTGCGTAATTTTTTGGAGGAACAAGTTTGTCTAAAGGAATATATGAGAGTAAACCTTGGCTGAAACACTATGACCCTCACGTTCCAAATACTCTTGAATATCCAAACGTACCATTATCTCACTTTGTGGATGATTCAGTGAAGGAATTTCCAGATAGACCCATGATGATTCAGGGCAAGAGAATAATTTCCTTCAAAGAGTTCGGCAATTACCACTACAGCTTCGCAGCGGCCCTTGCTGATATGGGGGTAAAGAAGGGGGACCGAGTGGGAATATACTGTCTAAACATGCCCCAATACTTGATAACTCTCTACGCAGCCATAAAAATTGGGGCGGTGCCCACAGGAATAAACCCGCTCCTCACTCCCAGAGAAATCAAATACATTTTAGACGACTCTGACGCGGAAACAATTGTAGCCCTAGACCTTTTCCTGTCCCGAGTACAGGAAGTGAGAAAGGAAACCAAATTGAGGAATGTGATAGTGGCGGGGTTAGGCGACTTTCCACAGGAGGGCCCTCTGCCTGAGCCGACAGAGTATGAGGGGGCAGTCTCATTCTTGGAACTTCTTAAATATGAGCCGAAACCCCCAGAGGTGAAAATAAATCCCAGAGATGATTGGGCTTTGCTCCAGTATACTGCGGGCACAACTGGTTTACCTAAGGGAACAATTCTCACTCACGAAAATATGGTTAGACAAACAACTCAACTCATGTCTTGGTTAAAGTTTGAGAGAGGTAAGGAGATTGTTTGCTCATCTTTCCCATTCTTTCACCTAGCGGGTCTAGAGTTCAATATAGGCTGTGTTTCTATGGCAGCCGGCCAAATCCTAATAGCCAACCCCAGAGACATTGAGGGAACAATAAACCTAATCGACCAGTACCACCCTACGGTCATATGCAATGTTCCCACAATCTACATCCAGCTACTGAGACATCCAAAATTTGAAAAATCAGCAATAAGAAACGCGAAAATGTTCATAAGCGGAGCTGCAGCCTTCCCCCCAGAAATTATAAACGAGTATAACAGCAAAACCCAAGGAAAGGTGCTTGAAGTCTGGGGAATGACCGAGGCCAGTCCCGTGCTCACAGCAAACCCAGTTGAGGGACTAAAAAAGGTGGGATCTGTGGGTATTCCCCTCCCAGACACCATAATTAAGGTGGTGGATCCAGAGACTGGGAGTGAAGAGCTTCCAGTGAGAGAGCGGGGAGAACTCATAGCATACGGCCCTCAAGTTTTCTATAAGGGTTACTGGAAGAAACCGGAGGAGACTGAGAAGGCTTTAAGGAATGGTTGGTACTATACTGGCGATATTGGCTATATGGACGAGGATGGCTACTTCTACATCGTTGATCGGAAGAAGGACATAATCAATGTTTCAGGGTATAAGGTGGCTTCAAGAGAAGTTGACGACATATTATTTGAACATCCCGCAGTGAACATGGCCGCGACCATTGGTATACCTGACCCAGATAGACCGGGTAGCGAAATAGTGAAGGCTTTTGTCACATTGAAGGAGGGATACGAGGGAAGCCCTAAACTCGCCGAAGAGATTAGGCAGTTCCTAAAGAAAAGTTTAGCACCCTATAAGGTTCCAAAAATAATTGAGTTCAGAAAAGAACTGCCCCTCAGCGCCACAGGTAAAGTTCTTAAGAGAGAATTGAGAGAAGAAGAAAAAGCCAAAATGAAAAAGTAGAACAACTTTCATTTTCATTTTTTTATCGTTCATTTATTTACATCTTTGCTTTATGTGATTTTTTTCTTCAGCATTTCTGTTAATGTCTAGCATTTTATCCTTCTAGGGTTTTGCTGAATTCTGCTTTTTTACGAGTGGGCATCATGGTTAGTGAGGTAACGGTTCTCAAAAGTTAAGTTTAGGCTTAAAGTTTTTCTGCGTGAGGAAGATTGGTTCGATGGGAACTTCTTGGATGGTCTTGGTTATTAATGTGGTTATTATGTTTTAATTTATTTTTATGTCAAAGGGAAGGTCTGAAAGCTACTGAGAGGAATGATTAAAGGGTGGTGATAATTTAATATGGGTGTGTTTGTATATTATGAATTGTTGTTTGCTTTAGGTTTATGGGTGGTTTCCTTTTATGATTCAGGGAATTTATCTTATTGACCATCGTGGTGTGTGTATTCTTTCAAGGAAGTATGGTTCAATTGATATTGATGAGAATCTTATCGGAGGCTTTTTAACTGCAATCCTCAAGTTTTCCAGTAAACTTATTCACGGAGAAGAGGAAGATCTTCAGGAAATCATGCTGAGAAATTACAGAATAATCTATGAGTCAAGTGACAACCTTAAACTAGTGGCAGTCATTCACAGGGAAGACAATGAGGAAATGGTAAGGGACGCTTTGCGAAAAATAATCAGCCTATTTATCAGAAATTTTGGTTCACAACTCCAATATTGGAATGGAAGCGTTCAACCGTTTGCAGGTTTCGAGAAAAAAATTGATGAAGTGTTTCTGGAGAAGGATTTGAGAGAGTTAATTGTATCCGAAGCCCCAGAAGTTACGCCTAAAGCCACGGTCTCAATGCAGGAAGTATCTAAACCAGTTTTGTCTTTAAAGCAGATTCTCAGAAGATCGAAAACCTTCATGTTCAAAATCCTTCTTGTCGGCGACCAAAGTGTTGGAAAAACCAGTATTGTTAAAAAAACCACCGAAAATAAATTTTCCACAGAATATAAACCCACCATTGGCTGCGATTTCACCGTGAAACAGTTTGAAATTGGCAGGAACAAGGTGCGATTGCACTTCTGGGATTTCGGGGGCTCAACAAACTTTGAGCATATGAGAAGGGAACTCTACGTAGATGCGGATGCAGCCGTTCTGGTTTTTGACCTAACCAATCCAGAATCACTCAAAAACTTGGAGAAATGGCGCAAAGAGATACAAAGTTCCTTTGGCTCCCTTACAATGTTTGTAGTGGGCAACAAATCGGATCTGGAGAGGAAGATACCAGTTGAGGAAGGCCTGAAATATGCCAAAGAAATAAATGCAACCTACTTTGAAACGAGCGCCAACACTGGAATAAACATTGAGGAACTCTTCAGATCAATGGCAGAACTACTAATTAAAAAAGAGTAACAGACACAACAGAGAAACCTAACACTTTTTAAATCGCAAAATAATGTTTCCCCTGTCAATCCTAATTCTTTTAGGAAATTTACTGGTGAGCAATTATGGAATATGAAAAGGAACTTAAAGAGTTGAAGGAAGTTTTGAAGGAGCTCATATGGCTCAACGGAGTAATTGCAACAGAGTTAATCCGCATCACAGAAAACACCGCAGCAATTTTGAGTGGCAAAGAGAAGGCTGGCAGTTGCACTCTGGAACACGCAAAAATAAATGAAGAGATTATTGAAATTTTGGAAAAAAATTTACCTGAAAAAACAAGAACCTTGAAAAAGCACGTTCTGGGACACGAATAGAGAGCAAAAGGTTTATCGCGATAAAGGATGAAAAGCAAGGTTGCGAGCAAATTTTTGAAATAAGACTTATTTTCCCAATTTTTAGTGGCTGTCTTGTGTTGAGGAGATTTGTAATGAAGGATAAACTGATGAAGTTGGAAGAGGCTGTTGAACTGGTAGAGGACGCTTCCTCTATAGGGTTCGGGGGGTTTATGTTTTTCCGTCGTCCGATGGCTTTCATCAGAGGTTTGATAAAGGCTGGAAAAAAGAATTTGGATGCCTACTCTCTTAATGCAAATATGGATCTTGACATGTTAATTGGTGCGGGATGCGTGCAGAGTGTCAACTACACTTATCTGGGTATGGGACAATTGGGACTTGCGCTAAATTTTAGGAGAGCTGCGGAGAAGGGCCTAATTAAAATTAATGAGTATGATGTTCTGGGTTTCGCTTCAGCCTTAAGGGCTGCGGTTATGGGTTTACCTTTCTTGCCTATGAGGGGAGGTTTTGGCAGCGATATTGTAAAAGACCTGGGATTTAAAACCATAAGTTGTCCCTACACTGATCAAGAATTGTTAGCGGTTCCAGCTTTCGATTTAGATGTTTGCGTAGTACACCAGCTTCAAGCCGATTGTTATGGCAATGTTCAAGCCTACTTGCCTACTGAGAGTACTATTGATTATGATACTTCCCTTGCAAGGGCGAGTAAATTAGTCATAGCCACCGTGGAAAGGATAGTTAGCCCCGAGGATATAAGAAAAAATTTTGATAAAACTATACTGTTCAGCTACGAAGTTGACGCAGTGGTGGAAGTGCCTCAAGGTGCCCATCCTACGGCTTTCTATCCTCTCTACGATCAAGATGTAGGGCATTTAATGGAGTACATGAGGGCTTCAAACGACCCCAAGACATTCCAAGAGTATTTAGAGAAATATGTTTATCAGCCAAGTGGACACGAGGAATATCTGAAAATGGTGGGTAGGTGCTGAGCCATGGAATATGCTGAGGATTACACTGTTGACGAGTTAATGATAGTTGCCATGTCTCGAGAGATCAGAGATGGAGATTTAGTTTTTCAGGGTATCACCACCCCTTTAGCGGGGGCTGCTATTATGCTGGCTAGGGAAACTCACGCCCCAAACGCAAACCATCTATACTTCTTAGGAGTTAATCCGGCCATCCAAGACATATCCCAAGTTATGGTTAAGACTGAGAGTTTTTTGGGAACAGTCTTCGGCGTTCTGAGTATTAGCGAGTTTTGGAACCTACAACAGAGAAACGGTATAGATCTAATGTTTCTTAGACCCGCCCAAATAGACAGATTGGGAAACGCAAATATGTCCCTGATTGGAAACCGTACCAAACCTACTATCAGATTCAGTGGGGGTGTGGGTACCGCTGATCTATTAGTTCTTGCGAATAGGGTGGTGTATTATGCTCCCCATCACGACACCCGAGTTTTTGTAGAAAAGGTGGACTACATTACCGGAGCAGGACATCTTGAAAATGGCCAGTGGAGAAAAAGACTGAATATTCACTCTCAAGGGCCAACCAAGGTTATCTCCAATTTGGCAGTAATGAATTTTAAAAATAGAGATAAGCAGTTACAACTGGAATCAATCCACCCAGGGGTATCAGTTGAAGAGGTGGTTAAAAATACGGGCTTCAAACTTATTATACCCGACAAAGTTCCCGAAACAGAGCCACCCACAAAAGAACAGCTAAAACTGATTCGGGAAAAAATCGACCCAAAAAATTTCAGGAAAATAGAAATGCCAAAATATAAAGAAAACATAGTTGAAAAACTAACCCAACTCCAGAAAAAACACAAAGTAAAATAGAAAAACCTTCCCGCTTAAGCGCCTTCTAAAACCCTCTGCATGCATCTTCACAATTTTTTGGGGGTAAAAATCTCAAAAAATTGCTGGAAATGCTCAACTAATAAACTTATAAATGTAAAAAACGTATAAATATATTAGAGATTATTTTGGTGAAGGGTGTCTTGATAGTAAAACTTTCAGAACTTCAAACATACCTGAACAATGCAAATTCAAGACTTCGAGAAAAAATTCTGGAACTCAGTGAACTCTGCGAGATAATAACCGCCTACTCGGCCAAAGCCCTAATGGAACGATTAAAAAATGTGATTCAAAACCAAGTTGAAATGGTCACGGATGAGGAACGCAAGCTAATGTGTTTAATGTGGGTTCTTCGTGACATCGGAAGCATCAAATTTGCAAAGAGAGCAGATGGACTTGCAATCACAATACAAGAAATGATACTACACAACAAAAAAGTTATCGCCTCAAAACTATTTTCAATTCTGGAGGAACTAATAGAACACATAAGCGAAGAAACAATAACAGTTATTCAAGACCAAATTTAAAAAACCAGCCTTTGTAAAATTAGACAAATTTTTGCCCATCCTTTCCCTCTTAACTTCACCACTAGAAGTAAATTAAGACCCTTCAAGAAGCAAGGTAAAGCACCCACATTGGAAGCTACATAGCCATGTTCTAGGTGGCTACGGGTTGTAAGTTTTCTTGTAAGCCACATTTTATGAACCTAGTGTACCAATTCGGCTTTTTAGTTTATTTCTATCGTATCAAAAATTTTTAGGATAATTTAATATCATTTTTTGGGTCTATTTTAAAAGGTTAAATGCCATAACAGTTTTAAGAAGCATTTAGTGGAGGCTTTATGTTTGGGTTACGAGACCATAATTTATGAAAAGAAAAATGGTATAGGCAAAATTATTCTTAATAGGCCTGATAAGTTGAACGCCATGAATTTCCAGATGGTTGACGAATTGGTCGACGCATTGGACGGAATTGATGTAGACGATGAGGTGAGAGCAGTTATAATTACGGGTGCTGGCCGGGCCTTCTGCTCCGGAGCTGAACTTACAGAGCTAGGAGCCCGACCAAGCCCATTTGACTCCATAAATTTCATGCGTTCCTTCGTAGAAAGGCTGATAATTGCGGTGAGAAGCCTAGAAAAGCCAGTGATAGCTGCTGTCAATGGTTATGCTTTGGGTATTGGGTGCGGCTTGGCTTTAGCCTGCGATATTAGAATTGCTTCTGAAAAAGCGGTTTTCAGTGAAAGATTTGTGAGAATAGGTATAATGCCTGGAGACGGAGACACCTATATGCTTCCACTCCTTGTGGGTTTGGGAAGAGCCAGCGAACTCCTGTTTACGGGTGACGATATTGAGGGCAGGGAGGCGGAGCGCATAGGACTGGTAAACAAGTGCGTCCCAGAAGAAAAACTACAAGAGGAGGCAGAAGCCCTAGCACAAAGACTGGCTCAAGGAGCCACAAGAGCAATAGCCGCAACCAAGAATGCACTGAACAGAAGAATAATACCCCAACTCAAAGAAGAACTAGAATATGTCGCCCTACAGCAAACATTATTATTCCAAACCGAAGACCATAATGAAGCCCTCAAAGCCATAAAAGAAAAAAGAAAACCAGTATTCAAAGGGAAATAGGAGCAAAATATAGGTCGGGTTCATCTCGACTATTTGATTATTCAGAAATTTTTTGCCCAACCTTTTTTAAAAACTGGAATTAGGGAGGTAAAGCTCTCTCCATAAACAGCCAACAAACAAAAACATAATGCCATCAAAAATGGTACAATTTATCTTGTGTCGAAAACATACACCATAAATATTAAAAGAGGGAACTGTTTAGAAACCTAAATCATAGAAAATCCAAAAACCAATCTAATTCGAAAAGCTTCAATAGATGAGAAGAAAGGTTCCTATTCAAATTAGCATATAATGAAGTTAGGAAAGGCTTGCAAACAAGTCTCATAGCCAGAAAAAATTTTTTAGAAATGGGAAGTGGTGGTTCTGCCTTACTTTTGTCGAGTGTGCGGTAAACGCATAAAGGGCATTGGCAACGAAGCTAAACACATATTAGAATGGGCCTCAGCCTTCACAAAGGGAAAATCCCACTGGAGATACAAAAAACACTACGACTTCTTGGTGAGAAACCGGTGCCCATTCGAATACGAGGAAGTCAAAAAACTACTAGAAGCGAAAGACTCCCAAAAATCAATAAATAAAAACCAAACATAAAAAAAGAGCTAGGATGATGTGGTAAAAATTGACAAGCATAATACTAGACACAGATGTGGGCATGGATGTTGACGATGCATACGCCATCTCCTTAGCAGCAAAATCTCCAGAAATCACTATTGAGGGCATTACCACTGTTTACGGCGACACGCTGCTCAGAGCCAAAATCGCGCTTAAACTGCTTAAGCTGGCGGGTAGAAGTGATATTCCAGTTTTTGTAGGCGAAGGGGAGCCAATTACGGAGAATAAGAAATCGTTTATGCTAGGTTTCGAGGGAGAAGGCCTGCTTACACCTGAAGACAGGGAACTCAAAGTTACAGTCGGAAACGCAGTGGAATTCATAATATCCAGAGGGTTGGACTCCAAGAGGGACTTAACTCTCGTCTGTATTGGAGCACTAACAAATATAGCCACAGCCCTCAAGAGGGAGCCCAACATCCGAAAAAACATTAAAGAGCTTGTCCTAATGGGGGGAGTAATTAACCCTCCTGAAATAGGTGGGGTGAGGGTGCCCATGGATAATGAGTATAATTTCACCTGTGATCCAGAAGCCACAAAAACCATTTTTGAATCTGGAATACCCATCACATTGGTTCCAGTAGATGTCACCATGAAACCCGAAAACCACCTAGGCAAAAAGGAACTAGCAAAACTGAAGAGAGCTAAAACCCCACTCACAAAAGCCCTCCTCGAAATGACAAGAGTTTGGATGAACCATTACAGGCAGCTAGCCCCAATTTTGGGACTCACACCCCAGATGGTCAAGCCGTGGATGCACGATCCGCTAACTGTAGCAGTCACCCTCAGAAGAGAACTCTTCAAAACTGAAACATGTCACCTAAGAATAGATACGCAGGAAGGAAAAGCGAGAATTATTCCGGATGAGAAGGGAACCGAAGTAAAAGTGTGCATAGATGCGGATTTCAACCAATTTAAGAGTCTACTAATTGAAAGAATAACCAAAAAATAGAAAACATTTTTTCCAACTATTCTCAAAATCATTAGTAAAACAAACACTTATCCATTTTGAAAACAGTTTCTCAATACTCTTTAAGAAAAGGTTTTTCTTCTTTATCCAGCCTTGAAGCCTTTTAAGAGCATTTCTTATACGCAAAAATTTATAAATATGGTGGGTAATATTCCTAAATTGGGAAAATTCCCACTTTTGGGAGAAAAGGAGATAAAACATGGGACGAGAAGGCAATTCGCTGGAAAATACAGCTCAGAAACTAGTGGAGGAGGGCTTCAAAGCCTACAAAAACTCCGAGATAGAAAAAGCAGTCAGCCTGCTGAATGAAGCCATTCCACTTCTGAAACTAATAAATAAAACAGACATGGTTCAAAATCTACTAACCGAAATAGGACACATACATTACCAAATCGGCGACTACCAGGCTGTGCTGAGAGACCTACAGAGAAAACTGGAAATAGTAAGTGAACATGGCAACCATAAGGAAGAGTTGGAAACACTCCTCGGCATAGGGTACATGCACCTCTTACTACACAACTACTTATCTGTAATAAAGACCTTCAAGAGAGCTCTAAGCATAGCCCGCGAAACCGGCGACCATGAGGGTGAAAGGATTATAATCCAAGGAATGGCAAATGCGTATGATAATCTTGGAATGCACCACTCTGCGCTCAGGTGCTACCAAGAAATGGTGAGAATCAATGGAGACTTGGGAAGAAGAGAAGAAGAGGGCGAAGGATACCTACAGGCCGCAAAAATATACGTTAAGCTCAAAAAGTACTCAGCTGCCCTGATAAGTTTCAGTGAAGCATTCAAAATTATGAAAGAGATAGGGAATAGAAAGAGCCTAGCTGTAGCCCTCCAAGGGATGGGAAACATGTACTACGAGTTCCAAGAGTACGAAAACGCACTAGCATTCTATGAGGAGACGCTATGTCTCTACCAAGAATCGGGAAGCATCGCACAGCAATGTGAAATCCTCAAAAAAATTGGAGAAACATATGCAAAACTGAAAAATTATATGAACGCAATCAAATACCTAGAAGATGCCCTAGACATTATGAGGAAGACCAAAAACCAAAGTGAAGAAACCATAAAAAGCACCATCAAGAAACTACAAAAAGAATCGAAAATACACATAATGAACCACTTGTACCTCCAACACAACAGTACAAAAAATTAAAAAGTCAAAAGGGTTCAACCTACCAACCGAAGTTTCCGCTAAAAAGACCAATCAATAGGAAGCATACGCAGAAACTTTTTTCTCTCTAATTTGAATTTTGGCATAATCAGGGTGTTGCATATGCAAAAGAGGCAGATACTCCTACTAATAAAAAAGAAAAGGAAAAGGGGAATTTGCGGCAACCGCAGCCCTCATTATTTCTTGGCAAGTTCTTTTCTCCGCTGCACTAGTAGATCAATTATTTTTTGCTTGTCTCTGGGATAGTACCTATAGGCTAAAGACCAGAATATGAACGATAAAGTCCAAGGAATAGTTACGAATAATACCATAGAATATGTCAGAGCTTGACCTGATAGAGTCATCCAGCACAAAAGCTCCACTACTGGTGTGCCCCAAACCAACCATATACCTATATTGGGGCTAACCCAGCCCATAACAAATCCGGCAACACCACCACTTATTATGTTGTCAGCAAAGAAGCCCACAAGAACCGCGGCGAAGGCTCCGAATCCCTGCTCAAAAATCTGTTCCAGAGACCAAGCAGTGCTCCTAACCTCAGGCTTATTAACAGACGCAACAATGGGATAAACAGCGCCGCTGCCAGGCCAGTTAATAAGAGCCGCCGTAACAAACGCCACAACCATGAACATAATGAAGTCCTGTACCAAGAACAAGAGAATCCATGACATAGGAATACCGACAAAAACTGAAATCTGAGCAACAATAACTCTACCTCTATTGGGAGTTCTCGTCTCCATTTTATCTCCCAGAAAACCTCCTATGAGGCTACCTACAGCCGCACCAAGCACAATCATTGCAAAAACCATGGTAGCCTGCTCTGGAGCAAGGTAGCGTACACTCTCCAACCAGTGTATAAGCCAAACCTGATAAACTATCCATGGGAAGTACCCTGTCAGTCCCTGCGCAATGATGACCCACATAGTAGGTATCCTGAGCACATCTCCAACTGCTTTCCGGTCTATTTTGTATTTTTCCACGTTCTCCTTGGTGATTACATCCATTAGCTCCTTCTCCGACGCACCCCGTATAGGCTCCTTCAGAAACACAGCCACAAGCCCTGCCACCACATAGCACACTACGGCCAGCAGCTGAAATCCAGACCTCCAAGCACCCAAATATACTGTATGTTTTAGAATGTAGTCCCACAGTAACAGGGATCTGAGCCAGTCTAGGAATCCAGGCACGTACTGCAGGATTAGTAGTTGGGTTAGGTTGGATTCTATTCCGAATGTTAGGCTGGGAGCGTCAAGCATCCCCAGGACCGGCACCGTTACTACTATTCCCAGCATCCCCATGAGCCAGAATACGCCGAACATTCTGCCTCGAACTTCTGGCCTGTACATGTCAACTATTATTGAGAAGGCTGTGGGTACGATGGCTGCCAGCCCTATTCCTACAATGATTCTGAAGTACAGTAGCTGTTCAAAGCTTCCCGAGAAGGATATGAGAAGGGTGGCGGTTGCCCATATCAGTATTCCCGCCACTAGGGTTTTTTTGCGTGAGAACCTGTCTGATAAAAATCCCCACATGGGTAGTGCAGCTGTTTGAACTAGTGAGCTGACTGTATTCACAAAACCCAGCGATGTCCGTGCTACTCTGAACTCCCTCCCTATGGAGGTTAGATAGGTTGGAAGTGCCTGCGTGTCAGCATTGTTAGTAAAGAATGCTAATCCTAGTGTTGCCATGGTTCCTTTGTTTCCGCCCTTTTTTTCCTTAGACTTTCCAGTAGTTTCTTCCTTACCTTTCGCCATAATTTGCCTTCCTCAACGGTTAGTAAATTTAGAGTTATTGGTGTCCAATCTTACTTTTATTTTTTTGGTTTAATTGGTGCGGTTGTCCTTGCCTAATTCAGGTTCACATCTTGAAATGTGCTTTTTCGTAAGGCTTCTTTTCCAAATTTAGACCCCAAAAAAAGGGCAAAAGCAGTCGGATACGCACTTTTATGTTTAAACAATGCTTCCAAGAGTGCTGACTTATTAATTGGGTAAATCCACTGCCACCTCTTCCTCCCCAGGCTCCCGTTCTTCTACACAAATGTGTTTAAAAGAGGGGACAGTATGCCCCCTGCCAAAAAAAGAGAACCCAAAAGTGCGGGGGACGGTTAAAAATATAGTTCCCACCACTAGTTTCTGTTCTGGTAATTGTTGGTCATTTTTAGTATTGAATGGGCTAGAAATTTTTGATAATGTATAAATAGTAGTGTTGATTGGTAATTTCTAATTTACAAGGGATGGGATTACATATGGTTAGGGAAATGACTGAAACAAACCTTCGTAGTGCGTATGGGGGCGAGAGTCAAGCCCACATGCGGTACATGATTTATGCCGATAGGGCGAAGGCTAATAACTTTCCAAATGTAGGGAGGTTATTTACGGCTATAGCCTTTGCTGAACAGGTTCACGCAACCAATCATTATAGGAACATTGCGAGTAAAGGACACGCAACCGTGGTTTCAGGCGCAGTTTTTGGCAGTAAGAACACTTCAGAGGATCTACAAGCAGGCATAGATGGTGAAACCTTCGAAATAATGGAGATGTACCCAGCCTACCTAGAAGTGGCCAAGTTACAAAAAGAAAAAGGCGCGGAGACCAGTTTCAGATACGCTTTAGAGGCAGAGAAAATCCACAAGACGATGTTTGAAAACGCAAAAAAATCCGTAGATGAGGGTAAAGACATCAAATTGGGCCCAATCCAAATATGCACAGTATGCGGACACACAGTTGAAGGCGAAGCGCCAGAAAAATGTCCCATATGTAACGCGCCTAAAAACAAGTTCAAAACATTCGCTTAGCAGACTATATACTTCTTAGATAATCCTCAAACCCAAATATTTTCTTTTTTATTTTAGAAACACATTCACAAAAAGAATATTAAACCTAAAGGGTTTTTATTCTTTGAACCTTGGAACACATTTTTCAAAAATGGATATTGGGGCATTCCCAATAGTGATTGGTGTTCGAAGGAGCATTTGTAGCTCCCAGCTAAGGTGTTATGGCTATGATTAGACATATTTTCATCGTTGATATTAGTGGCACACCCATCTATGCGCGCTGTGTAGGTCATGATGCATGTCATTTGGAGAAATTTGACAGCTTATCTGTTAGTGGTTTACTAACTGCGCTGAATAGCCTTGCAAGGGAATTTGGTGGGGAAGACTTGCAAGCCGTACACATGGAAAAGGGAAAATTTCTGTTAGCAACTAAAAACAATTTTTTCATTGCTCTTCAAATCGAGTCCAATGACGAGTTGAAAAAGTACCAAAAGTACATTGATGGGCTCACAAATTTTGTGCAATCAATCTATCCTCAATCCACACCTCCGAATAAAGGTGATGTGTTAAAAATTGTTTCCGAGGTTGAAAACTTTCTGGAAAAAAGCGGCCTCCTAGGTGGACAGCAAGATTTGCTTGGAAAATTCAAGTCTAAGCTTTTTAAAAGCTGAATAGAAAATTTTGAGAAGGAACTTAAAAACTTTCCAAAAAAGAAAATTAGCTACGGGTATAATTGCTCCATACAAGAAGTTTTGGGCCGACTAAGAGTTTAATTTGGTTAAGTTGGGTAAGCTAAATTTTTAGTATCTTTTTTGCATTTTTTCCCAAGATGTTTATCTTGTCCTCTGTACTTATGTCTAGGTTTAGTATGTTGCCTAGGTTTAGAAGCATGCCCACCTTGCGGTCGCAGTAGGTGAGAACCACAGGGTAATCGCTTCCAAACAATATTTTTTCAGACCCCACTCTGTTTACTGCTCTCCTCACTAGTTCTGGGTCTACTGCCGACGTATCGGTGTAAACGTTATCATACTGTTCAACTACTTGCATCATTTCCTCAAACCATATTCCTGGGTTCTCTGCACTATAACTGCCAAGATGCGCCCCCACTATATTTAGACGTGGATATCTCTCAGCAACACTAGCCAGATGGGTTGGTTTCGCGTCTTCACAGAAGTCGGGGTACTCCCACAAACCGGGATCGCATCCCGTGTGTGTTAGGATGACTAGGTTCTCTTTTTGGGCGTATTCGTACACGGGATTTAGACGCTCATCACAGGGATTGCAGAACTGGAAGGTGGGAATAAGTTTAATCCCCTTAAAACCATATTTCTTCATTTTTTTCATTTTTTCTCTAATCTCATTATCCGGCCTCTTTGGATTAATGGAGCCGAAACCAATTATTCTTTTAGGATCCTTTTCAACATACTTGTATATGTCCTCCTCAGACCTGTAAACTCTATCAAACCAAGACATTATTTCGATAAGAATACTTCCAAAAGTTCCGCCTCCTAAGCTTCGGATGTACCTCACTGGTCTATAGAATAGGTCCTGATTTGCGGCAACATCGTTTTTGTCAATATCGAAGGCTAGCAAAGCCACTTTGTCAACTCCGGCCTCATCCATTCTGGCCAGTAGCTCTCCCTCCACAGAATTAAAACCTGGAGGAACAGGATCCATAAGTGTATCGGGAGGATGAACATGAATGTCTATTACCTCAACCTCTTTACCCTCTAAAAATATCATAAAAATCAATCCTACCAAATTATTCTTAAGACACAAAGGGTAAACTTGTTATTAAAGACTCATAATGACTGATAACTTTTAAACTTTAGCAAAATTCATCTTCAAAAAGGATTCAAGGGAACACTATTTAACACTAAAACTTTAAAATATTAAAGAAAACTAGTGACTGCTAGAAACCCAAAATTCTGCCAACATTCTGCCTCGCCAATGTTAAACTATTTCCGTTTATTACTCCTAATATTCCTCCTAATCTCTATATTGTAATGGAAAAACTTGTTTTGATCATTGCCATAAAAAAATATTTTTGTCATTCGTCTGTGGCGCGCAAGCACATAAACGTCTGTTATTTGACTTATATTTTTTTATTCTAAATAGTATGAGAGACTGGTGAAGGCTCCTTTGATAGGGTAATTAAACGTAACTAAATCGAGGAGGTTCTTCGAATAGATTTAAATAATATGAAATGTATTATTAGTATGATTAATATGAATTATGTGATTGGTGTGAATTATGGCGAAGATAGGTAAAGACAAGTTCATTTTCGGAACTGTAAAAGTGGGCGAACGAGGACAAATAGTGATACCAAAAGAGGCTCGTGAAATGTTTAAAATCAATCCCGGAGATACACTAATAGTGATGGGGGATCTAAATAAAGGGATCGCCATAGCCAAAATTGAGAAGCTCAAGGGATTTGCGATGAAAATCCTCGCAGCCCCCGAAGAAGCACCATTGGAACCTTTTGAAGTTCCTGAAGAGAAAGAAGAGAAGGATGACAAAAAACAGGGGGGTAAATTTTAATGAATCCAAATTCCAGTCTTCACTTTAAAATGATGACCTTCATATTTAAACTGCGCGACTTCTTTTCTCCCCGAAGGAACATCCTAAAAGAGGTGGGAATAAAACCTGGAGACCATGTGCTTGATTATGGATGCGGCCCCGGAAGTTACATACTTCCCACCGCTAAGTTAGTGGGCAAGTCTGGAAAAATTTACGCTTTAGACATAAATCCACTCGCGGCCCGAGCAGTCCAGAAGATCTCTTCAAAAAAAGGATTGACCAATGTTGAAACTATCACTTCAGACTGCAGAACCGGTTTACCTGACGACAGCATTGATGTGGTTCTACTATATGATATTCTCCACGAGTTAAGTGACCCAAACAGTGTGTTGAAAGAGTTACATAGAGTACTGAAACCTGGCGGAACACTATCCTTAAGCGACCACCACATGAACGAAGATGAAATAATTTCAAAAATGACCCGAAGCGGATTATTCAAACTGCAAAAAAAGGGAGAAAAAACATACAATTTCCAAAAAAGGTTAAGTGAGAAATAAAAATGAGGGTTAGCTGTGGATCCAAAAAAGGCTGTTTTAAAATCTGAAAAAGGGGAAGCCTCTAAGAAAGTAAATGGGAGCCAGAAACCCAATTATGGATACGTTGCTCTTAAACCCTTCCTGGGAATTACAATTGTGGGTATGATTGGGTTAATTGTAGCTTCGGCAGGTTTTTTCATTGATTGGTCATTAAACTGGGTTTTACTACTTGTTGGTGTACCAGTGGCTTTTGTAGGATTATATCGGAGCCTCTTATATCCCTATGCATTATTTGTTACTTAGACCTCGATACATTTCTAATATGTGGAAAAGGGTTGCTGAAAAAGAGGGTGTTAATGGTGATGAGTATCTTCTTGATGTCGGGTGCGGTACGGGTTCGGTTGCTATCAGTTGGGCTAAGATTTTGGGTAGAGGAAAAGTGGTGGGCATCGACATTTACGGCGGAATGAGCGGGAATTCCCCCGGCCAGGCTTATAGAAATGCCGAAATAGAGGGGGTATCGAATAGAGTAGAATTTAAAAAGGCGAATATTTTAGAGATTCCCTACCCTGATAACACATTTGACATAGTAACCGCAGGCTCCGTGCTGCATGAGCTACACGATGAGGAGGATAAAATTAAAGCCCTAAAAGAAATAAGGAGGGTTTTAAAGCCTGGAGGAAAATTCATATTCATTGAACTTTTAAGGGATGCCAAAATGTTTTTTGCTATGCTATTCTTT
>CAZECW010000117.1:0-11735 GCA_964510585.1 uncultured archaeon | reverse complement strand
CCCCCATGAGGGTGCCAACATAGACGCCGTTCCCTTGAGGGAAGGGCGTGTTAACTGGGTGATGGCACACCCATTGCTTCCTAAGGCTCCCGATGAGCCAGAAGCAAGAATCTCCCGACTTTAGTCGCGGAGAGTGTCAAAAAGAAGCTACCCTTGGTTTGAACCGCTCCCGTGAAGTCCTTTGCCCCATTCTTGTGGGGAAGATGCAAACTTCCATCCGGCTGAACAAAAATAAAGGGGTCTAACTCTCCTCTGGTAATCATTTCGTCCAACTTCTTATATGAGGGTATTCGGTCCAAATCTATTTGTTGCAAAATTTCGGGTGGTATTAATTTTACGGGCAGATTCTTGTTATTTTCAATTGTGGAAACTACAGTCATTTTTTGATTATTTCCAGTATAGCCATGCAAATAGACGACTACGGGATACCTCCTATCCCCCGACTCAAAATAATCGGGGGGAAGATAAACATATAATTCTCGATCCACTGGACTATTGATGGGGTTACCCTCTAGGCTCTTAGCATGAATAACATCCACCCTATATCTATCACCATTACCTTTTCTGGCCATAATCTCGCCTCAAAATTTTATCTTTTAGAAAAAATTTTACAGCTGAAATAATCTATTGAGAAAAAATTTGTTTACCTACATAAATTTAAACTTATATATAAAACACTATCCCCGATTTATGACTTTACTGCAGTTTGAGAATTTTGTCTTTCTAGTTTTTCCTTCCAACAATATTTATGTGACACTCGCAACAACAGGATGTTATACGTCACCTAGCAGTGTATCCAATCACAAAATCAGTAACCTACCACAATCAAGAATCCTTAACTCTTTAAGTGCTCAACGTAATATGTGATTAGATTAAATGTATTGGCTGGTACGGAACATAATAGTCCACATAAACCCAAAAAGTGGTCACTTCACTATTTAACGCTTAATTTAAATATACCCCTAATCCTTTATTAGCTTGGGATATCTAAAATTTGAACAGGGATTCAAATGGCTATTTCTAGAGATGAGTTCAAAAAGATTTTACTAGACCTGTTAAAAACAGACGCATCACTTAGAGAAGAAGTCCACTCGCTCATCGCAGAGGCTCCCCCCACAAAACACGAAATAGAATCGCTAACCAAAGAAATAAAAAACCTCACAGAAACTATTGCCAAACGCACTGAAGGCTTCGAGAGGAGCCTCGAACTAATGGTCAAGCGTATGGATAGCTTTGAGAACGAGATGAGGCTGTTCAGAGAAGAGGCCACGAAGCGTATGGATAGTTTCGAGAGGAGCCTCGAACTAATGGTCAAGCGTATGGATAGCTTTGAGAAGAGTCTTTTATTGTTGACTGAGCGAATGGATCGCTTTGATGAGGAAATGAGGAGGTCTAGGGAGGAGTTTCGCGTTATTGCCAGTGCTCTTGGGGCTAGGTGGGGTTTTGCGGCTGAGGAGTCCTTTAGGGAGGCTATTCGTGGAATTCTTGGAGATATGGGTTTTAAGGTGGAGAAATGGGAGGTTTATGATGAGAGGGGGGTGGTTTTTAATGTTCCCAGTATTGTTGAGGCCGATGTGCTGATAAGGGATGATAAACACATCCTGGTGGAGATTAAGTCCAGTGTAAGTATGGGTGATGTGGCGGCGTTTATCCGTAAATCTAAGCTCTATGAAGAACTTGCAAATGTAAAACCTTCACTTGTAGTGATTTCACCCTTTGTTGAGGAGGAAGCAAGGGAGCGGGCTTTCATGGAAAAAATCAAGGTATATACAAGGGTTAGAGAATTCAAACCCGTATAAAGTCAGCATCCAAAACTGCAAGAACAATTTTTGGTAGATGTAAACTCCAAGGGTGACCTTGGAATAATTGAAATTTTTTGGGCCATGAGAAGTTTAATATTTCTGGAGTGTGTTTAACTTATTGAATCACAGGGAAATTGGGTGGTGTTTAATATTTCAGTACAACAACCGTTGGAAAATTCTAGAACTCAAATCTATCGAAGAAAAATTTTGGAGGCCCCCTACGAGATTTGCATTGAGCGCGCCAGATACTATACTGAATCATACAAAGAAACAGAGGGGTTGCATCCCGCCATCAGGGCTGCGAGGGCTCTTGAGAACACTCTGAGAAAAATGACCATATACATTCTTCCCGAGGAACAAATAGTGGGGAACCGCTCAAGCAAACTGGTAGCCGCAATCATTCCCATCGAGCGCGGCGAATACAATTACGTCCTGAAAATCGATTTAAAAAACCTCAAAAAAAGAAAGGAACGCCCCTTCCACATTTCAAAGGAGGAAGAGAAGGAACTTATGGAGATGTTCAAGTACTGGAAGGGCAAAACCGTAAGAGACATCAGAACAAAAATCATGAAGGAGAAGGGGCTACACTTCAAAATAAGCCTAAGTCCCATAGCCAACTGGAGGAGACTGAAAAACTTCGGACCAAAAAACATAATTGACATAATCAAACTATACACCTTGGGAAGACTGCGCCACGTAAAAAGCAGCCTAAACGAAGTAACGCTCAACAACCCCAATTTGGTCATGAATGTTTTTGACACACAAGGACACCTAGTCATAGGAATAAACAACGTCATAAAAACAGGATTCAAAGGAGTGAAAGAAAAAGCCCAAAAGGTACTGGAAAGCGTCCAAGACGAGGATAAAAAGAAGTTCCTAGAAGCAGTAATGATTTGCTGCGACGCCACAAGAATGTTTGCCCAACGCTTCGCAGAGCTCGCAGAAGAAATGGCGTCCCGCGAAAAAAATCCCGAAAGGAAAAAGGAACTACTCCAAATAGCTGAAAACTGCAGATGGGTTCCCTGGAACCCACCCCGAAGCTTCCATGAGGCATGCCAATTCCTATGGTTCACCCAAGTCGTTGCAACAATAAGTTATGGAATAGGACTAATTGGAGCCGTGGGAAGAGTAGACCAATACCTCTACCCCTACTATAAAAAAGACTTGGAAGAAGGCAAAATCACCCGGGAAAAGGCCCTAGAACTCGTGGAAGAACTACTAATCAAGTTCAGCTACAACCTATTACTGCTACCCAGCTTCGGCAAGCACACCGCCTCCGAACTAGGAGCAGACGAGGACGCCCTAACCATTGGAGGAGTGGATAGAGACGGAGAAGACGCCACAAACGAGCTGTCCTACATCTGGATGGACGCCTGCAAAAACATGAAGAACCTCACCAACACCTTCTCCATAAGAGTTTCCAGCAAATCAAGCGACGAGTGGCTGGAAAAAATTGCAGAAGTATACAGCGTAACCTCAGGCCCCGCAATATTCAACGACGACGTTATCATCCCAGCACTGGTCAATAGCGGAACAAGTTTGGAAGACGCCCGAGACTACGCAGTCATAGGCTGCGTAGAGCCCACAAGCGCCGGAAACACATTCGGATGCACCAGTGGAAACGACATATCCCTAGTTGGCGTACTAGAGATGACACTCACCAACGGCATGATAAGGATGCTGGGACGCAGAACCGGACCACAAACTGGAGATCCAAGAAAATTCTCTTCATTTGAACAGTTTATGGATGCCTTCAAAAAGCAGCTTCAAAACAGCATCGACCTAATACACCAGCTGGTGGAAATAAAGGATGAAGTCTATGCCCAAAACTACCCTAACCCCTACATTTCAGCCACCTTGGAGGGTTGTGTGGAAAACGCTATGGATATGACATGGGGAGGAGCAAAATACAATTTCAACTCCATAAGTGGACGCGGACTGGGAACCACCGTCGACTCACTGGCAGCCATAAAAAAAATGGTTTTCGATGACAAAATGGTAACCATGAAGGAATTAATAGACGCCCTAGAAAACAATTTCAGGGGTAAAAAGGGCGAGATGCTACGCCAAAAATTGCTACATAAAGCTCCGAAATATGGTAATGATAATGATTATGTGGATGACATAGCTCGAGAAGTTGCAGGAACTTTCTGCGACATGGTTATGGCGAAAAAGGCCTGGAGAGGGGGACCCTACAGGCCTTCATTCTTTTCCTACGGAATGCATGTACTGGATGGAAACCTTCTTGGAGCCACACCCAATGGGCGGAAGGCACGGGAACCAACATCAAACAGCCTATCTCCAAGCAATGGCGTCGAGAAAAATGGACCCACAGCCATCCTAAAATCCTGCGCAAAAATAGACCACACAAAAATCCCAAATGGCTGCGCACTAAACATTAAACTCCTCCCAACACTTCTCAGAGACCAAGAAAGAAGAAAAAAGTTGGCCAGCCTCATAAAAGCCTACTTCAAACTGGGAGGAAGCGAAGTACAGCTAAATGTAGTAGACACGCAAACCCTAAGGGAAGCCCAAAAACACCCAGAAAAATACAGAGACCTAGTAGTCAGAGTCTCCGGCTACAACGCCTACTTCGTAGATCTAGGGAAAGCCATACAGGACGACATAATTGCACGACAAGAATTTGGACAGCTCTAAAAAATCAAAAATACTCCTACCTTTCTCACTATCCGAGCATTATTAGAAGCAGGTGCAAAAAATAAAAAAGGGATTTTGTATATTTAGCGGCGTGTCTGGTTATCTGATTTTGGGTTTAGGTTTTTATCTCTGGTGAGAGTGTTATGGGAACTTTCAGGGAGTTGGCTACTAGGCAGAATTCTTTAGCTTGATTTATTGCTTGGAGTGCCTTTTCCTTGTCTTCCTTCTTTACCTTTAGCACGGGTTTTAGGTCTATTTTCCTGAATCCCTTTCCTGGGCCAAGATCTCCGGGTGCTTCACCCTCTCCTCTGACTTCTAGTTCTGACACTTCGATTTTCATTCCTTGGAGAAAAGCAACGAGTGTTAATTCATAGCACATGCATAGAGCTGCAACAAGAGTTCCTTCAGGCGTTATTAGATCAGTTCGGGGACCTAATGGCGGTGGTGCAACAAAATCTAGTTTAACCCCATTAAGATAGTCTATCTTGCCCTGAAGGCCTCCACCTTTCCAACTTGCGATTGCCTTAACCAAACGGGGTTTCGTTTCAACCATTCATATTCGCCTCCTAAATGGTTATAAGAGCCTCAAACATTTAATGACAAAAAAGATTAACTTCCATATATTTAAGAATTAAGTATACTTAACAGCAATTAATTCTTAAAAACATTTAGAACCACGACAAAGAACAGTGATTATAAAGAGTTACGTATTTCTAGATCTGAAAAAAGATAACTTAATGCTCTAATCGCACCGCCCTAAAACTCATAACCATTTTTTCTATTCTGGGGGAATCCCAAACTGGGGGAAGGTACTGACCCCACCGAAAAAGTTTGGATAGACACTTTAATCCGCAGAACAATAAAGCATCAATTTGGAGAAGCGAAAAGCAAGAAAACATTCATGAGGAATGCAAAAAGTATAAATGTTTAGGAATTTTCCATTAACTTTGCCATGAAAAACTTTTTTCATATTTCTGTCTAAAACGCTTAAGCGTATGAATGTTTCTCATGAAAATATATTTTCATAATTTATCTGAAACGTCTCTAGCATGTGTTGGTTTGTGAGGAAAAGCACCTTTGACGAGAAGAGGCCATAAAAGGACGGCTTGCGTATCGACTTATTCAAAAACGCTTCAAGACGCTTTAGGTCAAGTCATCTATTTACGGTGTTTTTATGTCAGCAGCTCTTGGAAGTCGATGGATGCAAGGCTTTCTATTAGCGGCGGTGCTTCGCTGAGTTTTCCATCATTTTCGCAGTACATTATTTCCTGCTTAATTATAAGTTGTTTTGCTTCCTCTGACAGTTTGGGTATAACCATTAGTATGTATTGGACTGGTTTTATTCCCGCATTTTTTCCAACGAAACTCATAATTTTTTCTTTTTTAACTTCTTCCCTGTCTTCGACGATGTCTATTGCAATGCTTCCGCCTGGAAGAACGTTTTTAGCCCATCCCTTATCCCTTATTTCTGGTCTTGACGCTACGATGTCAAACTCGTAGTTAACGTTATCGCTGCTCGTAATTGTTCCTGGTGCTTCCACCTTCCAACCTCTCTCCTTAAAGAGGTCTGAGATAATTCTTCTAGCATGCACGTGTGATAGCTGTTTTTCGATTTCTTCTACGCAGTCTGGGTTTAGAGTGTATAGTGGTGCCTCAACTATTTTGGCATTTGCAAGCCTCACGGAGTAATTGCATTTTGTACATTGAACCGAGACGTTGACCTCAGAGAATATTTTCTTACAGTTCTCACACCTGTTTTGAGACTGTATTCTTCGGTAATCCAAACTTAGACCTCTAAGCTCCTTCTCACACTTTGGACAGTAATACTTGTCGGGCTCCCCATAATAGATTCCTGAAAATAGTTCCTCAACGTCAACTGTGCCACAAAGGAAACACTCAATAAAGTTGCTCTTTTGAACACTAAAAGAGGAGCAGTAGGGACAACGATAACGAATCCGAATCTTATAGGAGCCACAATTAGGACAGGTTAGGGCAGAATCATGGGCTCTCTTATTCAAAATCCTATACCTGCTAAGGGTTTCAAGCAAAACTTTGGTGTCAATGGGATCGAGTCCAGTAACCTTCTCTGCACTAATATATCTGAATCCTTCCTCCCACTGAAAAGTGGGTTCAATCTCTGTCAACGAATTATCCAAAAACTTTTCTAAAAGCCTCTGAACCTCTGCCTTTTCATAAAGCTCACTTCTCTTAAACATATAACCCGCACTAACCAAATCAGAGTAAAGCTTGGGTAAATCTTCAACAACACCTTTCTCCTGCAAAACCTTGGAGGACTTCTCCGCAGCCGCAAAAAGCTTATCCTCATACTTCTCTCCACTTTCCTCATCATCAAGAACCAAAGCAAAAATATGCTTCTCACGAGGCAAATAGTAACTAGCAATCCGCCAGTCACCAATCTCCAAAACCGAGAAAGGAGAGGAAGACCCAGCAAACTGCGTAGTATACACCTTAACAGCAAGATCAATGTCAAAACCAATATTCTCAGGATACTTGCCAACAATCACTGGACCAACTTTGTTATCCCACTTAATAACCACAATTCCCTTAGGCATACAATCACCACACAATAAAGTAAATCCGCCACGAAAAAAGTCAAAAAAGAAGAAAAACGCCACCCACCAAAGACTACCAAGCCCCACTTTAACAAAAAATAAGCAAAAAACACTACGCAAACACAAACAACACATTGGAATAAACCACGCAAAGACAGAGAAAAAGAGGGAAAATGATAAAATTCGTGTTAAAAAACGTATTTTATAAATCTTTTCTATATAAACCCGTTATACCTCCAGGACAAATACTACCAAAAACCACCAAGATTTCCGTGCTATTAATCAAGGGGAATTTAAACAGGCTTCATTCATCTCCCACATCACCCTATCCACATCTTCAATTAAGCCATTTAACAACTTTTTAATACAGGAATTACAATACACAACACGCATGGCAGCAAAGTAAGTATCAACAAAGCAAACCAAAATGGTCTTCCCATTTTTTATGGGTACGAAAAAAGGTTTTTACAAGAGATTTGACGTTACCGAAACAGGAACCACTTATTACCTCCGTTTATCACTTGTAAATTAGGATTTTTCAATATAATTTGAATTTTTTTCGAAATAAATAATAACTTTTAGTTTGAATAGCGAAAAATGCAAAGTTTATTGGAAAAATTGCAAAAAAATATATAGAACTTGTGATCTATAATAACTAGAGTTTACCATTAAAGATATTAAGAGCTGTAAGTTATCAGAAGGAAATCAACTGTTGAAAAGTGTTACCCCTGATAAAAGGCGATCCAAAAACTCTGAAATAATTGGGGAAAGCTTTAAAAAATTACTGTTGAAGGTATCACAGATGGTTAAACGTTGGTTTACTGGATTAAAGGAATTGGACCAAATGCTCGGTAACGGGGTGCAAGTAGGTGATGTTGTTCTCTTTCTTTACGAAATTGGTTCCTGCCACAATTTTCTCATTTCAGAAATAATTCGAAATCATCACAAAAAGAAAGGGAAGATTCTCCTTACATTAACCTCCACCTCTTCACACCAATTTATTACCCAGATCCAAGACATCGTTAGCCAAGAGAATTTTATCATTGTAGATTGTATTTCGCCCAAAAATATTTACAATGCGAAACATTACATTCCAAACCCTTCAAAAACATTTGATATCTTCTTGGAAATGAAAAAGGCGAGGGATGATTTGCTGGAGAACTCCAAAGAGGATGAACCTCCCCTCCTAGTATGTTTCTACTCTCTTAGCTCACTTTTCATAAATTTTGAAACAAATGAAGTAATTCAATTCCTCAACAAAAACATTGGAGAAGCCGCGAAGAACAAAACAATAGAATTCTATCTTCTTCCGGAAGGAATATTGGAAAAAGGCGTGGAGAAAAGAGTGCAAACCCTAGCAAACGTGGTTATTAAAACTAGGACAGAGTTTAGAGGGCATAGAAGACAAAACTACCTCCAACTATTAGAACACTCCTCAGAAACACCTTACCCCGAAGAGAAACAATTCTCTATTTTGGCACGCGGCCCCGCAAAACCTGAGATAATCTTTCCCATTCCCCTGTTTGACAGCTTTTCGGAACGAAAGCGAAGTCAATCTAACAACGAGTAAAAATTAACCGACGAAGACTTATTAATGAGTTAACTATGGGCGATGTGGTAGTTTATAATTACTGAAAAAAGGTCTTATCTTGATGCGGATTAGACCGTGTTTTTAAGCAATAGCTCAAGTAGACAGGATCATTAGATGGAAAAAGATTTCTGGGAGGCTATCTTTAAGCCCAAATTTTAGGCCGTTCCTATAATTGCTGGAGAAGTGAAAAGTAGATTAACGCTTTTTTCTTTCCTTTGCCTTCAAAATGAAACTTGAAAAAGTGAAATGAGAACTACGATTGATAAAGGTAGGGATAATAATCCTCATTCAATTCGAAGGTAAATACCCATATCCTCTTCCTTTTTTGGTTGGTTGACTTATTTTTAAAGGTTGTTTTGTACTTGGAGGCTGTCTAAGTACATTTCTCCCAGGAGATGGAAGACCTCTTCTACATTGGTTTGATTTTTCGCAGAGGTCTCCATAAATGGTATCTTTAACTTTTCTGCGACTGCTTTTCCTTCCTCTGTGGATACACTTTTCTCAAGATCAATCTTATTACCCACAAGTATTATGGGTATCTTACCGCAATGTTTAGTTATCTCCTCTGCCCACCATACGCATTTTTTGAGAGTTAGGGGATTCGTCACGTCGTAAACTACGAGGCCACAGCGTCCGCCCTCATAGTATTTGGGCAAGAGATTTTTGAACCTCTCCTGACCTCCAGTATCCCACAGCAGCATCTTTATTTTCTCTCCCCCCACCTCAATGATCTTGCTGAAAAGATTAACTCCTACAGTTGCAATGTAGTCTGCTGTAAATTTTCCAGTTGCAAACCTCCGTGCCAAGCTTGTCTTACCAACACTTCCATCGCCCACAATCAGGACTTTCACAGAATATTCAAAACCGCTCGACATAAAAAATCACCAACAGCTTTAAGTTATACTTTTAACCTGAAACCATACTAATTTGGTTCCTTAATTGCTCATATGTTTGGCTCGCTAAGGGGTTGTCCTCATTCTTATTATCGAATATGTGTAGGTCTTCAGCTTGTTTAGACGTATAATCCTTCAGAAATTGGTTTAACCTTTTTTTGTTAAGCCACCTTTTTAAAACCTCCTCAACTCCTTTAAGTGATTCCAAGTCACCAGACCATTGACTCAGAATGTTTTTGTACCTTTTAATAAATGTGTGAGCAATTTTTTCGGTAATTTTACAAACGACCTCTTCAGGCAGTGTTTTAGAAGCCTGAGTCACAAAGAGGAGATCCCCCCTCTTTATAAAATACAGTCTGCTCTCTTTGAAGGAAACAGACTCAATATCTGAACCCATAATTTCCTTCCCTATATTCTGTAGGGCGCTTAGCAGGCCCGCTAAAAGGTTAGAATCGCAACATGTTGGGTTCGCAGCAGCTATGCACAGACCATTAGAATTGATAATCAGGACATTTTCGATATGAGTTAAACTTTCACGATTACTAAGACCTACTAACTCCAATGCCTTATCACCCCTTTTTTGTGCCTTACCTCTTAACCACAATAATCACCAATTCAAACTATACTGCGCGCTAGAACCTAAACCGAAAAACTAAAAGAAATAAAGAAATTAATGTGGCACAATTATTTATGTGAAAAAAGGAGCAAAATTCTACTCAATATTAAAAAGTAGATTCTATTAACTACGCAATTAAATATTATATCCGCGAAGAATAATGAAGAGTGAGGATTTTAACACTTCTTTATAAACCTTTTTGATAGTTTAAAAATCTTGAAACAAAAGTTGCAAAAATTGTTCCAAAAGTGAATCACAACATATCAATAAAAAGTGTAACACTCCAATTATTAAAAAAAGTGAAAGGCGCTTAAAATTCAGGTCCATATTTTTATGATAGTCGATTAATTCTTTGAATCTTTCAAGTTACTTTTGTTTTGGAATTTGATTTAAACAGTATATTGTTTTGTGTCCAGAAATTTCCTTAGGACATTTTTCACCTGTTTATGTTTGATTTGGTCGGAAGCGATTATGATTTTTTATTTGCTTTAGGGAAGTGGAAATATTTGTCATTAGTTGGGCTCTCTCACCAGATAATTCCTCGCATGTCCTCTTTGAAAACGCGTTCTTCTGGATATAATACTATGCCGTTTTCAGTTATTTTGAAGAAGGCTGCGTCCATGCTGTGATTTACTCCCCGCATCTTCATTATTTCTAGTGCTCTTATTTTTGTGTTGCCCTGTCTGAGCATGTAGAGTAGAATTACTCCCTCCGCTATGAAGGGCTCCAGACCGTAGCGTCCCATCTCGTGCACGTTTAGGCTCTCTGCTGTAAGAAGTGATGTTACCCCGGTTGTTTTGAGTGAGCGTACGAGAGTTAGGACATCCTGTCTGAGTTGAAAAAGGTCTTTGTGTTGAAGTGTAAGGTTTGTTATAGAGTCCACCACTATTCTTGTTGCTTTAAGCTCTCTTCTCTTTTCGTGGATGACCGAAACCAGATTCTCAATGTTGAAAGACCTTTCACCCAGAATTGGGTGTCTCTCCAAGGAAAGCTCATAAACTCGATCACCTGTATCCGTGCTTCTCTGTATGGGGGCTGCATCAATTATGGCCAAGAGGTTTTCGTCAATGAGCTTATCCAAATCCCACCCGAAACTGCTCAGATTCTCTTTTATTGTTGCTGATGGCTCTTCCAAACTCACTATGATGCCCGGAATACCATAGATTTTAGCTCCATTATATATGAATTGTGCGGATAGAATGCTTTTTCCAGTTCCGGGACCGCCTGAGACCAGAATCGCCCTTCCTTTTGGTAGACCGCCATTTAGCATTTCGTCCAAGCCGGGTATGCCAGAAGGCACGGTTTCAACTGGGCTCATTTTTGTTTCCCTCACCGCTTCAGTTTTTGGTCGCTTTTTAATTTTTATTCTGTATAAAACTAGCAGTTTGCTGTATATATTTTTTCCTTATTATAACATTAAAATTAAATAGCTTATAAGATATTCAATATTTGAGTATATAATTTGACACTCTCCGCGACTAAAGTCGGGAGATTCTTGCTTCTGGCTCATCGGGAGCCTTCGAAGCAATGGGTGTGCCATCACCCAGTTAACACGCCCTTCCCTCAAAGGGAACGGCGTCTATGTTGGCACCCTCATGGGGG
>CAZECW010000116.1:0-5025 GCA_964510585.1 uncultured archaeon | reverse complement strand
TTGTGGGGATGAATCGCCAGAAAGTTTATTTGAAAGTATGGTATATAAATAGTTGTTGGTAGCTGAAGGGTTTGGCTTGGGCTTAAGGGGCTAAACAAGACGCAGCCCCCATGAGGGTGCCAACATAGACGCCGTTCCCCTTGAGGGAAGGGCGTGTTAACCGGGTGGTGGCACACCCGTTGCCTCGAAGGCTCCCGATGAGCCAGAAGCAAGAATCTCCCGACTTTAGTCGCGGAGAGTGTCAAAACATCGTCCTGCAACCTCACAAATTAATAATAGCCACCTTCTACTTCTTATAAGTGTGACTAAGCTAAAAGGAGCCCAAAATATCTTTGTTAGGGTAGCCTTAAAAGTAAATTTGTGACAATTCTCAGATACAGAAAGCATATCTATGCACTTACTAAGTCCCCTAAAATGGTTGCGCACCGAGTTAAGGGTGAAACTGAATTCCACATTCAATGATTAACATCCCTTTTCCCGACAACTCACCCTTTATCTAGCCACATGTTTTAGTAATCTTTGAGAACATTCTATTTTAAACTTCTCTGTGACTAGGAGGGAGGAATCGTAGTTGATTTATACTATGGGCAATAGGTCTACTCTGAGGCCCTCCTCACTCCTTTCTGCAACGGGATACATGGCGGGGAGGCTGGGAAAAACGCCTTTTAGTAAAACTGTTCCTTCTAGGTTTATGACGTTGAAGTGTTCATCAGAAATGTGGTTAATGTAGTCGACTATTTCTTTCTGTCCATACTTTGCTAAACATATAGCTGTGTTTCCAGTCTGTTTCGCTTCAATGGCACCTCTTGAAATCAGGGAGGCGACACTCCAATTTCCTCTGCTCTGCCACGCGTATACAGATTCTATGGTGTCAGCAGAAATTATGACTAAAACTGATTTCTGTCCCTTTCTCAAAGCCTTAGTCTCATTATACATTATTTGGTAGTCCTCGGGCAAACTGCGGCCTTCAAGAATCACCTCCCACTGCTCCCCCTTGACACTCTTCGGTCCTGCAAATTGAAAGTCTATTATTTTCACGTGGTTTCTGAAGTTCTCCTCACCAACCACTGGCTCTATCATCCCTCTCATCACTTGGGCGGAAATTCCAGATGGGGGAATTATAAGAACGTTTCCACCATTCAGGACGTGATTATATATTGTTGGGAGGTAAAAATAGTCGTAGGCTTCTCCCACCCCACTGCCTACCTCTATAAGATTAACTGACCCGTAGGAGTATCCTCCACCAGTAATTGTGTCAAGGTACTTAATTCCGGTTGAGATTTTTCCTTCCACATTTTTAATGTGTTCAAACTTTTTCTCTTTGGAACCTTTGATTAAGTCGTCTAGTGTGGAACGTTGGGGAGGCAGAACACGGTACCGCCCTCCTTCTAGGGTAAACAGGTACCTAGGGCAGTGAACAGTTATCCCTCTTAGCTTTTGAATTTCGGTTACCCTTAAGAAAACTTTTTCGTTTAATTTGACCTGGTTAACTATACCGTCAACAAGATAATCGACTGGTGTGACGCAATCTGTTTCGGAAACAAATATGATGTGGGTTCCAGTTATTCGAGAGATATCCATTATGGATCTTTCAATTGAGTAGTCCTCCCTCGAGGCTTGCATATTTTCTTTTAGGGATTCAAGGCTATCAACTATTATGGCGTTAGGCTTCGGTTTCCTGCTGCATATTTCATACATGGCTTGAACAAAGGCTGGCTTATCCGAATACCTGAAGGCTACCGCCATATCCCCCGTCTGGTAACTTGATTCTGTGGCGTCCAGAACGTTTTTGGGAGGTATCAAGTTGTTAACCCATGGATACTCTGCATATAGCTCCTCCGGCGTCACTCTTGACGTGAGGTAAAGGGCTGTGCCCCCTTGGTTAATTAATTCGCATATACTCAGGGCGAGTAAAGTTTTTCCAGTACCAGGAGCACCCTTTATCAAGAGCTTATAGCATTTCTGCTGATTCAAAATTTCCATCAATTCGCTGGGAACGCTACCAATACTCAAACGTTTTCCTCCAACGAGGTGGACAAAGATTTCTTGACTTTTTTAAATTCGCTTAAATTTCCACTTTTTTCTCTTTTCTCCAACCAAGAGAAGAGTGACTAACATTTTTGACACTCTCTGCGGAAGTCTGGGAGATCTTGGAAACTCATGTTCTAACCTCTAATTAGGTGAAACATCGCCCAGTTAGTCTGCCCTCCACTGTAGACATCACATATGTAGAATCAGATAGCTTCGAGAATCTCTATATTCTATCTCTATTGATAATTATTATATTTTTTAAACACATCATCCTATAAGCATTTTGGTGCTTCGCCCCAAGACTTGCTTTCAAAGTTTTTGTGATGGTTTGTTTATGTGATGTGAGAAGTCTTCGATGTTTGGTGTGTACCATTTTGTTCTGTGACTTGACGTCTCGTAGAGAGTGTTATTCGAACACGTTTTTTGAGATGTTTTGGATCCATTTTGAAGGTTTAACTGTGAGAGGAGTTGTAGGTAATCATCCCAAAAATTTAAAAGGTAGTTTAGGATATTGCGATTTTCGCATTGTATGTTTGGTTTTGTACTGGGTTTGTAGTTTAGGGATTTTAAGTTTTTGAATTGCGTAGTTAATTTTTGGAATATTCTTGAAGATGGTGGTTGTTTTTTGATTTTAATGGGAATTATTCTATTTTACCTTTGTATTTGAAGGATTACTGAAATTTTCTCAGAAAAGGTTTCAGGAGCAAATTGTGAAACTTACTGAGTTGGTGTTTGCTAACCGGTCAAATATACATTTGGAACCAAAAAATTGGTTTCTCTGGATGTGAAAGGGCGATGGTTGCGGAGAATATTGGTTTATTGGGGTATGATGGTTCTGGTAAAAGTGGAATATTGTCCATTCTGGAGAGGGTTAGGGATACTTTACAAAGATTGAAAACTGACTTGGCAGGTCTCCTAAATGGTTCAAATCTTACTTCTGAAGATTTGGGTAGAACGGTTTCACATATAGATGAATGTTATAATTGTTTAGAGCAGTTAAAGCGGGTGGCAAGAAGCCCAGAACTTTATTATTCTATGCGAAAAATTTTTGATTGGCTTCCTTTGGCATATGTTTCAATTGAAGCTTACCAGAACGGGGTTATCTCAACACCCGTATTAAAGTCAGCGTTAATTAAGTCGGGAATCATAAATGAAATCGAAAAAATCATTTCAATAATGGAACCGCAAAACATATGAAGGGTGTCGGGTGTAAAACCTGAAATCAAAAAAGGGAATCTGCATAATATAAGAGAAAATCATAAAGAAGTAAGGAAGTTAGGGAATTATGAGTTTTAAAATTTCCATTCCTGGAGAGTTGATATTCTTCTTTAAGAAGCCCTCTACCTCTATCCTAATTAAGGGTGAACCGGGAACTGGAAAAACAATTTTGGCCCTATCTCTCCTTGCAATGTTTAAAAAACCAAATAGCTTCTATGTGACAACAAGGGTGAACGCCAAAACTTTAACTCTAACTTATCCAGAGGTTATGGAGAAAATCCCGCCAAGTCAAATAATAGACGTTTATAGAAAAAATTTCCCCACACAGGTTGATAAAGAAGTCACCCAGTTTATTGAATACTCTGATAAACCCACCTTTATTAAAGAATTCTCCCAAAAACTTTTGAAGAAAGAGGATTCTCTTGTTATCCTGGACTCCCTTGAGGGCATTCAAAAGGTGCTGGGCGAAAATATTTATTATGAACTTTTTGAGATTCAGCAAGAAACAGGTTCGCGTCTTGTTTTTGTAAGTGAATATGAGGATAGTAAAGAATTAGATTATCTGGTTGATGGGCTTATACTGCTAAGAAGGGTGAGTTCAGAGAATAAGTTCCTGAGGGAGCTTCATATACTGAAGCTGAAGGGCGCCTGCCTTAAATTAAACACTTATTTCTTCACCCTTTTTGGTGGAGTCTTCAGACACTTCGAACCGTTTCAACTTCCAGCAATCAAGGAAAGAAGGAGGTTCGAACCACTGCCAGACACTGAGTCTCACTTTTCAACAGGGAGCAAAGATTTAGATGAGGCTCTTAGGGGAGGATACAGAAAGGGATCAACAGTGCTTTTGGAGCTTGGAAAAAATGTTAGTCGAGAAGCATACATCCAAATGGTAGTACCCACGACCCTTAATTTCCTATCAAAGGGTAAAGGAGTAATAGTGATACCTTCCCTTGGAACAAGCAAGGAGACAATCCTTTCCTCGCTGTCAGACTTCATACAGGAGGAAGGACTAAACAGAATAAATGTGGTGGAAAAGAGATGGGGGCTTGAAAAACTCTACAAGAGTGAACAAAACATTTTAGAAGACTTCTATTATCAATTCGAAGAAATGTCCAGAAAAATTGAACCTGAAAACTATTTTGGCGTATTTGGCTTAGATTCTCTTCTTGTAGAATTCGAGGAAAATATATCTGAAGTTTTAGAAGCAATCCTATACATGGTTCAAAAGAAAAAGTTGCTAGCATTATTTATCATAAAGCACGGAACTAAAGAACTCGAGGAAGTAGCTAACATAGTCGACTACCACTTGAAAATTGAGGAAAAGAGAGGTGTGCTAATCTTTAACTCATTAAAACCCAAATCGATCTCCTATGTTGTTGAGGCAGACTACAACCAAGGATATCCCCAAATTAAATTAATACCAATCGTGTAAAAAAGGTTGAGGAAGACGTATGGAAGAAATTAGAAGTTAACCTTGTGTTGCTATCACGCTCACAGACTCGCCAGGATTGAAATCCAGAGGTAGTATTTTGATGGGTATAGAAAAAAGTATTTCAAATATAGTTTAATTTGGAGGATGAATGAAAATATTGCGTAGCGCCTTATTATTTCGGTGGCCGAAGAGTGTTTCTCCAGTTTTACAAAACCTTGGCGAGAAAGCCCCCGACTTTAGTCGTGGGGATGAATCGCCAGAAAGTTTATTTGAAAGTATGGTATATAAATAGTTGTTGGTAGCTGAAGGGTTTGGCTTGGGCTTAAGAGGCTAAACAAGACGCA
>CAZECW010000115.1:0-8136 GCA_964510585.1 uncultured archaeon | reverse complement strand
GGGTAAAATGTGTGTTCTTTATAAATGTGTTCGAGTAGTGGGGAAGGTTTTTTATGTCTTTTTTGGTTTTTTTGAGATTTTTGGTTGCTGTGTTGTGTTGTTTTGGTGTTGGAGAATCTTTTTTTATTGTTTTTGGTTTTTTTGTTTTTTGTTTTTTGTTTTTTTCTTTGATTTTTTTTCTTTGTGGTTTTTTGGGTTTTATGTTTTTTTGTTTGTTTTTTTGGGTTTTTTCCTGTTTTTTTGATGTTTTCGGTTTTCCTAAATTTCAGGTGGAAACTTTGTAGTGTTCAGATTCTATTTATTAAACAAAAAAGTTATTATAAAAACCCGAGGGCTTCCCCGAAACCAGAAAAAATCGCCAAAGATGCCGATGACCATTTGAAAAAGTAGCCAACAATTATCAGGGCGGCATCACAAAGTCTCCCTCTTTTG
Organism: uncultured archaeon; assembly: GCA_964510585.1. GTDB lineage: Archaea > Asgardarchaeota > Jordiarchaeia > Jordiarchaeales > Jordiarchaeaceae > Jordiarchaeum. The sequence goes on along the minus strand of CAZECW010000115.1, from coordinate 7,704 downwards.
ACTCCGCCAATCTGATTCGGTTCCCCTCCACTTGAAATCCACAGAATCTCCTCACATTTTCCCGGGTGGTTTTTAATTTTTAGATTTGCGTATTTCCAATTTTTGAGCCTAGTTTCTATTGCAAATTTGTGGAGAGCGCATCAGTTTGGCTCAAAAAAATAGCCTGTTCCCATGTATAAAATTATTCTTTGCTAGAAGGAGGCCTTGGTATGGCTTCTTTCGCAACTGAGTGTTAAGCCATTTTTTGTGGGGTCTCTGCGTTCAACTATTCAGAAATCGGAGGGTGCGCCTAGAAAATTTTTATGCCTTCTTTCGGTTATAGTTTTGGGTGTGGATAGGTGGGGTTGTTGGAGTGTAATAAGTTGGGGTGGGACAAGGTTTGGGAGTCAGTGTTTTGTTGCGTGTTGTTATGTGGTTTTGTTTTGGTGTTTTTGTTTTTCGAGTATTTTCTGGTTTTTTTCTAGGATTTCTTGTAGTGTGGTGTCGTCTGTGGTTATTTTTAGTGATTCGGTTTGCCAGTTTTCTGCTTTTTTTCCTTTCCATATGCCGTAGATTTTTGCGCTTGTTTTTGCGGTTAGGGTTATGGCTCCGTAGGTTGTGGCGGTGGTGTAGAGGAGTTGGGCGATGTCTTCCCAGTTGGTTTCTGTTTTTTGGGGGGGATTTGTTGGGCGGTCGAGTCTTATTCCCGTTAGTTTTCTTGTGTTTGCTCTTTGAATGAAGTCGGAGTCTTCGCTTAAAACTAGTATGTCTACGTTTCTACGCTTGGAGAAGCTTTCCAGAGTTTCAATTATTTGTATGTCGCCGGGTTTTCCTTCTAATTCTTCGGTGTATTCTTGTTTGAGTATTTTGAGGTATTCTGTGTAGCCTAATTTGGATAGGCGTGCTCCGAGTTTTAGCTGGTTGAAGAATTCGTCGAGAATTTCGCGTTGCACTCCGAGTATCCTGCTCATTGATGAAACGTCTGACTCACTGTATTTGGCGTCGAAACGTTCCAGTTCATTCCTTACTCCGGTTGAGACTGCAAACCCCGCCCTCAGGGGTCTGGCTCTCCTTCGGGCGTTTTCCGTGATTAGGAGATTTGAAATTAGGGTGTAGTACCTTCTTCTCAGCGCGTTGGTATCGAAGGAAATGAAAACAGATCTCTCTCCGCGGAGGGGGTCACGGTCCAAAAATTTAACTATGCGCTCTTTTATCTGAGGCCAGTCTTTTGGCTTGTTTATGCCAGAAGCAAGGAACACGTTGAGATAATCTGTGTAGGTGGGGATTTCACCGATAACTTCGCAGCAATTGTTTCTCAGCTGTTCGTAGGTCTCATTTTCGACTAATCCAGTTAACTCGGATTTTTCTCCGACGCCGCTCAGTGTCACGCGGAATAGCTCCTGGTTCAGGAGGAGAGACTTTACAGTAAATCTGCGGACACCAGTCAGAAATAGACCGTTCAAAAATAGGAACATTTCGTTAAGGGGGATTAGGAACTGGTTCACTCTGGGACCCCTCCAGTATAATTTAAAACGTTAATTAGTTTTTGCTGGTTAAAGGGAATCAAAATGAGAGGTTTCTCCTGATAAGCCAAATTATAAAGATGGAGATAGTAAAGCTTGCTCACCCGAAACTTCTGCCCAGCAGCCATGGCGCAGGCGCTCATAAATTTTCTTCCCGGAGTCATATCAACAGCAACCTCGTTGCCCACCTCTGATTTCACAACACTAATTAGAGTCCTTGCAAAAGAGTCCATGTTATCCTCATCCGCATCATGCTCATGGAACTCTGGGCGCACACCGAAGCACTCAAGAATGCTGGTCAACCAATTCTTCACAGTTTGCACGTTGCCCTCAATCTTCTCATTCTTCAAGAGATGGACACGCTCAGGAACAAAGCCGTCAAGAATGCAAGCAGCCCAAACCGGATTAACAACCGCAAACACGCTTGTTCCAACAGTGGTAATCCACACCTTCATAGTCCCAAACCCCATTCAAAAAATTTCAAAACAGTTTACCATCCCATATTTTTTCTAAAAAATTAGGGGATAAGAGGCTTAATTATTTTTTCCCCGAATTTTTTCTTTTACATTTATGGAAATTGTCTTCCCCTCTTTTTTGGAGTTCTGAGGAGAGGAAACTAACCAGATTTGAAATTTTCGACATAAATATTTTGAAAAAAGCAAAATTATGCGGAAGTTGTTGCACCGGAGCAGGCATGCCATAAACTTACTCGCAATCATTAGTTAGACTATTTTATCCTGTTTGTGGTTGGGCCGTGGTATGTGCCTGTTTATTCCGTATTTGTTGTAGGTTTCGAAGATTTCCTTGCAGAATTTTATCATTTTTTCATCGTTTTTATTTACTGCGTCTTCGTAGAGTTTTATTACGAATCTTTTGCCGAACTCTGTCTGTGAGTATGTTTTTTTCAAAAAGTTGTGTTCTGAGCAGAGGGTTTGACCGTTATCAAGAGTGTTTGTACCTCCTTTTTCTATTGGTATTTTGTGGTCAGCGTGTAGTTCCATGCCCTCCCCTTTTCCCCTACCACAAATTACGCATTTGTAACCGTCCCTTTTGAAAATTTCTTCTTTGACCTCAGGTGGAAAATCATAAAGTTCCCTATGTTGGATGTAGTCGGGGTCGTATCTGTAGACTCCTTTTTTTACTTTTATCAGAATGCCTTCTTGATGCAATCTACGTATCTGTCTCCAAGTATCTCTTGGTTTACGACCGTATATTTTGAAGTACTTTTCTTCTACGTAGTCTACTACTGGACCGTGTTTTAAATCCTCTTTGGGATGCTTGCGGAAGTATTCCATAATTAGATCTCCAATTGTTGGTTTTTCCAAACTCATGGTGTTACTTCCCCCTCCCAAAAAGCGAGTTGCAATTCCCTTTTAGTTTATTGAGGTTACAGAACTTCTACTAGTTTCCTCTGTAGTATTCCGTATTCTTTTAATCTTTTTACTGCTAGTTCGCAATAGTTTTTGTTGATTTCTACTCCTATACCCTTTCTATTTGTTTCTAGGCATGCTATCAGGGTAGATCCACTGCCGAGAAATGGGTCTAGAACAACGTCTTCTACAAAGCTGAATAGCTTTATACACCTTTTGGGGAGTTCGACTGGGAAGGGTGCGGGGTGACCTATTTTGGTTCTATTCTCACCGCCAAAGTTCCATACACCGTTTGTCCATTCCAGGAACTCCTCTCTGCTTATGTCGGATGTTCCTTTGTGTTTTTTCTTCCATTGTTTCTTGTACATGACCACTATCATTTCTACGGGTGCTATGACGAAGGGGGCCGATGCACTGAGCCAGGAGCCCCAGGCTGTTCGCCTAGAAATGTTTTGTTCGTTCCAGATTATTGTTGTGTGGTATTTCCATCCAACTTTCTTGGCGATGCTTGTTATGTCCACGTATACGCTTTGTCCTCCGCCCTTAAGTTTGTCTAGGGGAATATTTAGGCATAATCTCCCATCAGGCTTAACCAAGTTTAAACATTTTTTTAGCCACTCAGCTGTAAAGTCCAAATACCTGTCATATGGTATGTTATCGTTGTAATTTTCATACTTTATGTCTACGCCATACGGTGGCGAGGTGACTATGAGGTCAATGCTATCACCTTCAATAGCATCTATCTTCAAAATGTCATCATTGTAAATAGTTATTGAACCACTTTTAAAGAAGGGAATCCCACCAGCCAATTTCATACCTCTCTTATCGAAAACCAATCCTCTCTAAATTTACGATACTCAAATTATATATATTCCTAGCTACTAATTACCATTTCCCATAAAAGATTGACTATGTTTAATTTTGGAGTTTCCCCATTTAAAGGATAGCGGTAAGAAAAACCCTCCGCGGAGACCTACTGGTTTTGGAAACCCAGACTTCCGTTTTTTAGATTTTTTTGTTTAAAGCACGATTTCCTTCTGTTTGCGTCCCCTCCTTAGAATCATGCGAGAATCGCTAAAAAATATAGCTGCTTCTCATAAAGGCGGTTTCGTGTTCCGGTAGACTTTCTAAAAATTGAGATTCATTCTGGATTCAACTTCACTATTTTTTGGAAAAAAAGGAATTGAGGGGGTGGGGCAGAGGTTTTTGACGCTGATAGTTGGTGCCGTGGGCTTACCTTGAACCCTGTAGGGGATGGTAATTTCAATTTTTAAGGTTTGACAGTCTGAACCCTTTTTGGCATGTTAAATTGTTAATCGTTAATTTTTGATTTTTGATTTAGAGTGGTTTTCGCTGGAAAATGTGTTAGTGTCGGTGATGAGTGAAACTATCAGCTTTATTCAACCTCTGTCGACCAGTTAGTCATTTTTCTCAGCACATCTAAGCGTACCTTCTCTCGAACCAGATCGTTTAATATCCTCCTCAGCTCTTTTGGGGAAAGCTGGGGTTGGATTTCACTACCGTATGAACAGTGAGGATCAAGTGAGCGGAGACAGCGTATCTCTTCAATGATGTCGGCAATTTTCAGGTTAAGCTCCATCATGCTGCTTATTTCTGGATGCCCAGGAATCTTCGTGGAGAGATTGAGTTTCATCAGCCTAAGTTTAAGTTCTCGAAGCTCCTTTCTCTTCTGGTTAATTTGCTCTGTTATGTCTTTGAACCTCACCTCAGAGGGACTGTCCTTCAACTCGCGGAATTCCATGCTTCGCAGCTCCTCGAGACTACAAATCTCTTTTATGAGCCTTGCTCTTTCCTCCAGAAACTCGCCTAACTTCATACCACATTTCACCACTAATAAAATTTCCAAGTCGATAGGTTCTGGTACTAAATACGGTTGGTTTTTCAATCAAAAAATTTGATGTTTAAAACAAAAAACTATACAAAAAACCGACAATTTAAAAAATAGCCCCTACAAAAAAAAGGAGAACAAACACCCATCCCCAAACAGCACCAATCCCACAAACCCCAAAAAACCCACCCCATTCGCCATGGAAAACCAATTCTCCATCTAAGTTTGATAAGCCTTCAAAAATGCACCCAGAGCGTCACCAGCCGCGCATCCAATCATACATCCAAAAAACCTAGACTTCAACTCATCTGGCAGTCACACTATCTCCCTAGAAATGTGCGAGAAGCCCAACTCTTAAATGTGACCTCTACCCAAAAAAAGGGCGATTTGTATTCGCATGATTCTACACCCCCTTATTTAAGGGTTCTAAACTGGAAAAGAAGCTAAGCACACTACTTGTAGGAAAATAGGTGAAACTACATTAGCACAAAAAATCCACATATTCTATCATGGACAATTAAAGTGACAAGAAACCTGCCAAAAAATATTTTGGACAAGAAGGTTTCTCTGTTTTTCGCCCTTGAAACGAGTAACAGGCTGTGATTATTTTGTTTGAGTTACAATCTTATTACTTCCCCTTCGGAGGTGAGTTCATATAGGATTCCTTCACCGCTCGCCCACTTCTTCCACTCAGAGTAGTTTGAAGGGTACTCACTTATTTTGAGCATTTTGTTCCAACGCTCAAGCATTTCCCCAACGAAGGCTGTGTCTCCCTCCATTCTAATCCAGCCGCCACTCACCAGTTTTCTAAGATACTGTCCGGGCAGTCCCAAATCAGCAAGTAGGCTATCTATCTCCCTTTTGCTAACTCTGCCCCCTCCCCACGAAAATCTTTGCTTAAGTTCACTAACTAGCTTGCCCAAATTCAGTGAAAAAAAGGGGAGAATATAAAGTTTCGAAAGCAATGGTCTAACTCTAGGCTTGGAAAAATCCACCGGCTCATCAAACTGGGGATGAAGACAAGTGGTATCCGGCTCAAAAACGTAGTAGGTCCTCGCAGTAGCCTCAACGAAGCCTGCACCGAGAATCAGCGAAGCATTAATTGGATTCGAGCCGCCCACCATATTTATCCAGATTTCCTTCTCCCTCAAAGCATTCATCGTAGCATAACACTTGGGAAAACAATCATACATATCCATGTGGTTAACCGCAACAAAATGAATGTACCGAATCCAGCCCTCACCATAAAACTCTGAAAACGCATCGTCCCTCAACCGCCCCCAAAGCCTTGAGAAATACCTAAAAATAACCTCAGGCACAGAACCCTTACCAATCCCAAACCACCTATCAGTAACATCTTTGCTCTCAACACTCCCTTCTAAAACTCCCTTCGATGTGAAGATAATCAATGCCTCTGGTGCGCCCCTCCTCTCCTGAGAAACCTCACCCGAAGCCTCAAAAAACCTCTGAGCCTCCTTATCCCCCCTAGACGCAGCCTTCAAAAGCAAGTAAATGTAGGTTAAGGGCGCAGTAAGCGCACCAGGACTATTACCCAAACCACTAAAATGCCAAACACCCAACAAAATCACTCTCCCAAACCCAAAAGCTAAACATTACCAACTTAAAAGTGTGATTTTATAATAAGGTGGAATCGTTCCCCCAGGGGCAACGACCCACTAAGTTTGTTAATGAAGTGGTGTATATGAAGGCGATGCAACATATCAGTTCTTCTCTGTTTGTTTCTACTTGAATAGGGGTGAAAGTTCTTTTTCGACCTTTTTAGTTTGGCTTTCTGTTTTGGCTGTGGTGTGTATGTGTAGTACAACCGATTTATTTCCATCTGCAACTTGGGCGACTATTATGTTGTCCTTTACGCCTCGTATTCTCGTTGCAGGAGAGGGAGTGTATTCTATGTCCTGCACCATCTCTACGTGTGGACATTCTGTTATTTTCTGTACGAATTGGTTCAAGTTTTTGGAGATGGGTTTGTGTGAGATTTTCCACTTTTCAGAAGGTTTCCTGGTTGAAGTTGGCGGGGTGTCCTCTATGTCTTCAAGTATTTTTAGATACTCTTTCCCGAGGTGTGTTGGGTTGCCGCTGGCGTCAACAAAATTGCTTGTTTTCAGAATCTCCATTATCCTTGTATCAGGGGTTCCCGCCTGCCTTTTCAATATCTGGATTATCTCATTTCTGAAGGAGGCTATTCCAATAACTGGGAAAAGAATCAGATTCTTGTTTTCAGGATGCAAAATCTTTCTCCTTTCCTCCTCAGGCTCCTTCTCCAAAACATCTATTGTGCCCCTCCTCTCAATTTCTGCAGAAACAAGCACGTGAGTAATCGCCCTAGCACTATAAATCTGAGCCAGCACAGCCATAGCCGCAGACATAGTTTTTCTGCCGCCAGCCATACTAAGATAAATATCAGACCTTCTAACCTCCTCCCTCTTCATTATGGAAGAAGCCAAATTCACAAACTCCAAATGATCCTCCTGAGTCTCAATATCCCTATTAGAAATAAAATTCCACGGGTGAAACTCTATCCCCCTATTTACATATTCAGGATAGTTTCTAAACTCGGCCTCAAGAAGCGGAATACACCTATTTTGAATATCCCTATCATTCGTAGAAACACAGTAAACCCTCCTAAGATTAACACCCATCTCAAGCAAAGCATCAACAGTCTCAGTAACAACAGGAGGAGACCGACCAAGAGAAATAATAAGAACAGAATCCACCAAATTTATTACCTTCCTTATTACCTTCCTAATTATTATCGTTTTATAGCTCCAGCTTTCGTTAAGTTTCGTTACCAAACATTCCGTTCCATAACCAAAATTCCACTTTTGTGTTTTCTCTGTTTCGCTTTATTTTTCACTTTTTTCTGGTACCCTTTATGGGTTTTTTAGCCGGATATTTTTCTTTTTCTTCTTCTTTTTTTCTTATTTCTCCAATCATGCATATTGCTTCTATAAAGAATTCAGCT
>CAZECW010000114.1:0-37745 GCA_964510585.1 uncultured archaeon | reverse complement strand
CTGCGTCTTGTTTAGCCTCTTAAGCCCAAGCCAAACCCTTCAGCTACCAACAACTATTTATATACCATACTTTCAAATAAACTTTCTGGCGATTCATCCCCACGACTAAAGTCGGGGGCTTTCTCGCCAAGGTTTTGTAATCCATTTTCTCTTGCAACTTTTTGTCCAACTTTAAACACTTCTGACATTCTGACCCCTGGCTTAACTTTTTCTAAGGCTGCGTTGTGCGCCTTCATTAATGCGTCGTGAACTTTTATTTGCTTGGATGTAGCCTTTTTCACAACGAAGGTCCTTCCAATATCTGAACCATACCCTCTATAATCAGCACCCACATCAAATTTGACTAGGTCTCCCACCTTCGCAGCGTTCTTGCGGGGAAAATACGTGGGAGAAAAAAATTCACCAATGTTGATGATGGTGTGCCTATACCCTGTGCTTCTCACATCTTCAATGACAGACTTCTGGAAACGTTTAACAAGTTCTTCCTCAGTAGCCCCCATAACAGGTTGCTCAACTGTTTTGATGATAGCCTTCTCAGCTATCTCTGCGGCGTTACGCAGATTAATAATTTCCCCCTCAGTTTTAACCCTTCTAGCTTCATAGAAAACAGATGCGCAATCCAAAAATTTGGCCTTGGGAAATTTTCCTTTCAATAAGTCCCATATTAAGCCCTGAACAAAGAGAGTTTCAACCCCGATTTTTCCCTCTAATAAACTCAAATCCTTCAAGGCTTCTTCCAACAAGTTCACTATATCCATGGGATTTATAGATTCTCCCTTACGCTCTAACCCCGCCTTCTCAACAGTTTCTTCTCCCCTGTCAATATCCACCCACATGGGATAGGTTCGAATGTCCTTTACAAAAGATTTACGCCGAATCTCTTCCTCCTCAAAATCGTTAATTATCATAACCGGATCATAACTCTCCACTGTTGGAACAACCACAATTGCCAAACCAGCAATTCTCCCTGTATAGAGAATGTAGCTGGGACATCCACTGCAGTAGTAAAAATTCTCGGGGCTTAAAGCTAACACCGCATCCAATCCGGCTTTTCCTGCAGCTTCACGCACCCTATCTAAAACTTTCATAATTACAGAACCTCCAATATTTGAATTAAAATGAAAAACTTTCAACTAATTTTTTCTGTTTTTAAAATTATTTTTTTACATTTTTCTATTTATTCAGAGTAACCACAATGGTACTGGCATTTATAAACGAACGGAGACTCTAATTCCTCTAATGTGTCTTGTTCCCATTTATAATATTTTGTTGGTAAAGACTAGATAGTGCACCTTTCCGCATTAGTTGCTATATTTTAGCCAATTCTTTTAGCAGCGACCTCACGTCGCTTACAGATTTTAGATTGTACTTTGCTCGTGACGGCCCTAAGCCTACTTTTATTGTGTATGCGTGTTCTGGAAGTGCGGCGAAGGTGTCCTCGTCTGTTAAATCGTCGCCTATTGCTATGATGAAGTCCCAGTTTCTTTTCGATAGCCAGCGTGATGTGGCAAGTCCTTTGTCTATTCCGGCGTTTTTGATTTCAATCACTTTGTTACCTTCTAAAACCCCAAGATTAAGACTGGCGGCAACATATAAAAGGTCGTCCTTTAACTGCCTCACATTCATTGCACCCATTTCAGGGTCTGCCTTCCGGTAGTGCCAAACAAGAGAAAATTCCTTCTCCTCTATGAAGGAACCAGGGGTTCTATCCGTGTACAGCTCCAGGTAGGGGCGGATTGTTTTTTTCCAATCATTTTTCAAGGGTTTTATGATCTCCCATGGTTTTGCCTTATCCTTCACCCAAACTCCATGCTCAGCAGTTAAGCCCACATTGAGGCTGCCGAACCAGCTTTCTAGTGTGCCTCTCTCCCTTCCGCTTATTAGTATTACTTCATTCTTGGAATCTTGGACTAGTGTTCTAAGTAGATTTAGGATTTCCTCATCCGGTTTTGCGTCTTGGGGTCTTGGAGCAAATGGGATGAGGGTGCCATCATAATCCAACAAAATTAAGCGATTATTACTTTTAACGTAATCCTCAATTATTTTTTTCCTGTCACCATTTGTTAATATTTTGGCGTTTAGTTCCTTTTGTAGGCTTTTAATGTTGTTTAACCTCTCCATGAATTCGTTCACCCACCTTACAATGTCGTAGCGGCGTAGTCTGCTTTGCATATTTCTATTTCTCTCAATCTGTTCCTGCTCTGGCATTTCTAAAGCTTCTCTTATGGCTTCTGCGATCTCCTCTCTATTGTTTGGGTTTACTATGATTGCTTCGCTTAACTCTTTTGCGGCTCCGGTCATCTCGCTAAGAATCAGTACGCCTTTTCCATCAGTTTTTGTGGCAATAAATTCTTTGGATATTAGGTTCATTCCATCTCTGAGGGGTGTTACTAGGGCAACATCTGCAACTCGATACAGGCTGACTAGGGTATAAAAAGGCAAGGAACGATAAAGGTACCATACCGGCACCCAGCCTATTGTTCCATGGGTACCATTAATTCTACCGACGAGTTCGTCAACCTGCCTTTTTAACGTAATGTAGCTTTCTATCTCTGTTCGTGAAGGCACAGCAACCATAACCAGAGTAACCTTCTGCCTGTATTCTGGATGATTCGTCAAAAAGGTGTCAAATGCTTCCAATCTTTGAGGTATACCCTTAGTGTAGTCTAAACGGTCAATCGATAAAATTATTTTACGTTCCCCCACCTTTTTACGAATATTTCTGATTTCTCTCTGTACCTTAGGGTCACGTTCAATCCCAGCGAATTTCTCGTACTCTATCCCCATAGGGAAGGTTTCTACCCTTACCAAGCGGTTTTCTAGGGTGATCTGTCCCAGAGTATGTTCCAGTCCCAAAATCCGCCGAACACTAGATAAAAAGTATCTAACATAGTCGTAAGTGTGAAAACCTATGAGATCAGCCCCCAAGAGTCCCTTAACAATTTCATTGCGCCACGGAAGCAGATGAAACACTTCAAAGGAGGGGAAGGGGATGTGAAGGAAGAAGCCTATGGTCGCGTCTGGCAACTGGTTTCTTACCAGCTTTGGAAGCAGCATCAAATGATAGTCATGAATCCAAATTACATCCTCAGGCTGGGCGTTTTCAACAATTGCTTCACAAAAAGCCCTGTTCACTCTGACGTAAGACTCCCAGTACTCTTTGCTATATACGGTGAATTCTGGAAAGTAATGAAAAAGAGGCCAGATTGTTTCATTACAAAAGCCGTTATAGTAATTTTCAACATCTTCTTCTGACAGAAAAACTGGCGACAAGCCCTTCGTAGCCAGCCTTTCAAGAATCTCCTCCTTTTCCTCCTCCCCAAATTTATCTAATGTAATCCCCAGCCATCCAATCCACAAACTATCTCGCGACTTATGAACTGGCCCTAACCCGGTAACCAGCCCTCCAACACTAGACTGGAAACTCAATTTACCTCCTCTTTTCACAATGTTTACCGGCAATCTATTCGAAACTATTAACAATCTTGCCAAATCTAACCACATCCAACAATTAACAAACCTTTACCTAAAATCAACAAACCAATATCTAGTAAATTTTTGGTCAGTTTGAAGAGCTGCAGATAGGAAATATTTCATTAATTAATAGCTGCTGTATCTCTCCTCCTTCCATGGATCACCATGATTGTGATATCCGCGTTCTTCCCAAAATCCCCTCTTATCCTTCTCCATAAACTCCACACCTGTAACCCATTTCGCGCTTTTCCAGAAATACAGTCTAGGGACCACGAGTCTCACTGGGTAACCGTGGGCTGGTGTGATTGTTTCTCCATCGTGTTTAACGGCAAACAAGACGTCCGGCTGGAAGAAATCGCTGAGAGTCAGGTTAGTTGTGAACCCTCCAACCGAGTGAACCATAACGAATTTAGCTTCCGGAAGTATGTCAACAAGTTCTTTTATGACACTGGTGCTCACTCCCTCCCAGAGATTATTAAGTTTGGACCAGCCAGTAACACAGTGGACATCCGAAAACACCTTCACCATGGGAAGCGACATGAACTCTTCATAATTAAGAATTCGTTCTTTTCTCACTAAGCCCCAAATTCTAAATGTCCACTTTGAAACGTCTATTTCCGGTATCCTTCCGTAGTGAAGAACCGGCAATTTCTCTACAACCCTCTGACCCGGAGGAACCCTATTCTCCCTTTCAGTGTCAGGGCTTCTAATAACCCCTTTCTTCATAAACTACCCTCATGTAGAAAAGCTTCTTTTCTGTTTTTAGAGGACACATCCAAGTTTTAAAATCTTCTTATGGCCCTTTAAACAATTTACTTCATTTAGGCTCAGTCTCATCACTCCTTTTACAACTTTCGCGTCTCTTCTTGTTAACGTTTGTTTCTTCTGGTGTCAATTCAGACTTCCTAAAATTTAGGCGGGAAAACTCTCCCCTAAACATGACTTCTAATTGTGCCAAAAAGTAAGAATTAATCGAGGGGTTTGGAATGTAGGTTACACTACTTTTCTGAATCCTTCATATTGTATCATGCCTACAATTCCTGGAGACATTGTATAGCATCTAGCCATAGATACGTACTTGTCTGGAAGACTTCCCGAGAAGGGCACCATAATACATTTTTGGGTGTATACTCCTCGAAAGGCCTCCATAGGGTCATTTGAGTAGGTGGACTCTACCTTAAACAGGCTAATCTCCATTTCATCATCTCTAATTTCTTTAAATGATCGAATCTTGCCGTCTCCAGCTACAATTAAACCTTTTTTGCCATCAGATACAGCCAGCCAATCATTAACAAAAGGATGGAACTTTCTATTACCGCTAACCTCTAAGGGAACCAGATGACTTCCCAAGTCTCTCCAGAGCTTCCTCGGCCTATTTATGCCAGGTCTAATATTTAAGGGTTCAATACGTCCCGCGTGGCTACCCCTCACATCAACTTGGCTTTCTACCTCCAGTAAAGGAAGGCCTCGATAAACTCTGAACTTCGTGGATATGCTGGAACTATTAGTTAGTTTCCGAGTGTATTTAACTTCGGCAAAAACACCCCGGCTTCCCTTGTTTGACACTTCCAGTGAGGGAGCGGATTCAAGCGAGTCTTCATCTAAGAAGAAGGCTAAAGAATCTATGAATGCCTTACCCTCCACGCCATAAACAGAACCTTCAGACTTGTCAACCAGTCGCAAGGGAACTCCCCCATCAAACTGTAGCTCAACTAGTTCATTGCCCAAAGCCTTTTTCGAAACTGAAAAGGCGTTTTTGCCGATAACTTCCGCTTTTCCTCTAACTATTTGGGCGGTGGCAATCTCTCTAGGCTTCAAACCTCCAATGTAAACTAGGCTCGCTTCGTTTAGTGTTCCATCAAAATGGTTCCTGAAACTCGTAAAATCACAAGGTACAGTTTCTCCCTTAACTTGGAAACTCAGCTCCTCCATTTTTAGAACCCGGTCTTCCAGCTTGATCCCAATGTTTAGAGGCATAAGTGGCACCTCGTATGGGTGGTAATTGAAAATTAGATACTTTTTGATAGAATCCCTTGAAAAATCGAAGTTCATTCTTGAAAAAATCTTTTCGCTGGAAAATGCACCCGCGATACTTGCGATTTCGGAGGCGTAGCGATACTCATATTCTCCCTGAAACCTCTTATAGGGGCAAGGAGCCCAACCCAATTTGTCCGAGTTTTGGCCCAAAAGAAGCCACTTCTTCGCCTCCTCCAATTCACTTTCCTCTTCACTCACATCGATTCCTTGGTTTTTGGCCCAATTTATCCAAAACTCTGCTTTGCGAATTTCTTGTCTAGCGTTTTCATTCAAGGTCCATAAATGCTGATCCCAAGGATCCCTAACCCAAAGCAGGTGATCATAGGGACCTGTAACCCAAGTTAAATCTTGAGCGTTTAAGCGTCTTCCCACCTTTGCTCTGCGTACAAAATCGCTGCAAAGAGTGTACTTCACATATTTTAACTTCTCAAACTCTTTTATGTATCCTTCAAGTACGTCTGTTCGCAAAACCTCAGCGTCCTCCAAGATTACGACTAGAACATCGCCAAACTTATGGTCTTTCATTTCTTTTATCTTGGAAACTGGATCCTCCACAACACCAGTTATGAAAAACACACAGGGAATAGTAGTTTTGCCATCAAAGGCAACCAACTCATGCATCCTGTAATCTAGATCCGATAGATCTTCCACCCAGTTGCGAACTGCAGCCATTTGAGTCACATAATACTCCACGCCGTTCCTTCGCAAAAGGATGGGCATAGCAGAGTGGTAGGAGCACTCTTGGGCAAAATACCCTTTAGAGACTCGCTTAAAAGTTTCACTTAAAGTCTTTAAGGCCAACTTGTGCTGAAAATCAAACTCTTCACCCGTATGCATAGAAGGAAGACTAAAACTCCAAGTGTCTAGCAAAATTTCAAACTGGCCCCTCTCAATACCCTTGTTAATTCTTTCAATGACGTCGGGGGCGGCTCTCTTGAGAAAATTAATGGATCGGGAAGACTCAATATCCCAACCCGCCCTAATCTCTGGAAAGCGGTCAAAAAAATCCAGCAAAGCCCTATAAATGTTTGGAAAACGCCTAATCACTTCCTCATCCGTATACTCTGCATAGAACATGTTCAAGTGGAAGTGAAAATTCACGTACACCGTCATAGGTAAACCCTCTTCTCAAAACAATTTAACGTCCAATAACAAAATTATTTTTCCTAACCACTCAAAAGATTTCAGATTATTCACGTATTCTCACTATTTTAGTTTTTCTATAAGGAGGCGGGCACAAGTCTTACATCATAGAATGCATTAAGTGTGAGGGAAACCTGCCTTACTATGATTTTAATTGATAAGTTTGCAGATAACATCATATTACAATTAGGGTTAAATTCCAGTAATATAGAAAAAATAAACTAAGTATTTGGAGAATGTATTACACTTGGTTTTAAGGAGTAGAAAACAATGAGACAAGTTAAAATTGGTGTTTTGGGATGCGGGACAGCGGCTCATTTTCACGCTTCGGCATGTAAATATGTGGACAAGATTAAGCTAGTATCTGCCTTTGATGTGAACTATGAAAACGCTAAGAAATTGGCCGATATTTACAATCTAACAGTAACCAGGAATTATCAAGACATTATGAAAAATGATGATATTGATGCAGTTCTCATAGCCCTCCCCCACCACCTACACGCCGAGCTAACCGTCGCAGCGGCAGAGGCTGGTAAACACATTCTCTGTGAGAAACCTATGGCCCCAACTCTTGAAGAGTGCGACAAAATGATAAAGGCGGCAAGAAAGGCTGGAGTGAAACTTATGATAGCAGAAAACCACCGCTTCCTACCCGCACATCAACTCATCAAAAAAACACTGGAAACTGGGCTGATAGGAACCCCCATACTCGTAAGGGGTTATGAGGGTGTGGATGAAACCCCGGATCTTGCAAAGCCTGAACACTGGAAGGGCTCACCAAAAAAAGCAGGCGGCGGCGTGTTAATGGACGCTGCAGTGCACAAATTCGCCATACTGAATTGGATGTTAGGAGACGTGCATTCAGCTTACTGCTGGCTAGCTAAGCAGATTATAAAACTGCAGAATAAGGCTGAGGACAACGCTATGATGCTTCTAAAATTTGAAAACGGATGCGTTGGTAGTGTTGTTGTAAGCGACACAGTGTTTAGCCCTCCAAACAACAGACTGGAATTTTACGGAACAGAGGGAACTATTCTAGAGGATCACTCCTGGAAAAAACCGGTGCAGATATTCTCGACTAGCAAAGAAGCTGGCGAACACAGATACCAGTGGTTCAGCCCTGATGTGGAGCATGAACCTTTTCCAATGTATTACATTATCTCATTTAGAAATGAGGATGCCCATTTCGCCGAATGCATACTCAACGACAGGGAGCCAGCCTTCTCCCCCGAAGAGGCAAAAAAAGCTGTAGAGGTAGCTCTTCTATGTTACCTATCGGCAAAAACGGGTAAAATAGTAACACGTTCAGACCTAGAAAAAGTAGCAATAAGCAAGGGAACCCAGAGCATAGTTGAGGGCTTGGAGAAAATATCCATATAAAAAGTTCCAAAGATTCTGTCAAGTACCTTCCAGATTATTCTACTTTTTCTTCGCGGACGCTCTTTGAGTTACCAATTTTCGATTTAGAGCTCCAGTTTTTTCAAGATTTCCCCAACAAGTTGGATTAACAAATTTATTATGAATCCCTGATTTACCATATATCCCTCAGGCGTGCGGGTTATGAATCCTGTTTCCTCAAGCCTACGCGCAGCATTGGTAGCCGCCTGCTTAGAAATCCCCAGCTTATCCTTTATATTACTGGCAGAAACCGGTTCACTCTTCACATTTTGAAGCAGAAGTTCCAAGATGGAATACATAGTTCTGGCTCTAGGATCAATTAACTTCTTTATTAGAGTCTTATAATCTCCCCCAAATGCCTCTCCTTCCTCAAACACATCTTCATCTTCCATTTGTTAAACCTCCAAACACATTGAATTAAATTTTAAATCATAAATTTTAATTAATTCATTTTGGTTCCTCCTTCTTACCATTTATCCCCTTTGTCAGCGTTTAGAACAATTTCCAGAGCTTTAGCCACCAAGAATCTTATATTTGGGACACATCCTTCCTACACCTGATTATTTGATTGGGCTCATATTTAAACCACAAGACCAACGAACCCAAATCTTTCCATGTTTTGTAGGAGCCGCCAAGTCTATCTCTCAATTCTGGAAAATATGGTTTCGATGTGGAAAATGTCTTCCCCGGAAAATTTTAATAGCCTGCAAACTTTTCCATTCTCCGGTTACTCCTCCTTGTATTCACCTCCTCTTTACTTCTCTCAATTTTTCAGCCATATCGCTTAGTGTGAAAAGAACCATGGCTAAAATAAATCCTATATTTGCCTCGTACTCCCCCCTACTTTTGGTAACAAGGAAACCAATCTTCTGCAATCTGCTTAACGCATTCCAAGCCGTGCCTTCCGTAATTCCCAACTTTTCCACCAGTTCTTTAGGAGTCACGGGTTTAGGTGAGCAAAGTATGTACTCAATTATCTGAATGGAGGACTCGCCCAGCCTCAATAATTTATTAAACGCCTCCTTGGAACTAATCTGCTCTTCATCATCACTCATCCAATCATCTCTTTTCTAACATTTTAATTAACTCCTGCACTTTAAACAGAAGAAGCGCAGTTAACAAACCCAAGTTAGGCTCATACTCCCCCCTACCAACCAATCTAAGAAAACCATCTGCCTCCAATCGCCTAACAGTCTTCCAAACACTATTCTCAGTCAAACCCAAGTTATCCATAAGCTCCTTAGGAGTCACTGGCTTAGGGCTAGTTAGAATGTAGATGAGCACCTTGTTTGCATTATCCCTCATCCTCATAAGCTTGTCGAACTTGTCAAAAAGATTATCGCTATCCTCGGAACTCAAAAAGCAGCCCCCATTCCTAAACAGGCCCTACTCCAAATTCCTTAATCTACGCTCATGGTCCAGCACAAGTTCCAGAATATCTAGGTTTGAAGTGTAACCAGTGGAATTGCCATTCAAGTTAACCTTCGAAACCAGCCCTTTACTAGCCAACCTAACAAGATACTTTCCCACATCGTTGAGCTGCATGCCCAGAATATCCGCTATCTCAACCGGCCTTAAGGGACGGTGCGAAATGGATAGAAGCGATAGAACCTTTAGACTGCCACCTCGGAGCCGCAGCACCGTATCGTCTAATAGACCACTCAACCTGGCTTTTCACCTCCCACTCACTTTGTGTATTCTTCAAGACTCTTACCAGCATAACCGCTAACCTTAGAACCTAAAAGAAAAGTTAGAAACGCCTTACAGAAGGCATAAACATTGACCTCATACATGCCACGTTCAACCTTATTCAAAAGACGCGCCTTATTCAAATAGTGGATAGCAATATTTGCAGCGTTAAGGCTGATACCCAGCTTTTCCGCTATCTCTGAAGCTGATAAGGGTCTACCCTCATCCAACATGAGGTTTACAATATCCAAACGTGTCTTTGATCTACCCAAACCTAGTAATTCATCTATCATCTAGGACGCCTCGAAATAATCACCGATTTTCCCGTAGGTAAGACGAATAAACCTGTCAATATTATTTTATTTATTTCTAAACGAGTGGAAGTGGTGGTTTTTGTATGAAATATCATATATCCTGTATATATATTTTATGGTCTTTTTCAGAAATATCCCTTTAAAAGTACAATAAGCACAACATAGCTACTATCACAACTATCCGAAATTATTTATAAATAATGATAGGAACAAGCTTGCCCTCCAGATTCGCCCCCAGACCAGTAAAAATTGTTCAAAAAGTATCCAAATTTTCCCCAAAGTATCATACCTTACTTCTTTTTGCTCCTGCCACTTTCACAATTTCAAGAAAGTTTTTTCAGTAAATAAGAAGTCCTATCACAAAAAACGCATTTTATTTATATATTATGATAGGTTATCCTTCCATTAATTCAAAAATTTTTTGTGTTTTCCACTAAATTTAAATAGTGGTTCACCTATAAAATGAACCAAGCTAAAGCCCTACGGGGTAATTTGTATGACGGTTGAGGAAACAGGCCTCGAAACATCCGTGCTGCGAGCCGTTATGAGCTCCGAAGTCGAAGAATATGAGTATTTGCGTTCAAAAGAACAAATCTTGAAGGGCGCCTCTCCCGTAGGTTTCGTAACAAGTCCAACCAGCACTAAAAAGTGCGATTTCGCAGTCTTCGACTACGCCACGGATTATGTTTATGAGGGCCAACTCCTCACCGTCAGCCACCAAAAAACTAAAGCTATTGGGCTGGTTTCAAACCTTTTCGCTGCCACAAGGGGGGCAACCACCGACGTTTTGAACTACTTCTCCAGCCTTTACGGTGAGGTTCCCAGACTAGATCAAAATATGAAGTTCGGCGAGCTTCGCATATATGGAATTCCTGCCCATCCCGGAGTGCGCAGGTTATCTCACCCTCCCAAACCCTGTTCCCCCATATTCATATCCAACAAGGAAGATTACGAAGCCCTATTCCGAGACCCCGCTAGGGAGGGAGAATACTATCCTGTGGGTAAGATTCGCGAAACCGATTACCCAGTGGATCTAGACGCCTCAGCTATACTGCGTTTGGGGGTGGGAATATTCGCCCGTATAGGTATGGGCAAGAGCGTCACCACTGCGGCTAATATTGTGGGGTTATCCTCTCTAAAAAAGAAAGTTAATGTTATAGTTTGGGATCATACTGGTGAATATGCTACCAGCAATCTGGACAAGTTGTGTAGCAATTTCCAGGTTATGTCTAGTTTAGAATTACCGGTGGTTCCTACAGATGCTAACGATATTGTTAAAACTCTGGGATTAGATGTGCTTCCCTCTCAGGCTAAGAAGGCTGTAGAGGTGGCGGCGGATATTTTCGTGATGGATTTCACATGTGGTGCTGCGGAGCTTAATAGTGAATGTTTTATGTCCTATGTGAATGAGTGGCTAGACGAATTCTATAAAAAGGATGGTTCTATAAGCAGCTGGAGTGCAGCCATACGGCGTCGGGTTAAATTGCTGGGCAAAGATATTTTTGCAGGGGGCAGCGTGGATCAGTACAACACAATTTGGAAGAGGGCTGCTGGTAACATACTGGTTATTGACGCTTCTTGTGACACATTGGATGCCAGACAGGCTAAGATTGGAACTATTGCTGATTTGATTCTTCGAAACAGATACCCGATTCACCTAATAATTGATGAGGCGAAAAACTATATTCCTGAAATGGGTGGTTCCTACGGTCAGATAACCGTTGGAAAACCCTACCTTTCCTCAGGAAAAATAACAAGCCTCTCTGAGGAGGGCCGCAAGTTCGGGGCAAACCTAACCATCATTAATCAAAGAATCTCCCGAATCTCAAAAACAGTCTTCTCAAACCTCAGCACTCTCTTCTGTGGGTGTTTAACAGCAGCAAATGATATGAGAGCCATAGAAGACTACACTGATTTTCCAGAGATTCAAAAGATTCTTCCTCGTTTGGGGGTGGGAGAGTTCCTGATAGCTGGTATGGCCACTCCGCTGAAGGACCCTCTCTGTGTAACCATTGAAAAGGGAGACATACAGCTGGGCTACGGCGGAAACACAGTCTTTGATCTCCATAGGGACTTCGCGGAGAGGAATAGAGTGTGAACAACCTTTTAAAATTCTTGGAAGAGGAGAAAAGCGGCGGAAATTGTGGTGGAGAAATCTTCCACCAGACACTGGACATACTCGAATCTGAAGTATATCGGTTCTACGACGTGTATCTGGATCTCATAGAATCAGTTGAGAATCTAAGTGAGAGTAAGCAGCTTGAAACCCTAACACTTAACACCAATCCTGCAGCCCGAGATGCTGTTACAGTTGCAGTTGACGGCTCCTCCAATAGAAGCCAAAGGGCGGGTTTGGATCTCATTGTAGTTTCAGCGGCGGGAATAACCTTCAAATGTAACAATCCCGTGGCACATAATCCCTACATTGTTGGAAAGTGTATACCTGTTATGGGCCTGGTAGACGAGGACGTGGAGCGGATTCAAGCAGTGTCCCGACAGTATCTTGAGCGCCTTGTTAGTCTACGTGCACTTGAGGGAAACAGTTGCGATCTCGTTTTGCTGGACGGCCCCTTTGTTCCTCACTATGATCTTCTGCCCTATAGTCTGGGGGAATCAGAAATTTTCAGTAACCAGAGTCGAGAGGTGCAGCAGGAGTACAAAATTATTTTCGAAAAAATCTATGGAAGCCAGGGCACGGCAGATATACTGTCTGAAAAGCTCTTAGAGACACTCCATGCTTTTGTGATAAAGTCCCCCCACTCTATGGATCTAATTTCAAAATACAAGAACGTTTCCTACTGGTTAAGTGGAGTTTATGGCCGAATAAATGATGCCAACCTTTTGGACTCCCTTCTCCGACCGGGTAATCGGGATGAGCTAAACATCACAGTTCCCCAAACAAGTGATCTGTGGACAACTCTGGCGAATAGGAAAATATTCGGCGAACGTTACTCCAAATTTCTTTCCCAACAAAAGTTCTTCTACATAAAGCCCCACCCAGAAGCTCTCCCCATCAGAGTAGAGTTACACAAGGATATAGCGGAAAGCGAAAAGCAACTCGAATATGTGTGTTCCGCAATTTATTACCAGGCAAGCAACCTGAACAATGTACCTTGGTCGCTTGAGTTTGCCCATGCGTTCAGTCTCATAGAGACAGATTTACCCAACTTTCTTGCGGACGAGTTGTTAGCCAAGATTGTCAAAATAGCCCGGCAGAATAAAATTTCTCCCAAAAAGTTTTATCGCCTTTTTAAACCAAAACATGGATTAGAGGTGATTTGGAAGGTAAGCAAGCCTAGGGGGGTTTGATTTGAACAACAAACACTCGGATTCGATGGGCTTTATCCGAGCGAATAGGGATGCGGTATCATTCACCACACTTTTCCCATCACTGGAGGTAGGGCAGGAACTCCGAAGAAAATTCATTGACCAGTGCATAAAAAAATTCTGTGAGAAAAAGCCCATCCTGCCCACCCAGCAGATAAGGAAACTCATAGATGTTTTCTACTCCCGGGGAATAGAATCAATCATCGCTCGAGCCACAAGACTGCTCAGCATACCTGCAGAACTACCCGAACTGGTAACGGAAATAACTGGACTAACACCAAACGGTAACGGTTGCCTCAAAACACTCATCCAAAAAGTCGAAAAGGAACTATCCCCCATCCTGGAGAAAGACGGAAGACTCTCCGTGCTAAAGTACAGTCCCCTCCCCCTTGAGGGAACACACCAAGACTGGAGAGAAACCAGAAAACTATTCGACGCCATACTTCACTCCCCCCCACTTGTAAATAAGGAAGAAATTATAAAAATCACACAAAACTTTTCTAACAACCCCAAACTAATCATAAAACAGCTCCACGACAACAAAATAATAAACCTCCAAGGACTGGGGAGAGAAACACTCATCTGGAAAGTGGGAATACCGCCCCCCAAAAACATTGTATCCGCACTAAGAGAAATACGCCAGAAAAAACTAGAAGTGACCACGCTCCAAATTTTGCAGAACCAAACCGTGAACCAAATTAAAAACTTTAATCCCCAGGAACGCCTAATAGAAACCCTAGAAATACTGGTCAAACACCGCATACTAAAAGAAGAAGGGGGAAAATATCATATAGACCAATACGCTTCCATAAGCCTCGAAGCCGCCATAAACGATGTAACTCCCCTCATTCAACTATACCGCTGCATATAACCTCTTTAGAAATCAACCTCTCTACCATAATAAATACATTCATAGATTTTCTCTATATCCTCTCTGGTAAATGTTCTGGGATTCAGTGTGCTTGAAGCGTCCTGAATTGTCAGCCTGACCAAGCGTTCAAAATTTTCTCTAAACTCCTTCTCCCCGATACCCAAATCCTTCAAACACAGGGGAATTTCAATCTCCCTCAAAAGTTTCCTTGTCCTTTCAGCCAGAGCCTTCGCCGCCCTCCTCTCATCCCTCTCCCTAATCCCAATAAGTTCCGCTAGTTCAGCCAAGTACTTTGCAGAGGTGGGAATATTATACTCAATAACATAGGGTAGAGCAACGCCGCAAACTAAGCCGTGAGGTAAACCAAACACCGCTCCTACAGAGTGAGCCACCCCATGTGCGATGCCCACAGAAGCATTTCCAAAGGATAAGCCAGCCATAGTTGCTGCGTTCGCCATCTTGGTGCGGGCCTCCATATCTTCACCATTCTTGTAAGCCCTGGGAAGATACTCAAAAATAAACTGGATAGCCTTCATAGCAAAGGCATCGGAAAAATCGTTCTTCCAAGAATTAATGTAACTCTCCACCACATGGGTCAGAGCATCCAGACCAGTAACCGCAGTCAATCTGGGAGGCATACTAAGTGTAAGTTTGGGATCAACAATCGCCGCAAAGGGAACAATCTCCTTCGCCATCAATATCATCTTCCTATGCTCCCTTGTATCAGTAACCACCGTAGCCCAAGTAACCTCAGAACCCGTACCACTAGTAGTCGTAATAGTAATGAGCCGCGCCTTCTGATTAACGCTCACTGGAGTAAAGGCGTTAATGTCTTCTAATCTCTTTTCCGGATTCTCCCACAATACCCAAGCAGTTTTGGCAGCGTCCATGCTGGAGCCGCCACCCAAGCCCACTATCCAATCCGGCTCGTAATCCTTCAGCCTATCTAAAATTTTAAACACCGTAGTATCTGAAGGATCCGGCTCCACCTCATCAAAAACCTCACACTCTATACCTGCAGTCTTCAACTTTTCCCTAACCCTGTCAACAATCCCCAAATCCGCTATAACTCTATCCGTAACTATAAGCGCCTTACTGCCCTGAATCTGCTCCAAATAATCCAAAGCGTCTTCTCCAAAAACCACTTTGGGTCCGATAAAAAACCACAAAGCCATCACCCGCCCAAAAATAATAAAAAAAGATTTAGAGAAACTCACTCTGAATCGCAGTTGTGGTGTTAACCATCTCCTGCGCTGCCTTAGTGTACCGCATTACCTTAGCCATATCTCCCTTCAACTTTAACTTACCAGTCATCAATCCCCGAATTGCATCCAGTTCCTTCTTAATCACTCTAACCCAAACACCGTAGGGAGCCTCAATGACAAAGCTTGTCTTTTTCTCCTCACCGGGCTTCAAAACATAAGCTTCCCTACACTTCCCATGATGAAGATCAAGGTATATGGCTGTCCTCTGCTTTAACTTGTCATCAGGATCTATAACAAAGAGAAAGTCACCTTCCCAGTCCAAAGCAGCATCCTCATAAGCCCTATTTTCGTTTAAAGCCTTCATATAAGCTTTTGCCCAATCGTCGCTAGGAAACTTAACCATCAAACCAACTCCAAACCAACAATACTCCTTAAAAATTAAGAATCCAACACCATAGAATATAAATCTTGTCAAAAAAGGGATGAAAAGAACCGAAAATATTTCATTGAACCTAAAATGCTTCTTCGCATATGTTCCCACTAAAAACTCTCAAACTATGGGCAACCAGCTTGCTTTTGCCTTTAATATAGAAAAATATAATATAATGATAAGAACAAAATTATATTCATAATTACTATTTTGTTCCAGCATAGATACGGCAAATGTTGAAAAATTCTTAAAATTTTGAAATGAAGCGAAAATAATTTTAAGAACATACACCCAAAAATAATTATTCAAAAATATTAGATAGGAGGAGAAAGATGGCAAAATCTGAAGTTTTTTATATGGATGACAGGAGTGAAAGCACAGCAACCAGTCTAGTAGCGAAGGCACTCCACCTATTCGATCAGGCCAAGCTAAACGAGTGCATAGATAAAGGCGATTATGTAGCAATAAAAGTACATATGGGTGAATGGAACAACACCGCCTACCTCCGACCAGTCTATGTGAGGGCAATTGCAGATAAAGTGAAAGAACTGGGAGGAAGGCCCTTCGTTGTTGATACAACCACTCTACCCTACGCTCCCTACGTGTTCCGAACAAACGCATGGGACGAGTACATGACCATAGAGAGAAACGGTTTCAACTCAGGAACAGTAGGATGCCCAGTGATAATAGGAGACGGCTTCCTAGGAACAGACGATGTCCGAGTAGACCTACCAGAGGGATACATACTCAAAGAACAATATATCGCAACTGCAATAGCATGTGCAGACGCCATGATAGTACTAACCCACTTTAAAGGGCACCCGATGGGAGTATTTGGAGGATCTATTAAAAACATTGGTGTAGGGTGTGCATCTAAGAGAGGGAAATACAATCTACACTTAGGAGTTCACCCCGTACTAGGTTTGCAGGCGTTAAGTTACTTCCCACAATACTGTGATGGTAGGAAATGCGCAAAGTGGGAGACATGCATCTCCTGCTGCCCTGAAGGTGCACTTTCTGTTCCTGAAGATGGGCCAATTCAATTTAATCGGGAACTTTGCAAGGGTTGTTTAGCTCACTTATTTATGACTTTGGATTGTGGTGTTTTCGCAACCTTGGAAGTACTAGACACCCTTGAAGCGAGCTCCGTTGCGATAGCTGATTCGGCACTCGCCTGTATGAAAACTTTCGAGCCTGGGAAAGTGGGATTCATAAACTTTGCGATAGATAGCACTCCTTGGTGCGACTGCATCCCATACTCCGACCGCCCCATTATTCCAAACATGGGAATCTTTGCTGGCAAAGATCCTGTGGCTATAGATAGAGCCTGCTTAGATATGGCTATAAAATCAGTGGGAATGCCGGGGTCAGCTGCTGAACAAAAATTCGTAGCAGCTCCGGGTTTGCCAAAGTTTAGTGCTGCAGGTTCCTTCATGGGTGTAAGTGAAGACATACAGTGTAATGTGGGGCAGGAGATAGGTTTAGGCAGTAAGGATTACGTGCTGAAAACTGTTGAACCCATGGAGTCAGCGTTATCAACCTTCCTGTACCAGCAGACCGCAGGCTCCACTCTGAGGAAATTCTATAAGAAGATACACCCCGTTCCCAAAGAGGGATTCAAACGAGTCGAACACCCAGACTTACAAAAAGTGAGGTGAGCGAAATGTTTGGATGGATGGGTAAATACTTAAGAGTGAACCTAACAGAGGGAAAAATAAAAGAGGTACCTATAGATGAGCAATGGGCTAAAACATGGATTGGGGGCAGCGGATTTGGGGCGCGTCTACTCTACGATGAGGTTCCTCCAAAAATAGATGAGTTCGACGAAAAAAACAAACTCTACTTCTTCACCGGACCCCTATCGGGAGGCTTGCCCTGTAGCTCAAGATTCACCGTAGTATTCAAATCTCCCATATCCCACGGGTATGGAGAAGCAAACTCTGGCGGATACTTCGCCTTTGAAATGAAGAGAGCGGGATACGATGGAATAGTCATCGAAGGAAAATCAGAGAAACCAGTATACCTCTCAGTAAAAGACAACAAATACGAGCTGAGAGACGCTTCAAAAATATGGGGACAAGGCACATTTAAGACCCAAGAAATGATAAGAGAAGAAATCGGCGAGAAAAAAGCCAGAGTTCTGTGTATAGGACCTGCTGGCGAGAAGAAATCTAAACTAGCCTGCATAATAAACGATGAAGCCCGTGCCTTAGGGAGAGGAGGAGCTGGAGCAGTGATGGGAAGCAAAAATTTCAAAGCCATAGCCATTAAAGGAACAGGAGACATAAAGTGGGCAAACCCCGACGCAGTAAAAGAACAAATTAAAAAGTACACCCACTGGATAGAAATCAACCCAATGGTCGCACTAGGACTGGGAAAATATGGAACCGAATACTTCATGGATTCTATGAAGCCCCTCGGAGACATACCCATCAAAAACTGGCAACTAGGAGAATGGGATGGGACGGACAGAATCGGCGGCGGAGCTATGTACAAAACTATACTCAAAAAACAAACTGCCTGCTACAACTGCCCCATAAGGTGCGGTAGATGGGTGGAAATCAAAAAAGGACCCTACAAATACGAGGGACCGGGACCAGAATACGAGACATGCGGAACATTCGGCTCATTACTACTTGTAGATAATCTTGAAGCAATATCTTGGGTTAACTATCTCTGCAACGACTATGGAGTGGACACTATATCCACGGGAGCCACAGTAGCCTGGGCCATAGAAGCCTACGAAAAGGGAATAATAAAAAAGAACGACATAGACGGAATAGAACTAGCATGGGGAAACGCTGACGCAGTAGTAAGACTCACAGAAAAAATCGTTAGAAGAGAAGGAAAAGCGGGACAACTATTGGCAGACGGCTCACAAGCAGCAGCCGACAAGCTGGGTAAAGGACACGAATTTCTAACAACAGTCAAAGGACTCGAAGCCCCAATGCATGACCCCCGAGCATTCTACAGCATGGGAGTAGAGTATGCCACCGCACCCCGAGGTGCATGCCACGTAACGGGTTATCCCTCCATAGCAGATATGGGACTACTACAACCACCCGCAGGTATAACCAAAAGAACCGGAAGATTTGACCCCACCGGAAAGGGTACACTCACTGCAGTCATGCAAGACGTTTTCGCGGTACTGGCAGCGGGAGTCATTTGCATGTTTGGCGGAACCGCAATGAGTACGCCGACCTTCTTGGAGGCCTTCAGAAATTGTTGTGGTTGGAATATTGATGAGCTGACACTGAATATTACCGCCGACCGCCTGTTTAACCTTAAATGGGCTTACTGTGTCCGTGCCGGTATGTCTGCTAAGGACAATAGGCTTCCCCCGAGACTTCTGACGCCTACCAAAGAGGGTGGCCAGAAGGGTAGGGTTCCTCCAATGGATGTGATGATGAAGGACTACTATGCATTCCGCGGATGGACCGAGGACGCGATTCCTACCAAGGATCGCTTAATAATTATCGGTTTGCCCGACGTAGCAAAAGATCTGTGGGGCGCATAAAGCTATTTGAACTGAATATACCTCACCACTTTATTTTTTGATTGACTGTTTTTTCTTAGGTATATTTCCTGACAATATATTCCAAAAGGCTAAAATACCCTTTTTCGATTAGTTGAACTTGCTGGGTGCTTTGCTTGGCCTATGGGCTTCCGAGGTGGTTTCATGAGGGTTATCGTCAAGTACTATGGTGTGATTAAGGAGCTTGCTGGCACTTCTTTGGAAGAGTATGACTTACCGCATGGTTCTTCTCTCAAAGATTTGATGAATCTAATTGTTAACAAGCATGAGGGGGACGGATTGTATGATAAGCTTTGGGATAAGAATGAGAATGAGCTTAAACCCCTAGTTATGGTGGTTGTTGACGGCGAGGACCCTGTAGAGCAAGGTGGCTATGACAGGGTAAAACTTAAGGAGGGCTCCAAGGTAGAGTTGACTATGGCCTTTGCTGGAGGGTAAAAATTTATCCTCTTCTATGGCATTCTTAATCACTGCTCCTTAAATTTATATAAGAGAACTGGCTGAATTTTAATTTAAAAACTTGGATTAAATGCTGGTTTTCTAAAACAGGTTAGTCTTTTTTGAAATTTGCATTTGTAAGGTGTTAAAGTTGAAGCCTCTGGGTGTCGGAATTATTGGGTGTGGTCGGATTTTCGACCTTAATGTTCTCGGCTATCTACAGACCGATAAGGCTAAGATTGTGGCTCTTTGTGATTCGAGAGGAGTGAGAGCAAAAAAGAAGGCTAAAGAGTATGGTTTATCCGAAGCTAAAATTTACAGGGATTACAAGGATTTACTCAAGGACGAACAGGTAGATATGGTGGAGATACTGCTTCCCCACTATTTGCACAAAGAGGTTGCTGTCGCCGCAGCTGAGGCTGGTAAGCATGTTTCGGTTCAGAAACCACCCGCCATGAATGTGAAGGAAATGGATGAGATGATAAGCGCCGCCAGAAAGGCGGGAGTCAAGTTTAAGGTTT
Source organism: uncultured archaeon (assembly GCA_964510585.1). Taxonomy (GTDB): domain Archaea; phylum Asgardarchaeota; class Jordiarchaeia; order Jordiarchaeales; family Jordiarchaeaceae; genus Jordiarchaeum. Next base: position 17,363 of record CAZECW010000114.1, on the reverse strand, counting down.
ATGAAAACTTCATCTTCTATCCACCTTACCGCAAGGCAAAGGAGCTAATGGATGCTGGAGAAATTGGAAACCCACACATGATTCGAATCAAGATGACTTCGGGCTCCGTGGAGTGTGGCTGGGAGGTGCCCTTGGAGGCTTGGATGTGGCGTTTTACGCCGGAACAGTGTGGTGGGGGACCCACCATTTGGGATGACGGCTATCACAAGTTTTCCATTGCACGCTACTTTATGGGAGATGTGGACAAAGTATTTGCTTGGATTGAAACTACAGAGCTGGGGCCTGGCTTATGTCTTGACTCTCCAGCTATAATTATGTGGAAGTACAAGTCTCCCGGAAAATTGGGAGTATGGGACACATCCTTCGCTCCAGAAATGAAAATTAAATCCAAATATTATGGCACTGACGAGAGGGTGGAAATCACAGGTACAAAAGGTTATATCTGGATAAACCAGTGCACTGGACAACTGCTCGATATTCCCTCAGTCATAATGTATAAAGATGGAGAATTGACGTGCTTTGAGAATCTTCGATGCGATTGGGCGGACAGCTTCATTGACTCCACCCTCCACTTTATCGATGCCATATTAGAGGACAAGGAACCAATACTATCCGGTGAGGAGGGAAAAAAGGTTCTCCAATTCGCCCTCGCAGCCCTAAAATCCGCAGAAACCCACAAAGAAGTAAGCCCAGACGAAATCAAATAATGAAAAAAACTAACCAAATACCCCTTGAAGATCCACAAAGTTGCAGTAAGAAACAGAAAAAAATGAAAAGGTAGGAAAAAAGGAAACACGAGTAAATTTACTAATCTTTTTTCTTTTATCAAACTGTTAATAGGTAGATTGTAACCTCTATCTTCTTAGATATTTGGGTATAGGGACATCCCACCAGCCGTATGCTTTGCCCTGGCTTCTAGGATGCTCCAGAGCCACCTCTAATTCTATCACTGCTGGTTTACCTGAGCTTATCGCGTTTTGAATAGCCGGCGCCACTTGTTCACCCTTATCTATTTTTTCCGCGTAGCATCCAAAGGATTCGGCTAGCTTCACATAGTCTGGGGAGTAGAGTTGCCCGGCTTTGTTCCTAAACTCCACACCATAGCTTCTTTCTTTACCATAAACGTCAATTTGCAGGTCTCGTATAGCGATCCAGCCATAATTATTGAAAATGGTGACCAGTATGGGCACTTCGTACTGGACAGCTGTTGCCAATTCTTGGCAGGTCATAAGGAATGAACCATCACCCTCTATGGCAATGACTGGTACCTCAGGTTTGGCAAGTTTGGCTCCTATGGCTGCGGGGACACCGAACCCCATAGTTGAAAATCCACCGGGTGAAATATGAGTCCTAGGATAGTAAACTGGAAACTCCTGCCATGCCGACGCTTGCGCATGTCCAGCACTCGTGACAACTATGGTTTCACGAGGCAAAGCTTTCCTCAACTCCTTAAGATAGCGAGATATCGTAGTGGGATAGCCCTCCCTCAGCCTTTGCAACTCCTTTTCCCAGTCTTCCTTGAGCCTGCACAGCTTCTTGAAGTATTCTGACTGCTCATACTTCCTTTTTGAAGTTATTTTTTGAAGGGCTTTGAGCAGTTCTCCCAGAACACTCTTCGCGTCACCCAGTATTGGCACCTCGACTGGATAATTTTTCCCAATCTCTCCAGGGTCAATGTCCACATGTATCAGTTTGGTGGGAGGAATACTAAAGGATACACCAGGCTTATAGGAACTGGTGGTTTCATCGGCAAAGCGGCATCCCACCGCAAGAAGCACATCTGCTTCCCTCCCAATCTTGCTTCCCACAGGTGAACCCTTGGAACCAGTATAAAAGGCGTTCAGCGGATGATCCTCTGGAATCACGCCCTTCCCCATCATTGTTGTTATTACTGGGGCTCCCAGAAATTCTGCCAGCTCTACAAGCTCCTTTTCAGCATTTGAGAGTATTACTCCTCCACCAGCAAGAATCGCAGGTCTCTCAGCCTTCGCCAAAAGTTTGGCCGCTTCAAGTATTTTCTCAGGATCACCCTGAACTCTTCCCCCAAGTTTGGAACCTATAGGCTCCGGAAGTTCCACTTCGGCGGCCTCTGCTTGAACATCCATAGGCAAATCTATATGTACAGGACCCGGCCTTCCACCAAGAGCGGTTCTGAGAGCATTGTTTAAAACCCACGGCAACTGGTCGACTCTGGTTACCTGATAACTCTTCTTTACCACTGGCTCCATAACTCTGGGGAAATCCGCCCAGTGTTTTCTCTCAATTTCTTGCAGAACGCCCCTACCAAACATGTAGGTGTGAACCGAACCAGTAAAAATCAGCATAGGAATGCTGTCTAGGTAGGCGGTGGCTGCACCAATAACCGTGTTACAGGCGCCGGGACCTATAGAAGTGAAAACCGCTAATGGTTTACCAGTGACTCTACAGTAACCGTCTGCCAGATGGCAAGCGGACTGTTCGTGTCTAACTTGGATGATGGGTACTTCATGTTCTTTAAAGGCATCAACCAAACCGAGATTCCCATGTCCAGGGATTCCAACTGCATAGGGAATTTTCTCAGCTAAAAGAGTCTTGGCAATTATCTCTCCGCCAGTCAAGTAAGGCATATAACCACACTCAAAACGTTTTGCATCAGAAGTGTATGAGACCTTTTCTTCTAATAACCGTTATCCACCCAGCTCATTAATAAAAATCTCTACACGATTTACACAGCCGAAACCTAGTTTTTTTCCAGAAAAAGAAAAACCAACATAAAGGGGGAATACATGATATCTAAATAAATATTAAGTAGGGAGGGAAATAGAAAAAATAATTAGTAAGGAAGGAGTAACTTTTCTTACAATTCGTTGATGTTTATCTTTACTTTGAGTTTTTCCATTCTCTCCTTTAGATCTGGGTGCTCCTCTAGGTAGGCTTCAATTTCTTCCTCGTGTTCTTTTTGGTATTTGAGGAATTCTTCGGCTGTCATTCCTGTTTTTTTCTTGATTTGAGGCTCAAATTTTTTGATGACTTCCATTGTAACTTCCATCATTTTTTGCATTATGAGAAAAGGGTTCTTCTCCTTTTTTTTGTTCAATTGTTTGTTAAGCTCCGCCATTCTAGAAGTCATTGCGTCCCTGATGGGTGGAAAAACCTCCAAAAAATTGGCAACATAAGTTTCAGTGTCCATGAAATAACATAGTTCAAAACCAAAAATATTCCTTTTGTATGTAACGGATTATTTGCCTAAGGCAGGATCACCATTTGGCTCTTTGAGTACTGCACCCTTATCCGCAGAAGTGACGAAAAAGCGGTAACGCTTAAGATAACCCTTAGCGCCCTTAAGCTTTGGCTTTTTGCTCCTCCACTCGTCTAGACGCCTTTTAAGTTCATCTTCAGACACTTCCATGTTTAGTCTCCTTTTGGGAATATCAATTAGTATCGGATCTCCATTTTTTACTACTGCTATGGGTCCGCCCTCGGCGGCTTCGGGGGAGACGTGTCCAATCATGGCTCCTCTGGTGGAACCAGAGAAACGTCCATCAGTTATTAATGCCACTTTGTCCCCCAGCCCCATTCCGTTTATTATGGAAGCTATCTGGTGCATTTCACGCATTCCCGGCCCACCCTTCGGTCCCTCATACCTGATAATTATGACATCGCCGGCCACTATTTGGCCACCTAATAGGGCTTCTATAGCCTCCTCCATGGAGTCAAAGACCTTTGCGGGGCCCCTGTGAACCAGCATTTCTTTAACCACCGCTACATGTTTACACACGGATCCGTTTGGGGCTAGATTTCCTTTAAGGACAGCAAGCCCTCCCTCCGAGTGAACTGGGTTGTCAAATGGTCTTATGACCTCCGGCCTCAATGTTCTCGCATCACTAATGTTTTCTCTAACTGTTTTTCCAGTCACCGTAATACAGTCAAGATTGAGAATTCCGCTCAGCTCCTTCATAACTGCGGGTATTCCTCCCGCCTCATCTAAATCTTTAAGGTTGTAGGGACCCGATGGCAGAAGGTTGCAAATGTGGCGTGTTAACGAGTTCAACTCATCCATCCTCTCTAGGCTAATGTTTAGCTTTGCCTCCCGCGCTATGGCTGGAATGTGTAGAGTAGCATTGAGAGAGCCTCCCAGAGCCAAGTCCACTATAATAGCGTTTTCAAATGCTTGCTGCGTCATTATATCCCTGGGAAGCAATCCTTCTTCCAAAAGTTTGACTGCTCTTTTTCCAGTCTCTTGGGCTATGCGGATCTTTTTGGCATCCACAGCATGGGCCGTGGCGCAGCCGGGAAGCGACATTCCCAAAGCTTCAGTTACTGCGGCCATGGTGTTTGCGGTTCCCAGCATGGCACAGGAACCTGGACCCGGGCAGGCTAATCCCTCAATTATGTTCAACTCCTCCTCGCTTAACTCACCCAACTTAAATTTGCCCATAAACTCCCGCATCTCCACTGTGGTAATCTTCCTACCCCTATATGAGCCGGGAAGCATGGGGCCGCCCGTTACCACGATGGAGGGAATATTCAGCCTGGCCGCGGCCATTAAGTGTCCCGGAACAGTTTTATCACAGGAGGGAATAAGTACCATGGAGTCAAACATGTGGGCCTCTACCATAACTTCAATGCTATCCGCAATAATATCTCTACTGGGGAGAGGGTACCTCATACCGATAGTTCCCTGACATAAACCGTCACAAATAGCTATGGTGTCAAACTCAAAGGGTGTGCCTCCTGCAGAAATAATCCCCGCCTTAACCGCTCTACTAATAGATCTGAGATGTATGTGACCCGGAACAATCTCATTCCAGGAGTTAACCACCGCCACCCAAGGCCTCTCAATAGCCTCATCGTCTAAACCCAAAGATTTAAGCAGCGCCCTCTGAGTACACCTCTGAAATCCCCTCTTAATAAGGTCGCTCCGCAAACTCTGCTTCATACAAATTCACATCCATAAATGATTCCATTCCACATCTCATCAAAACTTTTCACACCATTCTCACATAAAAATTAGCAGCTGGAAAAGTAAGTAATGATACAACAGTTTAAAACCAGATTATAAAAAGGAAAATAAAAATTTGGGAGAACGGATTCAAACCCTACTAGACTACGTGCTCTAACACTAACTCTGATAAATCATAAAGTTTTAGTTTAGAATCCAATCTCTTAATAGCCAGATCCAAATTTGTTCTACAGAGGGGACAGGTTGTAATTATTGCATCTGCTCCGGTTTCCTCGGCTTCCCTTATACGTTTTTCAGCTATCTCCACGGAGTTTTCTGGAAATGCAGTAAAGTATCCTCCCCCGCCACCACAACACTGTGAATCTTCCCTACTATGCTCCATCTCTACCAGCTCCAATCCAGGTATGGATTTGATTACTTCTCGGGGTGCATCGTATATTCCAGCATGTCTCCCCAAGTGGCAGGGATCATGGTAGGTCACCTTCATGGGAGATTTTTTCTTAAGTTTGAGCTTGCCTTTCTTAATCAGTTCCTGTAGAAGCTCTGAGAAGTGCATTAGTTTAAAGTCGAAATTTTCCACGAGCATAGGATAGGCGTTTTTAAAGGTAGAATAGCACCCAGCGCAGGCGGTGACTATCTGCTTCGCCCCAGTTTTTCTGAATATTTCCAAGTTTTCCCTGGCTATTTCTGCAGAGAGTTTAATTTCCCCATCCCAGTAGGGGTGCATACCACAGCAGCCCTCATCAGGAGTTATTGTGAATTGGTATCCCGCCTTTCTGAGCAGTTCCACAATGGCCCTGCCCGTTTCTCCAAATCGGTAAGCTGTAACACAGCCAAAATAGAGCAGAGTATCCGCAGTTTTTGGAACCTTAACCTCTAACCAGTTAAAACGTTTCTCCTGAGGCTCCTTGTAGGGATTCTTATACTCCTTTATTCTCCTGTCCATTTTTTTCTCCTCTGGAAGAGGACCCAGACCCTGTTCTGTGAATTCTCTTCTCGCAACTTTGAGAATGTCAAATGGACGAACCTCTGCGTCGCATTGCTGGTTGCAAATCTGACAGGTTGTGCAGGAGAAAATTCTCTCCGCAACCTGTGGTGTGGGCTTAATCCATCCCTTAACCACATTCCTGAGTAGTTGCATCTTTCCCCTCGGCGTCACCGACTCCCACTTAACCTGTTGGTAAACTGGACACCTAATTCTACAAAAGGCACAAATATTACACATAGCAAGCTGTGTTCGAAAATCATTCAGAGTCTTCTTCTCCGCAGCCTTTAATTTTTCCCAATCTTCCATTGCTTTCCTTTTCTCTTCATCCGTCGACATTACTTCACACCAGCCATATAAACAAATTCATCTTTTGGTATTTCGGTTAATCCCATAACCATGGGGTTCAGAATGTTGTGTGGGTCAAAAACCTTCTTAATTCCCCGCATCAGGGTAAGGGTGTCACGGTGCTCCAACTCAATAAACGCAGCCTTTGATACACCCGTCCCATGCTCCGCCGACAGAGTTCCACCATGCTTCTTGATAATAATGTCTGCAGCTTCACTTGCAAACTTCACAGCCATCTCTCTCTGCGCAGGATCCTCCACATTTATGGCGCTACCTAGGTGAACATTTCCATCGGCGATGTGTCCAAAGGCCACCATAAGTCTCCCATACTTGGCAGCCAACGCTTTAACCTCCTTAATAGCCTCTGGCACGTGAGATATGGGTACCGCAAAGTCTTGAATACTGTTTATCGCAATGTTTTCTCCCCTCAGTTTCGCTAACAAGTTTGCCAAGGAATGTCTAAGTTTCCAAAGCTCCTCTGTTCTCTTAGGATCTGTGGCGTATATAATTTGCTTCACACCTATTTTTTCACAAACCTTTCTAACTGTCTCCGCCTCCTCCTTGACAACCTCTTGGTTGCTTCCATCAACTTCAATGAATAATACTGCGCCAGCCGGCGGGAGTCTGTCCTGCTCCTTAAGGGCAGAATTCAGAACCATTATACATACGTCGTCCAGAATCTCCATCGCTGAGGGCAGAATGCCCGTATTAATAATTTCCGTGGCCGCATCCAACCCCTGCTCATACTTTTCGAAAACCGGCACTATCATGGCGGTATACTTTGGTGCAGGTGTTATCTTCAATATTATTTCTGTGAATATTCCCAAGCTTCCCTCAGAACCCACCAGAAGCTTAGTCAGGTTATAGCCCGAGGAGCTTTTCCAGACCCGCCCTCCGGTCCTAATGATTTTGCCTCCTGGCAGAACAACCTCCAACCCGAGAACATGGTCTACTGTGGCTCCATACTTTACCGCTCTAATTCCGCTGGCGTTGTTTCCCACCATTCCTCCCACAGTGCAGGCAATCGCTGAGCCTGGGTCTGGGGGGAAGCAGTAGCCGTACTTTCTAAGTTCCTTGTTTAGCTCTCCGTAGATTACTCCTGGTTGAACCACTGCTACTCTATCTTTCAGGTTGATTTCCAAGATTTTATCCATTTTAACGAAATCTATGAGAATTGCGTTATTGTATGCTAAGGATTGTCCCGCGTAACTCGTTCCCGCACCTCTGGGAGTAACTGGTATCCGGTTTTCATCTGCAAATTTGAGAATTTCTGCAACTTCTTCCTTGCTTTCCGGTCTCACCACCGCCACTGGTATGGCTCTCAGAAACGAAGCATCCGAAGCATAGGCCACCAGCTCAACTGGATCTATGGTCACGTCGTCTTCACCCACAATCGCCGCAAGGGCTTCATAAATCTCCTTTTGATCCATCAATAATTCACCCAAAAAATTGTCTGTTTTACAAAGATTCACTATGATTATATCCTTTACTCCTAACAAAGCATTAAACCTAACGTTTTGAACTCTAGCCACATTTTTCGATATAGAATTAACCAACCCACCTAGGCTCTTCCTTTCCCTAGATTATTTTGCTCCTGGCATGTAAACGTATTCGTCCTCTGGGATTTCGGTTAGTCCCATCACCATGGGGTTCATTATGTTGTTAGGGTCAAATACTCTTTTAATTCCACGCATAAGCTCAATTGTTTCTCCGTGCTCAAGCATTACAAGATGAGATTTAGCCTGTCCGAGGCCGTGTTCCGCTGTTAAGGTACCCCCATATTTCTTTATTATAGCTTCTGCTGCTTGTCTCGAAAACTTGGTAGCAGCTTCCCTCTCCTTAGGATCCTCCACATTAATTGCCGAACCAAAATGTACATTTCCATCCCCAATATGTCCCAACGCTGCCATAAGTCTTTTTTCCTTGGCTGCCAAAGCTTTTATTTCCCTTACTGCTTCCGGTACCTGAGATATGGGCACCGCGAAGTCCATAATGCTGCTTATGGCCATTTTTTCCCCTCTTATTTTAGCAAGCAAGTTTGCCAAAGTATGTCTTAGATTCCAGAGTTCCTCTGTCCTCTTAGGATCTGTGGATTGTATTACTTGCTGGGCTCCAAGTTTCTCGCAAATACTCTTAATTATATTTGATTCGTCTATTATTGCCTTTTGGTTGTTTCCATCAACCTCAATGAATAAAAGCGCTTCGGCCTGGGGAAGTTTTTCTTCCAGAAAGGAGTTCATAACCATGATGCAAAGGTCGTCCAGAATTTCCATTGCCGAGGGCATGATTCCCGCATTTGTGATTTCTGTGGCTGCCTCCAAACTTTGATCAAATTTTTCGAAAACCGGAACTATCAGCGCAACGTACTTTGGTATAGGCGTTATCTTCAGTATGATTTCGGTGAAAACTCCCAGGGTTCCCTCAGAACCCACCAGAAGCCTAGTCAGGTTATAGCCCGAGGAGCTTTTCCAGACCCGCCCCCCGGTCCTAATGATTTTGCCTCCTGGCAGAACAACCTCCAACCCGAGAACATGGTCTACTGTGGCTCCATACTTTAATGCTCTCACTCCGCTGGCGTTGTTTCCCACCATTCCTCCCACAGTGCAGGCAATCGCTGAGCCTGGGTCTGGGGGGAAGCAGTAGCCATACTTTCTAAGTTCCTTGTTTAGCTCTCCATAGATTACTCCAGGTTGAACCACCGCAATCCTATCTTTGAGGCTGATCTCCAAGATTTTGTCCATTTTGACCATGTCCATTAGAATTCCATTTTTGTAGGCAAGGGATTGCCCTGCAGTACTCGTTCCCGCGCCTCTGGGAGTAACTGGTATCCGGTTTTCATCTGCAAATTTGAGGATTTCTGCAACTTCCTCCTTGTTTTCCGGTCTCACCACCGCCACTGGCACTGCTTTTAATTGCGATGCGTCCGAAGAATAGGCCAAAAGCTCAACGGGATCTATTGTAACATCTTCTTCACCCACAATGGATGCAAGGACTTTGAAAATCTCGTTCTGATCCATTAACTGCCTCACCTCTCATCCCTTTAAGGTAAAATTGAGTTATCAGCGTACTCCTCTTGTGGCCTTTTCTGCATCTATGCCCCTTAGTCTTGAACTTGCTTTTAGGTTTAATGGCGGAAATGCTGCGGGGTCTATTTTTACGTCTATTACTGCTGGTTTTCCACAGTCCAATGCGCTTTTCACAGTATCGGCAATCTCGCCTGGTTTCTCCACAGTCCAACCACATGCCCCGAAGTTCTCGGCTACTCTGGCAAAATCTGGGTTAGTGTAATCGTTGCCAAAATCTGTTCCGAAGTTTACCTTTTGAAACATTTTGGGCGCAGCGTAACAGTTGTTATTCATAATAATTGTTACCACGTTGAAGCCACATCTCACAGCGGTTTCTAAGTCCATGATGGTCATCATAAAGTCTCCGTCCCCCACCAGACAAACCACCGGTTCTTCGGGTTTAGCGGCCTTTGCACCTATCGCAGCGGGGAACGCGAAACCCATAGCTCCCAGATTAACCGAGCCAATGAAGGTTCTGGGGTAAATTGTCTTTGTATAAGCAGTTATGAATAAGCGATGAAGCCCAGCTCCAGAGACAATTATGGACTTTTTGGGAATAGTTTTTTGTACGTCCCGAAGTAAACGCTGAGGTTTCACAGGCACACTTTCTGAATTTATATCTGCTCCCCAGATAGCGTTCCACTCCTCCTTCTTCTTTTTTATCTCTTCTGCCCTTGAGGATGACTTTTTCACCGCTCCCCTAGAATCGAGGATTTTTATCATTTCCAAAAGCACTGTTTTCGCGTCTCCCACAATGCCATAGTCACAGTGATAATTTTGACCTATCGATGCTGGATCAATATTGATTTGGATGATATCCCCCTTTATTGGGGTTGTAAAGTTGTAGGTGGTCAGGGAAGAAATAGTACATCCCACTGCAAGGACGACATCAGCCTCTTCCAGAGCGTCGTCAGCCACACTGATTCCTCCACACCAGCCGCTTACACCCAACGCCAAGGGGTGATCCTCTGGGAAGCATCCTCTACCATTCTGGGTTGTTGTTACAGGTATCTGAAGCATTTCCGATATGGTTTTAAGCTCCTCTGAAGCATTAGACCATATTACTCCTCCCCCAGCCAAAATGACTGGTTTTTCAGCTTCTATCAATCTATCCGTTGCTTCCTCAATGATTGAGGGAGAAACTATTTGTGAATCAACTCTAATTTTAAAGTCTGGCTCCACCTCACCTTCCTCATTGTATATGTCCTCAGGCATCTCCACCATAACCGGGCCCGGTCTACCCGCTCTCGCCAAGTAAAAAGCATTATTGATAATCCTCGGAATGTCACTTACACGCCCAATGCGTTGACAGGACTTGGTATAAGGCTTAAGAACCGCAAACTGGTTAGCCTCACCGAAGATTTCACGTCCAATAAGTTTCCTCTCCACTTGGCCTGCGAGTAGAACGACTGGGGAGGAATCCCTATAGGCGTCGACTATACTAAGCACACCGTTTAACGTTCCAGGGCCAGAATGCATCTGGCAAACGCCGACCCTTCCACTGGCACGAGCGTAACCATCAGCCATACTACCTGCGCACCGTTCATGACGTGCAACCACATATTTTATGCGATTCTCAGTGCTCAGCGCAGATAAAAATCCAGCAACGGAAGTGCCGCAAATCCCGAATACATATTCCACATCATTTTCTACAAGTGCATCTACAATTGCCCTATTTCCCTTTACAGTAACCATAAATTTGAGCCTCCTGATCTTAAACTTGTTATACACATTATAATATAAAAAGAATTATGCCAACTCCCTAAAAATAAAATCTCCTATCCCCTCTAATCGTTTATATAGATAATTTAAAAATAATATTCGCTCCCTAGGAAACACCACAAATCCCTCTTTTTATCCTAATCTATAGGAAGACTAATATGTTTGATGATCAAAATTGAATTAAATCCTTTCTGGAGGAAATATTTATGGACAAATTCCCTTGGTGGAACGAAACTCAAAAGAAGCTTGCGGATGAGGTAGAAGCCTTCGCAGACCAATACTACCCAGACGCCGAAGAAGCCGCTTGGAGGAAACAAACTCCCTGGAAAGTTATAAACGCCGTAAAAGAAAAAGGATGGTTCGGAGCACTAATCCCCAAAAAGTATGGGGGACTGCGGGAGGAATTAGCAATAACAGGTGCCTGCATAATAAACGAGGGAATATCAAGACTGGGAGTAGTAGGAACAATATATGGAGGATCCCAGTTCGGGGGAGTCCACCAGATTGAAACCTTTGGAACCGATGAGCAGCGTGAGAAATGGTTACCCGCAATGGCAACCGGCGAAAAAATAGGCGCAATATGCATAACCGAACCACCAGTAGGTTCAGATGCAGCTGCGGTGGCGACAGAGGCTAAGCTGGAGGGAGATTATTATATAATCAATGGTAAGAAAAGATTCACCACAGGTCTGGGAATCGCAGATATATACATGTTATATGCTAGAACCAGCCAAGACCCCAAAGACAGAGCGGCAAACAGACATCTAACCGCATTCATTGTCGAAAAAGGTATGAAAGGATTCACGGTGGAAAAGATAAACGAACTATGTGGAGGAGACGGATTACTTAACGGGTATCTCAACCTAGACGAGGTAAAGGTACCAGTAGGAAACCGCTTAGCTGGAGAAGGAGACGGCTGGACGATTATGATGTCAGGCTTAAATGTGGAGAGAACCATAGCTTCATCCCAACTACTAGGCCAAATGAAGGAATCAATAAGATTTGCTCACTTCCACTCACAAAGAAGAGTCCAATTCGACCAGCCCACAATGCTGGCCCAAACCAACCAGTTCAAGATAGCGGACATGATAATGCGCCTCAAAACCTGCAGACTACTCGTCTACTACGCGGCACACCTCCTAGACATTGGAGGAGGGGGCCCCTACGGACCAGTAATAGAAGCCACAGCAGCAAAACTTATGACATCTGAATCCTACGTGTGGACCTCAGCCAACGCCATGCAAGTAATGGGTGGAGACGGTTGGACACGCTTTTATCCAGTTGAAGCAGCATATAGAGCCTCTAAAGTAACTGAGATTGCCGCCGGGACTAGTGAAGTTATGCGTATGATTCTCTACCGTTTTGGCACAAGGCTTATGGAAAATGAGATAAAGCCTCCACGGAGAGTTATTCATCCGGAACTCAAGGTTCCCATCGACCACTTCGACAAGGTTCCCGACTCAGAAAAAATGAAAATAACTGAGGAAAACGTACTCCAGGTACTTGCCGAGAACTACCGCGTAAACCCTGGGTTGTACATGTCTCGCGAAGACCTTTTAATGTATTTGAAGGGAACAGAGGAAGAACTCGACGAAGTTCTTATGGAGCTTGAGGAAAAGAAGCTCGCGGTCCTAAGCAGAGACCGGAGAGGGGTCATTAAACTGGCGAATGCCACCTACGCCGGCCTTAAGAAAGCCCACCCGCTAGAATATTATCAGTACTATCCCAAGTGGGTAAATATGGACGAGCTATTCTAAAAACCCACACCTTCCCCTCTTTTTTGTTTGGAATATCTATATATTTGTAAAAGATGGAGACGTGAACGATTGCGCCTCAAGTATAACCATCGCTTCTGAAAAATGCCGAGGCACTTACCAAAATGAGAGATAAATAGAGCTGATGTTAGTCTCAGTTCTTTTATTTATTCTTCGTCTAGTTGTGAATAATTTTCTACCATAAAATTGGGAGCTTTACCTTGTTTGGCTACTTTTTATATGGTTTCTGGATGCATCATTCTTTCCGTCAGGCTCTTATCTATCTGTTTCAACTCCTCCTCTTTCTCCAATAATTTTCTAATCTTTTCATCCATGATTCTTTTTCGTTCCATTGCCAGTCTTTTCTCCTCTTCTTCCCTTTCTTTTTGTCTCGTGACGTTGATAAAATCGTCAATCCTTAAAATGGCGTTGGCAGTTTCGCTTGCGGCTTTAAATGCATGCTGTTTGACTTTGTACGCCTCCACCAATCCTCTCTCCACCACATCTTCAACTTCCCTTTTTACCGTGTTGACTCCCAGGTTTGTATAACCCTTAGCGTGTCTGGATCTTAACTCCACCAAAACATTAATCGGTTCTAGCCCAGCATTGGTTGCGAGGGTTTTCGGAATAGCTTCCATGGCAGACGCAAAGGCTTCTATTGCCAGCTGTTCCCTTCCCTTAAATATTCTTGAAAAGTCTCTTAACTTTCCAGCAACCTCCATTTCTATGGCTCCGCCACCCGCGATGATTTTTCCGCACTCAATTGTAACAGCCACAGCTTTAAGGCTGGCTTTAATAATCCTCTCTAATTCCTCTACTGCATGCTCTGTTCCCCCTCGGATTAGGATTGAGGTTGCCTTCGGGTTTTTGCAGTGATCAATAAAAAGCATCTCGTCACCTGAGATTTTTCTAAACTCCACCAAACCAGCTTCGCCTAGGTCTTTTTCGTTTAACTCGTTTATGTTTGACACGATTTTGGCCCCCGTGGCCTTCTCCAATCTTGCCATATCTTTCTCTCCAGTCATGTCCAGAGCCATTATTCCCTCCTCGGCAAAGAAGCTGATTATCGATTCACTAATACGCTTACGGCAGAATAAAACCCGTGCGCCAACACGTTTAACGTTCTCCACAATTCTCTTGTTAACTTCCTTCTCCTTATCAATGAATTCTTTCAGTTGCTCCGGTGTCTTAATTAAATACTCTTTCCTCCAATCCATGCCTTTTCGTGTGAAGGGTTCAAGTGAGCTGTTAAGCAGAGCAATTTTGGCACTCTTAACCTTACAAGGCATTCTTGGATGAGGTCTTCCTTTATATACGATTAATCCATTTATTAGTTCCAAATCGTTCAGGCTTCCTCCGCCTTTTTTAGTGAAGTCAACATTATCTACATTTACAACTATTTTGCCCAAATTCTCCTCCGCAACACGTTTAGCAGCAATAACAACTATGTCAGCAAGACGGTTCTGCAAATCTGTAGATATTCTGCTTCCCATAACCATTCGCGCAACATTTTTCAATACTTCATCGTCTTCGATGGACACTGGTTTCGACAGGCGTTCTAAAATCTCCAAAGTCTTCCTAGTAGCCTCTTCGTATCCCCTAATTATAACTGTGGGATGAATATTTTGATCCAGCAACTTACCTGCTTCCTTGAGCAGTTCAGCTGCAAGAATTACTACGGTCTTCGTTCCATCACCAGCAATGGTATACTGTGTCTTCGCAACATCTATGAGAATTCTAGCTATAGGGTGTGTAACATTTAATTTCTCCAATGTTGTCTTTCCCTCACTTGTAATCACCACATCCCCCGTAGCGGTCACCAGCATTTTGTTCATTCCCTTAGGTCCCAGCATCGTTTTCAGAATTTCGGAAATCACGGTCGCAACCATAATGCTTGTTCTTCTAGCCTCCTCATGTCTAACACGATCCCTAGACAAAATCGACGCTGGACGGGTAGTTAGTGTTGCGGCCAGTTTCACCACCTCATTTAGGCAACTAAAAATCCAGCCTAAGAACAGTCCAGAACTAGATTAAAATACCTAACTAATAAAAATGGCACATACTTATTTATCTTCTCATCAGTTTAACCCGCCAGCATATTAAAGCATTTTCGCACTAAAATAGAGAGATCACTATTTCCGCTATGATGACCTTCCACGTTAAAAGCTAGGCTAATAACTTTAACCCACAAATAAGCTTCTAACCTTTTTATAAAAAGGTCACCTTATAAACAATGAATGAGCATATGGAACAGATTGAAGGATTTAATGCTAATTGATATCACAAAATAAATGTCAACATTTAAATTCTCTTAACATCCATCTTAATACTAGCTGGACTGAGCGGCTTGTGAATAGCTCGCAATACAAAATTGTTAACTCAAAAGATTATGGGAGGCTGAAATGTTGAGTAAGGAGATTAAAGTAGTTGCTATGATTGGTGCTGGATGGATGGGAAAACAGATTTCTGCTTGGGTTGCAACCAAGGGTTATGCTGTACGCATTTATGATGTTAGCCCCGAGGCCCTCAAGGCTGCAAAGGAATTTGTGACCCAGACAGTTGAACTCACCTTCATGTCGCCGGAAGACAAAGGAAAGCTGAAAGGAATTCTTGAGAAAATCACTTATCACGATAAACTCGCTGAATCAGTGAGAGATGCGGACCTAATAATAGAGGCAGTGCCCGAGGATTTAGAGTTGAAGAAGAAAGTTTTCGCAGAGATAGATAGGTTAGCCCCACCCCACGCAATCATTGCCACTAATAGTTCCTCAATTCCAGTTTCAAAAATAGAGGGTGCGGTTAAGCGAAAAGATAAGGTGCTGAACATCCACTTCTACGCCCCCATATACCAGAGACCCATGGTGGACATCATGAGGGGAACCAAAACTAGTGACGAAACATTCGAGATGGGTAAGGCTTGGATTGAAAGCATAGACTGTGTTCCTCTAGTGGTTAAGAAGGAGTGCCTGGGCTTTGTGTTCAATAGAGTGTGGCGGGCAGTGAAAAAGGAGTGCCTGAAAATCTGGGCTGGAGGATATGCAGACTTCAGGGATGTTGACCGAGCATGGAGAATATTCACAGGCATGAACATGGGACCATTCGCATTAATGGACGCAGTAGGTCTGGATGTGGTCTACGATATTGAAATGTCCTACTATAATGAGAGCGGCAACCCCGACGACAAACCACCAAAAGCTCTAAAAGACATGATCGATAGGGGAGAGCTGGGATTGAAGTCTGGCAAGGGCTTCTATGACTGGAAGGGCCCTCTCGACTTCACATCTCCAGAGTTTATCAAGCCCAAGAAGAAATAATATTACAACGCTACTTTGAAGGCGTTAGGAAGTGAAATCCATCCTCTCCCCCTCTTTAAAAACATTAAAATGGAAAAGTGGAAATAAATGAATTTGTCTGGGCTTCTAGGCTCCCCTCCTTTTATGGATTGGTCAGGGAAAGATGTGTTATGGATGTGAAAAATATTAGGAAGGCTCTAGTTGTTGGTGCCGGTGTAATGGGGCACTCTATTGCACAGGTTTTTGCCCAAGCTGGAATTGAGGTTAGCCTTGTAGATTTAAATGAAAAGATTCTGGAACGCGCCACTAACCTAATAAAGTCCAATCTAGGTATCCTGGCGGAGTTTAAACGTGTACCCAGAAACAAGATTTCCACCATTCTTAAACACATTCACCCCACAACCAGCCTAGCTGACGGGGCTCAGGGAGCAGACTTTGCAATTGAAGTGGTATCCGAAGTCGCCGAGGTAAAGAAAAAGGTATTCGCTCAACTCGATGAACTGTGCTCGGAAGACATCGTTTTGGCCAGCAACACCTCAGGGTTAGATATATTCAGCATTGCAGAGATCAAAAAACCCGAAAGACTGATCATAACCCACTGGTTTGCCCCGCCACACATAATCCCCCTAGTTGAGGTGGTTCCCGGGCCAAAGACATCCAAGGACGTGGTCACATTTGCCAAGGATTTAATGGAGAGGCTAGGTAAAAGGCCAATATAGACTTTCTCTTAAAGAAATTCCTTTATATATGTTTGTCGTAATTATTGTTGTGATGTTTGTTGTGTGTTGGTGGTGGTTGAGTGGCTAGACCCAGGTTGAAGCTTGAAAGGAACGTGGACTTGGAGGAGCTGCGTGTGTTGATAGACCGTGCTCTGAAGACTGGGGACCGGGCGTGGTTGAGACGCCTTGAGGGACTGCAGCTCTTTGCGGCTGGTCTGAGGATCGAGGATGTCGCCGAGCATCTTGGTGTAGAGGTGAGAACCGTGAGGAACTGGATAAACCTCTGGAATGAGGGTGGATTTGAGGCCCTTAAGCCTGAGAAATCGCCCGGCAGGCCGTCTAAACTCTCTGATGAGGAGTGGAAGAGATTGGAGAAGGATCTGGAGAAGAGTCCCCGGGAGTTCGGCTATGACTACGATCTTTGGAACACGAAGCTGGTTATGATTCACATAAGCATGGGTTACGGGGTTAAGTACGAGTACAAGTACATGTACCGTTTGCTCAGAAAAAGGGGGGCTTCAGGCTTCGTAAGCCT
>CAZECW010000113.1:0-63947 GCA_964510585.1 uncultured archaeon | reverse complement strand
CTTCCAACTGTTTGACTGATTCTAGTGTTTCTGTGGCTACAATGACTTTTTGTGCGCCAGCTTCCAAGATGCGCCTGGCGTCCTTGGGATTGTTTGCTCCCGCATCTACAATTAGTTTTAAATTTGTTCTACTGGAAATTTCTTTGACTGCTTTAATGTTTGAGCCTAATCCCTGTATGGCGTCCAAATCCGCTATGTAGAGCTCATCGAAACCATAAATCTCCTGGAAGGCCAAGGCTATATCCAACGGTTTTGAAGAGGCTGAGAGAACTGTTTTCATTGGCTGATATTTCTGGCGCTCTCCCCTAATGGCTTGAACAACTTCTCCCTTCAAAACATCCATTACTGGTATAACCCTCATAAAAAACACCATAATTTAAGAGTTAAATTTTTGAATAGTCCAACATTCCCGGAAAAATTATAGAGGTGCTAATTTAAGTTTGAATCAGTGTCTGTATTTAAAAAACTTCGCGTCGCTAGAATGTTAAAGGGAAACCTGTTAAGGTTTGCAGATGACTAAGTTGTGGTGGTTTGGTTGAAATTACTGGTTTTCGAGTTTTTTTCTGGAGGAGGTTTTGTTGAGGGGGAGATCTCGGGTTTGATAGGCGAGGCTTATGCTATGCTCCGCTATATTGTTGAGGACTTTAGGGAAGCGGGCTTCGAGGTGTACACAACGCTTGATCATAGAATTGCACAGCTTGTTCCTCCTTTAAGGGCTCATCAGGTCAAAGTTGTTTCTAGTTGGGATTTAGATTTATTTCGAGAATTGCTGGGTGAGTTTGACGCCGTGTTCCTAATAGCGCCCGAGACGGATAATATTCTGTACTCCTTGGCTTCTGAGGTGGTTAAGGCTGGTGCTAAACTTCTTGGTCCTCTTCCCTCCGCTATAGAATTAACTACTGATAAGAGTAAGCTTCTGGGTGTTGCGAAAGAATTGGGATTAAAGGTTCCGAGGCACAGCCTCTCAAAGACTAGTAGTTCTGCTGCGAGTGTTGAAAAAATTGTTCAGGGTATAGGTTATCCAGTTGTGTTTAAGGTTTTGGATGGTGCGGGTAGCGAGGGGTTGAGCCTTGTGAGTGAGGGGAATGAAATTCCGCAGGCTATAGAAAAGATTCGCAGGGTAAGTAATCGTGACTTGTTTCTGGTGGAGGAATTTGTTCCTGGTGTAGATGCCAGTGTAAGCCTGATTTCTAATGGAGAAAAAGCTTTTCCCCTATCTTTAAACTTTCAATCTGTAAAGATTAGAAGTCCCAATGAGGAGTCTAAATATGAGGGTGGATATGTTCCCTTGAGGCATAGACTGAAGGAACAGGCCTTTGAGGATACAAAAACTCTGGTAGAAAACATAAATGGGTTGCAAGGATATGTAGGTGTGGATGTTAAGCTTTCTGATGATGAGGTAACTATTCTGGAAGTTAATCCCCGTCTCACAACCTCCTATTTGGGATTAAGAAGAGTTCTCAGACAAAATCTTACCAGTATGATAAATGAAGCCATTGTCAATAAAACCCTACCCTCAAAAATCAGCATTGAAGGTTGTGCATATTTCAAAAAAATATATCTTCCAGACCTAAGAATTGATGAGGGTAGATTTAGAAAGATTGCACAGCGTAAAGGTGTAGCTGCTCCGCCATTTCCTATGGGTGACAAAATACACGCAATCCTAGTTACACACTCGAAAAACGAGAAATTGGCAATGTTAAATATGGAGAAAATGAAGAAAGACCTAATAGAAGAATTAACTGGAAAAAAAATAAAAACTGTTATAGAACAGCAAGAGTTGGAGAAGTTTCCTAATGGTTAGCTCGTTTGGAGGCATGTATATGGACTTAAGCACTAAGGGGAGCGCTCTCTTCATGAAAATTATTCAAGAAGCGGGGGAAGCCCTAGAAAAAGGAAAGTATAAGGAGGCGTTCCAGAAATTTACTGAGGCACGTATTGTGCAGCGTAATCTCAGTGCGGGGAACATTCAGGAAATATTGGGGGCAAAAAGTAGCAGGGAATGTCTTCTCATTTCCATTAGGGCTTTCGCCCATGCTTGTCAAGCTCTAAACGCTACTGTAGAATCCTTTATTGCGGCGACGCTTTTTTCTCAGGATTTAGAGGACGCCCGCGCATTTCTGGGAAGGGCTTCTGGAGTTGCAGAGGCCTGTTTTGACCTGGTCAGCATACTAAAATGGTCTTTGGACAAACTCACCGATAGTGAGGAGGATAAAAAAACACGGAGATTCGGCGAGGAAGCAATTAATAATTGGAGCAGGATCCTATTAAGAGTCACAGAAATGATGGATGAGAGGGGATTAACTGCACCAACCGGTTTAATTGAGATGGCCAAGAAGGAGGGCCTAATAAAGAGTTAACTGAGGAGGTTTCGGGTTGCTATTTCTGGGATGGGATATTGGAGGTGCGAACACCAAAGCTGTGGCGTTATACACGAATCCCAAGGGTGAAGTGGAGAACTACGAGTCTCTCTCGGTATTTTTTCCCGTATGGCAACACTCTCTCTCTGAACTACCCCAATTACTGGCACAAATGCGGGACGAACTTTGTAAAGATAGAAAACCCTACTCTGTGGGCGTGACAATGACCGCTGAACTTTCTGATGCTTACCAAACAAAGCGTGAGGGTGTAAACCATGTTTTAGAATCCGTTGAGCAAGCTTTTCCCGAAACCAACGTTTGGGTGGTTGATGTTGAGGCTAACCTTCTAAATCCGGTTGAAGCTAGGAGAAATCCCTTAAGGGTTGCTGCTGCTAATTGGGCTGCTTCGGCCTGGATGGTAGGCCGCCACATTAAGGATTGTTTTCTGATAGACGTGGGGAGCACTACCACCGACATCATACCTGTTGTGGATGGAAAACCCTTTACTGTGGGAAAAACTGATACTGAGAGACTGATTTCGGGGGAACTTGTTTATACCGGTGCACTTAGAACAGTTATACCCGCCATTGTGAGCCGCGTTCCCGTTTGGGGTAGGGAGTGTAGGGTTTCCTCTGAAAAATTTGCTCTCTCAGCTGATGTACACTTGATTCTCAGCAACATTAGCGAGGAGGAATATTCCTGTGAGACAGCGGATGGCAGAAGCAAAACTGTTGAACATAGTTTGGCACGCTTGGCTCGTGTGATATGTGCCGACACCAATATGCTTCGGAGGGAAGAGATTTACGAGATTGCAAAGCATATTTATCAGTGTCAATTAGACCAAATAAAAGAAGCTATACTCCAAGTTGCTTCTGGGAATCCAACGATTAGTAGAGTGGTTGTAGCGGGAATGGGTAGGAATTTTTTAGCCCGCAGAGCCGCCGAAGCTGTGGGTTTTAAAGAAATAATTGATTTGGGGCAAATCATTGGGGATAAGGGAGCCACTATGTCCACAGCTTATGCCATGGCCCTAATGGTCGCATCTCCTTACAAGAAACATTAAAGCCCAATATAGAAACATTTTCAGAAATTTGCGATTAAAGGGTGGCGTTATATGCAAAAGAAGTCCTTTCACCGGTTAAGAATAAGCGCTATTAATATATCCAAGGACTCATTAAAATAATGAGGATTAACGAGATGTATGCAAAATGCCCATAGACAGAAGAGATCTAACCTTCCTTTCACAGATACCTTTTCAATTATCCGGCGAAGAACATCTAAGTCCAATTGACTGGTGCTTCTACCTCTCCTTCAACTGGGGTATACACAAAAATCTACCGCCCTCAACTGCCCAAAAAATTCTTACCCTCGCCCTTGAAGAAAAGATTCTGGAAAAAGAAAACGAAACCCTAACTATTAAAGAACGCATAGAACTCCCACCACTCTACAAATTGAATATAAACGTTAGACCTGAAGAATTAATAAATATTAAACCATACAGCATAAAAAGCAGGATAGAATGCAAAGAAGTACAATTAAAAATCCAACAAAAAACTATTACAAAAGAAGAAAAGCCCCCAATAGTTCAGTTCAAAGAACCCCCAAAAATCCAAAAAACTTCCGGGGAAGAGATTAAAAAAGAAAAATCTAAGGAAGACACGGAGGTAAAAGAAAAACAGATAGAGGAAGAAACAAAGCAGAAAACGAAGTCTTCTAAAAAATCAAAACCCGAAGAGAATAAAAAGGCAAAATTAACCCTAGACCACTTCACCAAAAAGTAGTTTATTCCTCCAAAAACTGCTCCAGAAACCCTCGCCCCCCTATTTTTTAGAACTTGAGTTTCCCTTCCAAGTAATCCTTAACCGTTTGGAAATCGTTAAGCCCATAACCAGTCAATACACATACAACCCTTCCATCAAATGTTTTCCAATTCTTCAACACTCCTGCTATTGAGGCTGCGGCGCCGGGTTCTACAAAAATCCCTTCCCTGCGCGCTAGTTCGACAAGGGATTCCATGATTTCTTTATCAGAAACCGAAATAATTTTGCCTCCACTTTCTTTTGCTGCTTCAAGAGCAAGAGGAGCATCAAAGGCATTCAAAACCTCAATTGCGCTCGCAACGGTTTGTGCCTTCTCCCACTTTCTGAGCTTGTACCCTTTCCAAGCTAAGGCCACCGGGCTGCAACCCTCTGCTTGAACGCCAACTAAACGAGGAATCCTATCAGTAAGCTTCAATTTCTTTAATTCCCAAAATCCCTTATAGATGGCGGAGAGAAGCACTCCAGAACCAACAGGAACCACAACCCAATCTACATTCGGCAACTGCTCCCAGATCTCAAAGGCAATGGTTTTTTGCCCCTCTCTCCTCCAATAATAATCCCCAGCAAACTGCACGCTGGGGTCTTTAGCATATTCCATTGCGGTGGCCACAGCTTCGTCAAACCCCCCATCTACAAATTCCACCTCCGCTCCGTAGAGCTCCATCATAGTTATCTTAGCCACCGGCGCATTCTTTGGAACAACCATTTTACATTTAAGCCCCGCTTTAGCAGAATAGGCGGAAACAGAACTGGCCATGTTCCCAGTGCTCGCACATACAACCGATTTTGCCTCCCTCTCCAGCGCCTTAGTGAGTTCCACAGCGCTCCCGCGATCCTTAAAAGATCCCGTGGGGTTGTGTGACTCTAGCTTAAACCATAGGTCTAGTGCTAGGTCATCTCCTATGGTGTCGCTTCTCTGTAGAGGTGTGCTTCCCTCATTTAGTGTTACGAGGCGGGTAATCTTTTCGAAGGGAAGTAGTTCGCGGTACCTCCAGATGGTTCTGCCGTGAAAATCTTCCCGGCTCAACCGCATAGAATCATACTCGTAATATACTTGGATTGGCCCTTTACAATCGGGACATAGAATCGAATTGTCCCCTATACGCTTTCCACAAACCGCGCACTCTAAATACATAGAATCACCAGCAACTTCCACATATACTTTCTATTATATTATTTTTCGATTATTTATACTTTTGAAAAGCAGTTGCATAGTAAGTAATACTGCTTTTTACGTTTCAAATTTAAGTTTGATTCTTCAAGGTAATATGTTTGTTTTCAGATAGGGAAATAACTTTTTTGATGATAGTGTTGTGGATGGGCCTATTATCTATGAGGTTATATTCGATAGTTGTGTTCTTCTTCTTATTTTCCAGTATTTGATGTAGTTTGCGGTGGCTTTGGCTGCTCTTTCGGGATTTTGGTAGACTGCTACACCGTTTTTTTCCAGTTGGGCTTTTTCTTGGATGGGACGCGTGTTTGGTGATATTAGTGCCGCAATAACTGGCTTACTGGTTTCCTTTGTTATTTCAATTAGTTCTTTTGCTGGTAGTGGAATTTCGGATTGAAATGAGGGGGTATACACTGCGACTAGAACGTCAACGTTTTTGTCTCTAAGAATTATTTCCCCCACGGTTCCATAAAGATTGGAGAACACATAGGCCACGCCAGTAAGGTCGACGGGGTTTTGAACGTTAATCTTTATGGGAATTTCTTTCTGGATGCGTTTCTTTGTTTCTTCAGAAAGTTCCGCTATTTTAATTCCATAACGTTCTAAAACTTCGGTTATTACAAGACTGGGGCCTGCTGTGTGGGTTATTAGGGCTACGTTTTCTCCTTTGGCTGGGGGAAGGATGGAGATGGCCTTGGCGGCATCAATTAGTTCTGAGGGTTCCACCACTTCAAGTATTCCTGCTTGGGTGAATGCCGCTTTATATAGTTGATAGGTTCCTGCGAGGGACCCTGTGTGTGAGAAGGCGGCATTGTTGGATACTTCTGTCTTTCCCACCTTGTATACTATTACCGCCTTTTCTTTAGCCGCCTCTTTTGCTGCCTGTAAGAATTCGCGGGCTTTATCCAGACCTTCTATGAACAAGCAGATGACTTTGGTGGTGGGGTCTTCTTTTAGATAGAGTAGCATGTCCGCTATCTCTACGTTGGCTCGGTTTCCTACACCTACATACTTGCTGAATCCCAAATTTTCCTCAATGATGTAGGACAGAAGGGTTGTACCCATTCCCCCAGATTGGCTAACAAGAGATATGTCTCCCTTGGACAATTTTCCTATGGGGGCGAAGCTGGCATTCAAATTGCAGTAAGAGTTAATCATCCCTATAGTATTGGGCCCGATAATCTTGATTCCCACTTCATCACATATTCTTGCCATTTCTTTCTCAGTTTGGGCACCCTGCTCATCCAGCTCCTTGAAGCCGGAAGCAAAGATTACCAGTCCCTTCACCCTCTTTTTAGCGCATTCCTTAACCGCGTCTAATACCCCATCGGGAGGCAGTGAAATTATCACCAGATCAATGGGATCTGGAACTTCCAGAATACTGGGGTAAGACTTGTATCCCCCCACATTTTGTGCATTTGGATTAATGGGATAAATTTTTCCTTTGTACTCCGCCTCAATTAGCGCCTTTAGGCTCTGATATCCGAGTTTTCTGGGGTTTCTCGAGGCTCCAATAATGGCTACAGATTTGGGGAAGAAAACCGGCTCAAACTCTTTAAGGATGTCACGCATTATTTTTAACCTCTTATTTCCAAGAAACAACTCTCACTATTAATAACTATTGCAACTTTTACAAAAAATAAAAAATATGGTAGGGGGATAATGGGAGGGAAATGGCTACTCTCCAGTTTGTTGCTTGGGTAAGAGGCGTTTTGGGGGCAGTAATCCAAAGTACATTAGTGTGAAGGCCAATGCCGCAAATAACCATACACTGGCTTCCAGAACTGCGTTGCTCAGGAGGAGTGCAAACAAATTGGATACTTGAACCATTATTGCGGAGATCGCGGCGGTTCCCAGAATCATGCCCATTATGCGGCGCTCGTCTTTTTGTTTGGAAGCGTAGTAATAGAAGGAGAGGGCGATTATCAAGAAAGCAACCAGCCAGGTGACGAGTGTTACTAGGGAGGCGACCAAGCTCATGTTAACAGAAAGCGTTAGCTGTACTTCTTCTGCAGTAATTGGGGTAATAGAATTAAGAATTAGCATTATTAGGAATACTATGATGAAAACGTAGATTATTACTCTCCTTACCCGTATTAGTTGTGAGAAGAATAGCCAGAAAAACACCAAGATCAGAGGGATGGAAACAAAGTGTATGCGGTACATCACTAATGTCACCGTGGGAACGAAGGTGAAAAGGCTGGGCGTTGTGATGTAGAAATACGAAGCAATGGCCACGCTTAGTGTGGAGAGTCCACCAACAAAAGTTGCTATGGATAGAAGGACGAATGTTTTCTTGCCCGGAGGTTGTTTTCGAGATCTAATAAAAAGCGAAGCTGAAACTAAAAAGGCAACCAGTGATGCTAACGCTGAGAAATAAAGCTTGGTATACATCCCTGAAGAGACGCCGAAAACAGCAGATAAACGATAAAAATCGCTAAGGAAATACGCATAAATTATAAATTGCGCCAAACTCAGCATAAACTGCACCCTTTTCGGCAAAGTCGTTATAGATAGTAACTATTATTTAAGAATATGTTAAAAAATTAATTGTGGCGTGAAGTATTTATAATTTGTGAAAAGCAACAAATAAGCTCCTAACGCTAAATAATGCCTGCTCTGATTTTTGATGACCAATGCTCTCTAGGGAAAAATACCAAAATCAGATAATTCTTGGAAAAATAGTAGTATGGGCCGAACCAGTATTCACTGGTTAAATATGATCCACATATTGGAATACAATAGGGAGTGACTTATTATGGAATGACTACTATATAAATCCGCAATTCCTGCCCTCCGTGTTTTCTATATGGGTGTTTACAAAGAAGAGGAGTGTCGGCGTCAAATTTTATAGAAGGTATTAGATTTGACGTGTTTGTGAGTGTAATGGAATTGTGTTTTTGTGGAAGACGGGAGGTAGGATTTGGTTACTTTATGAGCATACGTTTTTTCTTATCTTAGGCTTTCGAAAAACTTGTCAAGTAGCCCTACAACCGAGAAATCTTCCTTATGGTATTCCCTGATTTTGGTTTTACATGTTGCCATGGAAACACAGTTACAATATTTGGGTTCTATCTGTTTACCGTCAATTTCACACACATTTTTAAAGAGATTTTTACTTATATGGGGGCAGGGAATTAAAGTTAATGCTTCTATTATGGCTCCGCCCACAATGTTGTTGATATCTGTTGTATCTGCAAAAAATTTTTCAAACAGCTCCTTTTTTTCCTCTATAATCTTGAATATGATGTCTTCTACTTTTTTCAAAAGCTCCGGTTTTTCTGCCTCAGATATCAGAATCAAATACCAGTCCTTTTCACCTGTAGAGAAAGGCTTAATATAGGCATTCATATTTTTAAAGGAGATGGATTGAGGTGTCTCTCCTGTGACCTCCCCCCAGAACTTCTGAGAAGCGGTGAAAATTCCCGCAATCAAATCGGGATCTGCCTCAATAGAACCAAGAGTTAGGCTTACGGGACAAATCCCATCTGAATTTATGATATAGATATTATGAATAATCAAATCTTTCCACTCCAAACGAAGGTGTGCTTTCCAGTTTTGTAATTTTCATTAACCTCACTATACCTAAGGACTCAACGAAATCAGTTTCATCTTGTATACTTAATCTCAAATTTGTTTATAAATGTTTTATTTGGAACATAAAAAGGCTCTAGTGCAATTTGAACCAAAGATTGGAGGAAGTGCTTCCACAAGGTGTATATATTACTATTCCTTGACATCTATGTTCCTTCTCATCCACTTTCCATTATATTTTGCTTTGGAGGTATTATGTTTAAACCCTATTCCTAAAGGGTAATTTCCACCTAAAGGGCTTGGAGTATAAAAACAATCCTCCAGGCGAAGAAAGGGTGACAGAAAACAATTAATAGGACAATCGAAAAATAATCCTATACTAAATCTTAGACTCATTGCCATCATCCACTACTACTTTGGAAATTTAATTGATTAGAAACTTTTTTCTCGATAGGGTGTAATTGCTCTTTTATCTTTTCCTTGCAATCAGATATGGCTATGATGTTACAGTTGTTTTTTTCAAGTCTATTGATTTTTAATTTGCAAAAGTGTTTGAAGATTTTTACCTGTAAATAGGGGCAACGAATTTTTCTTAATCTTTCTAAGATTTGGTTTTTAACATTCACGCTGATTTCGTTTGTGTCGGCGACAAATTTTTCGAAAATCTCTTTGTTCTTCATTACCACCTCTAATATGCTTTTTTCAACTGTTCGTAGTAGTTGTGGATTTTCAAATTCTAAAATAATTACAAGGTACCAATTTTTTTCTCCTGTGCTAAACTGCCTCAAGTGCGCCTTTAAGTTGTGAAAGTTTATGGATTGAGGGTCTTCGCCTGTAAGGTGGGCCCAAAATTTTTGAGAAGCTGCAAATACTCCTGCTATTATTTGTGGATCTGTATCTATGGAGCCTAGTTTTATGCTTAGGGGGCATATTCCTTCAGAGCTTATAATGTAAATGTTGTGTATTATCAATGTGTTCAACTCGGTTAGTTTTTGGGTTTTTAGTCTTTTCCTTTTTTGAGTATTTGAATCCCACAGAATGTTAAACATTTTTTTATATATTTATTTATTAAATTTTTTTATTCATAAATTAACTAAAAAAGTTTATTTCTTCAAAAAGTGATAAAAATATGATATCTGAATCGGATTGTGAGCTCGAGTAACATGGTAGGAAAAAAAGATATACTATGACAGAAATCAGAGAAATGGTGAAATAAGTAGAACTTTGCCGCTTCAGTTTGGGATTCAAAATTACGACCAGTGCTTGGCTTTCTATCATCAACGGGAGTATTATCCGTTAAATCCCCTTTTTGATGGAAGCGTTTCCCTATAGGATTATCCAGCGATAGGTTGTAATAGATATTAAAGAGTATTAAAAACTGTTCCTGGGTTTTTGGCTATTTTTAGTGTTTTATCCAATTTTAATTTTTAGCGTTTCCAGTGCTGTTGATAAAACTACTGTGGTTATGGTGTTTAATACTCCTTTTATGGAATATATCCTGTTTAGTATATCCTCTAGAGATGAGGTGTTCTCGGTTTTGACTTTTATGAGAATGTCGTCCTCCCCAGTAACTGTGTGGGACTCCACAATGCTATCAATCTTCATAAGTTCGTTCATGACCGAATCACCACTGGCGAGTGCGTGGTTTACCTTTATTCCAATAAAGGCGGTGACATCTTTACCCAGCTTTTTCGCATCCAGTATGGCAGTGTAACCTTTAATTATTCCCTCCTCTTCCAGTTTGGAGATTCGTTCATGAACCGAGGGAGATGCCAGTTTAACCTGGCGCGCTATTTCAGCTACGCTTATTCTTCCATCTTCTTGGAGTATGTTTAGTATCTTTATATCAATCTCATCCAGTTTGACCAATTAATTACACCTCAAAGTTACTAAAGTATAATGTGGTTATATTTTTTTATTGTTTCTTAATTGGTTTATATTCTATTTTCAGTTTAATAAATTTTAAGTAGTCAACTTTATTTTATGAGAAATTTTCTCCTGAAAATTTTCTATTTTAATGAAAAAAGCTTAATAACTTTTACAATTTAAGGCTAACCATATTGGAGGAAAAAATTTGAAGCCTAGCACCGCAGGCGGTTTAACCTTTGTGGTACTAACATGGGGTTCCTCATTCATATTCATTAAGTATGCTCTCAGAGATATGCCCCCCATAACATTTACTGCTTACCGCTTCCTCCTAGCCTCAAGCATCCTCATAGTTTCCCTAATGATAACTGGAAAATATAGGGAAATCTTAAAATTTACTAGGAAGGAAACTTTTTCTATTTGCACTTTGGGTGCTGTTAATGTATTCTCATACTATTTTTTAGAAGTTTATGGGCTGCAGTACGTGCCCGCTGGACAGGCATCAATAATTGTGAACACAGACCCAATAATAGTTACAATACTTGCTGCAATATTCCTAGGTGAAAAAATAACAAGGAGAAAAGCGGTAGGACTTCTTTTGGGATACACGGGAGTTGTACTTGTGGTTATAGCAACTAATCCCACTCTGTCAGGAAGCATTTGGAACATTGTAGTGTTCGGAGCTGCATTCTCATGGGCGGTTGGGGCAATTCTAGCCAAGAGAATAGCGGCGAATATAGATTCCTATCTGATGACTGCAACATCGGTGCCTTTTGGAACCATTCTGCTATTTATAACAGCATTTATCGCCGAAGGATTTGTCCCCGTTACACGCCTATCTGGTTTAGGTTGGACCTCCCTAGTTACTCTTGGAATAGTGTCTTCGGTCTTAACCTTCTTCGTCTGGTACGAAGTCCTTCACGATATAGAGGCCTCAACAGCCTGCATCGCACTACTCTTGGTGCCCATAGTAACTACAATTTTGGGAGCCATTTTTCTCTACGAATTTTACACAGAAGTAAGCATACTGGGAATGGCTTTAACCCTTTTTGGAGTTTACTTAACACAGAGCCGAACAAATAAGAAAACCGCAGTTAGGAATGAGCCCGAACCTAAAAAAGCTTCTCCCACATAACTTTGGCAGAAGACTAAGATTATTACATATACTTGCATTTCAGAAACTGTTACAAACAGCGTTTAACTTGGTTTTTACAACTTTACTCCTAAATTTTGGGTGTATAATACGTAAATGTTAAGTATCACTAGTAAATTGTGGAAATATACCAAAAGGTTTTGTGGGTGTCTCTTTTGTGGTTTACCAAAACTTCTAAAATTGGCGAAAACATATATCTGGTAGATGTTAAAATGCATGGGAAGCTGGGTTCCACTTCCGTATTTGTGGTTAAGGGAGAAAAGGCAGCTATTCTTGACACGGGCTCCAACAGTACTGTTAAAAACTTGGTTGAAAGAGTACTGGACTTGGGAATAAAGATTGATGATATTGCTTACATAATGCCTTCCCACTGTCACTTCGACCATGCGGGAGGTGCGGCTTACTTGGAGGATGCGTTTGGTAAAGCTAGGGTGCTGGTTTCAGATAAGGACTCCAAGCGTCTCACAGTACCCGCAATAATTGAGAAACTTGTTGAGGGGGGAAGACAAACATTCGGTGATCCCACCATCGAAATGAAACCTATAAAAAACTTTGATGTAGTAAAGGAGGGCGATTTAGTCAATTTAGGTAATGGGGTGGAAATAGAAATTTTGGACACAGTAGGGCACTCCAAAGACCACATAAGTTTCTACGAAGCCAAAAGCAGATTCATGTTCGTTGGAGACGCAGTCGGTATACACATGCCTCAAACCAAAACCATCACACCCACAGCTTTCCCACCAGAATTCGATTTAGAAACATTTGTTGCGACAATAAGGAAAATCGAATCTTACCAACCTGAAATTATAGGATTTGCCCACTTCGGAGCCAAAACAGCACGTGAAGGCTATCTATCACTAAAAGATACAGTTAAAGTGACTTACAAGTGGAATAACGAAATAATTAAAGTCTACAAAGAAGAACAAGACCTGGAAAAAGTGGTTGAGTTCATTGTTCAAACCTATGGAAAAGGTCTGGATGAATTTGCACCAAACCACGCAAGGGATCTCGCCCGCTCTTTAGCGCAAGGATTTCTAACAAAATACACTAAACCTGATTAAAAAGGCTCCTTACAACTATCTTACACTTTAATTTCTAATTGGTAAACCAGTAGTATTTATATTAAAATATTGTAAGTTTAATCATAGTGAGAAGCCATTGGGATACAGCTGTCATAAGTTTTGGTATGGTGATGCAGAACAATATTCAATAAGCGAGTTAACTTATTTCTTGAGAGAGATGGTTTGAGTTGGAAATCATTATTCTGGGAAGCGGAGATACTGTTGGAACCCCCACGTTGAATTGTAACTGTGAATCGTGTACCTTGGCGAGGGAGCAGGGGATTCCTAACTCTCGAACTCGATTTGGGATACTTATACGTGATCCAGAAAAAGACAGAAACATATCTATAGACACCGGCCCAGACCTCAGGGCTCAGCTAATCCGTGAAGGGATAAGGAGAATCGCCGCGGTTCTCTACACACATCACCACTATGACCACATTCTGGGATTCAGTGAGTTCTACCGTGTACAGAATTTCATTAAAGTGTTCGGATTAAAGGAAACTCTAGACTTTGTCCTAGAAAGAATGGGCTTCAAAATAATTAACGCAAAGCGTAAAGAAATAAAACTTTACGAAACCGTGGACTATCACAATATTCAGTTTCAAGCCTTTCCCGTCTATCACCCCACCTGGAATGTTACCCATCCCGCCTCGTACATACAACCTATAGGCTACAGCTTTAATATAAATGGCAAAAAGCTTGTGATTACGGGTGATACTGGAGTGAAAATTCCCGAAGAATCACTCCGACTCATAAAAAATCCAGACCTTCTTATAACTGATGCATTCATTGACAAGCCAACCCACTTTTTAGACCACCATATGACTGTAAATGAGGCCAAAGAACTAGCAAATACCTTGAATGCCAAAAAAACGGTACTAATCCACCTTGCTCACCTAAATCCTCCCCACGAAAAGCTACAAGAAAAAGTGGACCCCCTTCGAAAAAAAATCATAATTGGATACGACTCGCTAAAATTAACAATATGACCCCAAGCGGTGGATCTAATGAGAGATAATGCATACTAATTTGGTGGGGAGAAAACTTTTGGGGAATTTTGACGGTGCTTGTCCGTCTGATTATCATCCCTTTATACTTTTGGGAGATGAATCATTTCCTTTCCCCGTATTTAACATCGTCCAAAGCGTACGGGTGTAAAGTTGGAGATAAATAGTCTCTTTAAGAGAAGTCCTGAACAGTCAATGTTCGGTTTCTCCGGCAGGAAGTCATAAGCGTTTTTGTGTATGTAGAGCGGTATATCAGTGCCATTCAAATTACCCTTGTTTTCAAATCCTTCAACTTCTAGGATTTCATTTTCAGGATACACATCCAACCTTATTTCCACCCGGCTACCGCCTCAAGTGTAGACTCTATCCGCCCAAATGGCTAAGGCTGGTTTTTCTTTGCTGTTGGAAATTGTTTCCGACGCTTTGGCAATGTATTCTAGTGCCATCTGTGTAATGGTTATATCCAAAATAATCACTACTCCAAAGTTTCAGGTAAGTTTGTTCGCGGTTACTAAATCAACGTTAACAGTACAAATAATTAGTCCTATATAATCCTTCCTCACCCTATTTTATGGATTCATTAGGTTTGGCTTCCAGACTGAAAAATTTATAGTTCATTTTTCAAGTCTCAAAAAACGATTAAAATATAGTTGCCAACCCGCATCGCCCCAGTCAAGATTAGTCTCCAAATACCTATTTTTAACTGAGATTTCCTCATTTTTTAAAAATGGAGTTAACTTAATCCTGCAAGAGTATGATTATTGCTTCTCTAAATTTGTGAAAGAAAATAGATGAAAAATGGAATAACTTTGTTGAGCTGGTTATAGGATGTTTAGGGAAACAGACCTCTTAACTCAATTGCTTTGGCTACACGGCTCACTGCCAATATGTAGGCTGCGGTGCGTAAATCTACTTTCATTTTCTTATGGATTGAAGATACACTTTCGTATGCTTTGAGCATTAAATCTCTAAGTCTCACATTAACTTCCCTTTCGCTCCATAGGAAAGCCTGAAGGGACATGACCCATTCGAAGTATGAGACCACTACGCCTCCTGCGTTTGCTAGGATGTCGGGTATTACTGGTATTCCACGTTCTATTAAGATTTCGTCTGCTTTGGGTGTTGTAGGGGCATTTGCTCCTTCCACTATGATTTTTGCTTCTATGTCTCCTGCGTTTTCATGTGTTATTTGGTTTTCCATAGCCGCTGGAATTAGTACATCTACGTCCAGACTGATTAGCCGTTTATTTGCTTTTTCCATGTCAGGGACGTATTCCAAGTTTTTTTCTTCGTACTCCGCAAATGGTTTTTGTTCTCTTACGTGATTCAATAGTTTTGGTATATCTATACCGTCGGGATTGAATAGTCCCCCTTCCATGGTTGTTATGCCGACTATCTTGCACCCCTTTTCAGCTAGAAACTGGGCTGCGTAGGAACCAACTTTACCAAAGCCTTGAATGGCTATAGTGGCGCCTTTTATTGGTATGTTGTAGTCTTCGAGGGCTTTTCGAGTTATGAACATTACGCCTTTACCTGTGGCGTACGATCTTCCCTTTGTCCCTCCAATTTCTAGGGGTTTGCCAGTTACAACACCGGGTACAGAGTAACCTGTAATCATTGAATAGGTGTCCATCATCCAAGCCATCGTTTGTTCATTAGTATACATGTCTGGGGCGGGGATGTCTTTTTCTGGCCCAATTATTGGAAGAATCATATAAGTATATCTTCGGGTTAGTCTTTCTAGTTCTGTTTGGGACATTTCTTTGGGATTACAAACAACCCCTCCCTTAGCTCCACCGTAGGGCAGGTCTGCAACTGCGCATTTCCAAGTCATAAGGGCGGCTAGAGCCTTCACCTCGTCATAGGTCACGGAAGGGTGGTATCTAACTCCGCCCTTACATGGTCCACGAGCATAATTATATTGCACCCGGTAACCCTCAAAGACTTGTATACTACCATCATCCATTCTTATGGGTATGGACACTTCAAGGGAGCGTTGGGGTTTTCTTAGAAAGTTGTGAATGTTATGATCGAGATTCATTATTTCGGCAGTTTTATCCAATTGGTGTAGAACATGTTGGAATGAGTTTTCTTCCGTCATGGGGAAACACCACCTGAAAAAATTTCTCAACTATTCTTTTGTCATAGTTTTTATTTAAGGATTAGTGAAAGAGCCCAAAAATCTGGTAAAATTAATCTCTTTCAACTTATTTTGTAACATTTAATGTTGGCCTTTTGACTCTAGAACTTTTTGTGTTTCTCTCTGTAAATCATCCAAATTTTGGTAGAGAAGCTGTATATACTTTTTTGCTATTTTTCTTCTCTTTAATATGCCTTGATATAGGATTTTTAGGATAGGACTCTCAAGAAGATCCGCAGCGGCTTTAAGTGCATATATTTTTTCTTTTTCCATTTCGATTGCATTACTAACAATGTTGAGTTCTGCCTTTGCCTGCACTAAACCAAAGGCCAGATCCTCGGCACTAACATTTTCCGGAATCAATTTATCAGTTTTTAATTCGAAACGGGCAAAGGCTTCGAACTTTTTAAGAGCTGTCTCTCTGTCTCCCCAAAGAGCTATTGGTATTTGCTCATTGAATTTTTCTGAATGTTCATATGCTTTTCTTCGAAAATCAAGGATTAATGTTAAA
The DNA here is from genome assembly GCA_964510585.1 of uncultured archaeon. Classification (GTDB taxonomy): domain Archaea; phylum Asgardarchaeota; class Jordiarchaeia; order Jordiarchaeales; family Jordiarchaeaceae; genus Jordiarchaeum. The sequence continues at coordinate 47,321 of CAZECW010000113.1, read as the reverse complement.
TCCTTTTGTATACCTTTAATCTGCTCCAGGACTGTAACGAAGTCGTCTAGTTCGTACTCCTCTCCCGCCTTTATAGATGGACTAATATACCCAATGCAGTGGAGAAAGTTTCGGGCGAAATCGATTAGATAGTTAGCTAGGCTTATGATTTTATTTACGCTGTTTACCGATTGGTCTTGTAGTGCCTCCTCAATTATGCAGTAGAGGTTTTCTTCAGATGCCAGCCACTTTTTTAATGTTTCTTCCAACTCATTTATAAATTGTTCCGCGACTTCAGACTTTATGGTTTTTAAAATGCTAAGCATACCTTTTACCTCGGATAGTAAGACCGAGAATAGTTCTTTTATTTTTGGATAAATGAAGGCTACAGAGTTTTCCACGTTAAACCTCAGGAAGTGTAGGTCAACCTTTTCGGGTTTTACAATTTCTTCGAGTCGTACTTTCCCGCGGATAATATCATAATACTGCTGTGTCCCGAGAGAATTAACTATGCTGAAGAAAAATTCAAACCAGAGGTTCAGGGCGTTTACAAGCGTGTCTAGGAATGATATGAACTGTGATAGAGACTTGGTAGACTGTTGGATTACTTCAAGAACAAGGTTGGTTTTATATTGTTTAAATTCCTTTTCTGTTTGCTTTGTGAACCCGTCGTCCACCGAGTAGAGTTCCTTGGAGTAGTCTGCAATTAATCTGAAATACCTTTTTAACAGCCTTCTTAAAGATACTAGCTCTTTAGGCAAGTTTGCACCCGACAATATGGTAGATTTTCTTGTTAATCTATTTTCCTCAAACAATTTGGTTTTTTATTTACAAGTTTAGAAGAAGCAATAATTCGCTTTAAATTTAAAGAATAAAAAATCTAATCCTATATCTCATTATACATATATTTGATTGGGGTCTATGAATTTTCTAATTGCGGTTACTAGGGATTGGGTGCTGGGTGGGACTCCCACAAAAGTCACTAAACCATTTATCGCAATGGTTGGTACGCCCTCCACCTGATACAGTTTTGCCTTTTCGCGGCCTGTTTTTGTTCCCACATCTATTTCATTTACTATTATACATTCGTTAAATGCCTTTTCTATTTCTTGGACTGATTCCTCAATCATTTTCCTGGCCGCAGGGCAGTAGGGACAGTTCTTGGAATAGAATAGTTCTATTACTATCATCTTATTACCTCGGTTTTACTTACGGTTCTGCACGGATATTGCACAACTAAACAAATAATTAAATCTATTTAAGCTTTACTATTGTTAATACTTTTACACACCCCATCAAACTTCAAACCCAAAAAAGGAAAGCGAAACAAAGCAAAAACAGAACAAAAAAAGAAAACCTGGGAGAAGTTTCCAAAAGGGTGGAAAAATGTTTCATAGGAGCTCTCTGATTTTTGAGAGTTTAATGGCCTGTTCTATGACAGACTTCACTCTCAGGATTTCCTCCTCAGTGTTAAAATAGTGTATACTAATTCGAGAGATGCTACCCCTAACCGGCCTAAAAATAACTTTCCTTATTGCAGCGAAGGGCATCAACACTATCGCAGGGTAACCGGGAAGATCTATGGACAGTAGGCCAACCCTTTTATTAACGTCTTTTGTACCAACAATCTTAAGATTAGGGATCTTAGTTAGCTCATCAATTGCAAAGGAAGTGAGCATCATGTTTCTTCTTCTAATATTTTCAATCCCAATTCTATTCATATAGTCTATTGCGGCGCCCAAACCAATGAACCCCAGATAATTTAGGGAAGTTGCCTCAAACTTATAGGGGGCCAACCATCTTCCCTTCTCTGAGATGGTTTCGGTTGGTTCTGCGCCGAAGAGGAATGGTTCACCTACTATTAGTGGTTGCATTTTTTCCCCATGCTCCCTTTTGAAATATAGACAGCCCGTACCCACGGGTCCGCAGAGAGCCTTGTGCCCCGCTACAGCATAAAAGTCACATCCGAGTTTTTTCACATTTACTGGAATGTATCCTGGTCCTTGGGCACCATCCAGAGCGTAGAGAATATTGTTTTCAGAAGCAATTTTTCCAATTTCCTCCGCGGGTAAAATAGTTCCTGGGTGGTAGGTAACGTGGCACATAGATATGAGTTTGGTGTGTTCTGTTATGGCTTGTTCCACATCTGCTGGGTTGACGATACCCTCCTCGTCAGCTTCTACAGTTACGAGTTGTACTCCGAACTTTTCGACTAGAAAGTTGTATATATAGCGGTTAGGTGGATACTCTACACTATTGATGATTATTTCGTCTCCTTTCTTCCAATCAATATTCTGCAATGCTAGGTTGTAGCCCTCAGTAGTACTTCTAGTTAATGCAATCTCGTCTGGTGAGGCTCCCAGCATGTTTGCCAGTTTTATTCTTGTCCTCTCTTTTTTCTCTTCAAAATCGAACAAGTTTTCCCAGTTTCCTTGTCCAGTGCACATACATTCCACTAAAAAATCGCTCATAGCTTGTACAACTGGGCGAGGCAGGGGGCCATAATAACCCGTGTTAAAGTAGGCCCACTCTCTAGTTACGGGAAAATCCTCTCTAATTTTCTCAACGTCCAAAATCAATCCTCCCTTTTTCAGAATAGAGGTGATGCTGCGAGTTTTATGGAAAATAAAGTTTTCGTCCTGTTAGAGAGGATGCCGAGGAAATAAAAAGGTTCTGATTTTATTTTTAAAAAGTAAAAAAGAATCAAAAAGTTTTACAGTTTTAGTACCCAAATTTCGGTTTCCTTTGGTAGATTGCTTTTTGTTATTTCCACTTCTGAGGATTTGATTTCCTTCACTCTAGGCTTACCCTTAGTAAATGCTTTTATGTCGCCTAAACCGAGTGATAAACCGGGAGTCTTGTAGTGCATGGGAATTACTATTTTTGGCTTTATTAGATCCGCCACCTCGGTGGCTCCTGAGGCGTCGATGGTGAAGACTCCGCCGATTGGAATGAAAAGTACATCGACTTCACCGATTTCTCTAATTTGGGATTCCGAGGGAACATGTCCTAGGTCGCCCAAGTGGCAGAACTTTATTCCATCCATTTCAAATGTGTAGATGACATTTTTGCCCCTTTGACTGCCCTTACTCTCATCATGGAATACCTGTATTCCCTTTATTGGAATTCCTTTAACTGTTTTGGTGCCTGTCATCCACAAAACCTTTTCGGCGCCACCCTTGCATACGTCTTCGACTTTTGAGTAGTGATCGAAGTGGTCGTGTGAAACCAGAATAATATCCCCGGAACATTTGGGATTGGGTAATCCCACTGAGCCCCCGTGAGGATCCGTGATGATTGTTAGTTTGCTTCCTTTGATTTCAAATGTGGCATGACCCCACCATTTAACCTTTACCAATCTTCATTCCTCCTTAAGAATCTACAATACTAAGTGTTGGTGTGACCTTATAAAAGCTATTCCCAAAGCTATTTGTATATCTCATTTCCCAAACCCTTGGTTTATTTTTTTCTATTTTTGCGATATTTACAAGTCGATACGAAGAATGCCAGACCTTCAGCAAATATTTTTTGGCAGCCTTCAAATTCTGCAGGAGATATAAACAGAAATGGGTTAAAAAGAAAAAAAAAATACGAAAAATTTGCAAGATGTGAGGAATGTGAGGAAAACTTGTTTAAATTTCTTGCCTGTTTTTCAAGATTCCTCTGCCTGCCCTTATTCCCGTGAATTTTCCCTCTTTAATAGCAAATTGGCCATTCACTAGGACGTATTCTATGCCCACTGAATACTGGTGCGGATTTTCGTTTGTCGAGAGATCTTGAACTTTTTCAGGGTCAAATATGGTGATGTCGGCGTAGTTTCCAACTCTTAACAATCCTCTCTTAGTTAAACCCAGCTTCTGGGCTGGAAACGAAGTCATTCTGCGTATCGCGTCGGGCAGAGTGAGCCAATTCTTCTCCCTAACATATTTTGCCAGTGTTTGGGTAAATGCAGCATAATAATATGGGTTAACATAAGTGTCTCTATTTGGAACAACCCCGCCGTCCGAGGAAATCATTGAAATCTCATGTGTCAATGTTACTTGGTTATCTTCTTCCCTCAAAGATAGAAACGTGCCTCCGGGCTTAATTCCGTGTTTGATGAAAATATCTATGAGCACATCTCTGGGATCCTTTTTCTGTTCCTTTGCTATTTGCTCTAACGACTTTCCATTATATATGGGATCTCCCTTGGTGGAAACAATAATTTTTCTCCACTCGGACAAGTCACCAGATTTTACATCCACTCCCCACACATCGCTAGCAATTTGATCTATTTCCCTTTTAACTTGGGCTTCTAGCTTCGGATCTTCTCTGATTCTTTTAATTTTTTCATGAAAGCCTTCTGGGTCTAGTGCTCCATCCCTCAGGTACAGGTGGAAAGGCATCGTCATAAACAGTCTCGTGGAGTTTACCAGATGGGGGTAGGTGTCTGATGTTACCTCAACTCCCTTTTTCCTCGCCCTCATAGCTATTCTGTAGGCATCTCCAAGTGTTCCCCAGAATAGTTTTCCAAAGGCTTTAAAGTGTGAAATCTGAACTGGAACACCAGATGCTTCTCCTATCTTTATGGCTTCTCGGGTTGCAGAAGATAGAGAGCCGGAAACATATCTAAAGTGAGTAGCATAGATTCCATTATATTTGGCTACCACTTTGCATAGTTCTATTATTTCTTCGGTTTTAGCGAAGGATCCAGGAGGATAATCAAGGCCAGTACTCAGTCCGAATGAGCCGAGTTTTAGTTCCTGTTCCAAGTAATTTTTCATTGTTTCAAGCTCGTCTGATGTTGGTTCTCGGTTCTCGACACCCATAGAAATAGCTCTTAATATCCCGTGTCCAGTTAAGGAAACTATGTTTATTCCAATCTTGGTCTTATTTAGTTCTTGCATGTACTCCTCTATGGTGTGAAACCGTATATCTAAATCTTGCATTTCAGAGATCCATATCATTTTTTTGAGCAGCTCTTCCCTTCTCTCTGGATCTTTGGGAAAGGGGGATGCCGAGAAGCCGCAGTTTCCCACACAGTCTGTTGTTACTCCCTGGGAAATTTTGCTCTTTGCCGTTGGCTCCAAAAATATGGTGATGTCAGAGTGAGAATGAATGTCAATAAATCCGGGTGCTACAATTAATCCAGAAACATCGATGACATCATCGACGCCAGCTGGTTCTATTGAGGGCTCGATTCTTGAAATCTTGTTACCCTCCACAAGTAGGTCTGATTTGAACCAAGGGTTACCAGTACCATCTAATATTCTTCCATTCTTTAAAAGTATGGAAATCTTTGAATCCTCCTTTCCTTTTATTATTAACTTCTCGTATTTTTCCGGTATTTTAATGTGATTATTATGTAGTTGAAAAATAGGGAGAGGAAGATAGTAGTAGGATTGTTCTTATTTTGCCTCATTTATGGTGATGGTTATTTGTTCGTCTTTTAGTTTCCATTTCTTTTGGTAGCCTTTTGTTTTGCCTTTCCCTTGTTTTAGAATGGTTGCTAATGTTTCCTCTCTAATGTAATCACTATTCTCTTCTATTTCTTGGAACATTTTGTTGCTGCAGTCTATGTATACTTCTATTCTCTGCATGTAGTCAAGGTTCATCTCTTTTCTCATAGTCTGTATTCTTCTCACTATTTCTCTAGCCAGAGCTTCTTCTGCCAGTTCGGGGGTAATTATGGTGTTAAGAAATACTTTTACGTGGCCGGCCTGGCCCATCACATAATTCTCCTTTTCAAGAGTTTCAACTTCAACTTCTTCACTTGTTAGTTCCACTTGTTCACCGCCAATGAACAATGTGAGCTTGCCCTGTCCCGCAAGCTTCTGTGCAGCTTCCTTAGGATCCAGTCTCTCTAATTCTTGAACTATTTTCGGTGCTAGGTTCTTAAACTTTGGACCGATGTTTTTGTAGTTGGGTTTAAGCTTGTAGGTGACATAATTGGAATCGTCAGTTTCATATTTGACATTTTTAACGTTAAGTTCGTCCTTTAATACGTGTTCTAAGGGTTTTATGTAATCTAGACTTTCCGAATCTGCCACTACCACCAGCTCTTGGAGGGGGTGTCTAAGTTTTATGTTTTTGCTGGCTCTGGCGGCGCGTCCTGCACTTGAAATTTCAATGGCTAAACCCATACTTTTCTCTAGTTCATCATCGAATAGTTCCTCCTTGAATTCTGGGAAGTCTGTCATATGTACACTTTCAGGTGCTTCACCGTTTCCCTTGGAAAGGTTTTGGTACATGGCCTCAGATATTAGTGGTATAAATGGTGCTAGAATTCTCACTATTTTTTCCAGGGCTTCAAAGAGTGTGTGATAGGCGGCGATTTTGTCCTCGTCCATTTCCGCCCTCCAGAATCTTCTCCTAGACCTTCTAATATACCAATTGCTTAACTCGTCCACCACAAACTTATCGATTGCTCTGGCAGCGGTGTGGATCATATAGCTCTTCATACTTGAGTCCACAATTTTGATAACGCGGTTCAGTCTGCTTTTAAGCCACCTATCAAGAATGTTCTGCGAATCCTTTTTCTTGAATTTATCATCGTAAGGATTAAAATCGTCTATGTTGGCGTTGGTGACATAGAAGTAATAGGCGTTCCAGAGAGTATTCAGGAAATGGTTTCTGGTTTCAATCACCATTTTTTCACTGAATCTTTTAGGTGCCCAAGGTGGGCTGGACACAAAGAAGTACCAGCGCATTGCATCCGCGCCCTCATTTCTAAATATTACATTCGGGTCAACAACGTTTCCCCGAGATTTACTCATCTTGTGTCCGTGTTCGTCTAGAACGTGGCCTAGGGAAACCACATTCTGATATGCGTGACTGTCGAAAACAGCGGTTGCCACAGCGTGCAGGCTGAAGAACCAGCCTCGAGTCTGATCTATGGCTTCTGTGATGAATGTTACTGGGAAAGTTTTCTCAAAAAATTCTTTGTTTTCAAATGGGTAGTGATGCTCCGCAAATGATGCTGCACCAGAATCGTACCAACAGTCAATTACGTAGGGCTCCCTCTTCATATTTGCACCGCACTCAGGACAGGCAAAAGTAATCTGGTCCACGTAGGGTCTATGGGGATCAAAATCCTTAGGTAGAGGGCCTGCATACTCTTCTAGCTCCTTGAAGCTTCCCACACAAACATAGTGTTTATTATCGCACTTCCATATGGGAAGTGGTGTTCCCCAAAATCGGTTACGGCTTAGAGCCCAGTCCTTGCCCTCCTCGAGAAAGTTGCCGAAGCGTCCATGCTTAAGGTGTCGAGGATACCAGTTTATCTTCTCATTGTTCCGGAGTAGATTCTCCCGCAGAGCACTCAATTTAATATACCATGTTTCAATGGCATAATAGAGAAGAGGGGTATCGCAGCGCCAGCAGAAGGGATAAGCGTGTTCCAAAACTCCCTCGCGGAAGAGTAGTCCTTTCTCTCTTAAAGCTTCAATTATCTTTTTATCCGCATCCTTAACCTTCATCCCGGCAAAGGGTTTGGCTTCTTCCTTTATGCGGCCGGCCTCGTCAACCAATTGTATAATTGCCAAGTCATATTTTTTGGCGACTTCAAAGTCTTCAGCGCCAAAAGCTGGAGCCATATGTACAATACCGGTACCCTCAGTGAGGGTGACAAAATCCGCCAAAACCACAACAAAAGCCTTCTTCTCTGGCTTAACGAAATCAAACAGTGGCCAATACTCTAAGCCCTCCAATTCCTTACCCTTAAACTCCCGAACAATCTTGTAATTACCCTCAAGAACCATTTGGAGAGCCTTAGCTAGAATCAACCGCTCACCCTTATACTCCACCAAAATATAATCATAATCTGGATGAACCGCCAAAGCCACATTAGAAAGCAGGGTCCAAGGCGTAGTCGTCCAAGCCAAAAAATAAGTGTTTTCCTCCCCCAACAGCTTAAACTTAATATGAATAGAGGGATCCTTAACATCCTTATAGCCACCCAAAGCCACTTCATGTGCACTTAAAGGGGTGCCACAGCGAGGACAATACAAGACCACATAGTAATCACGATACAGGTTACCCTTGCTCCAAATCTGCTTCAAAGACCACCAAACAGACTCAATAAAATACGGCTCAAGTGTAACATAGGGATTATCCATATCCATCCAGGTGGCTACACGCTCCGTCATCCTAACCCATTCCTTCTCGTAGCGGAAAACGCTTTCCCTACACTTCTCATTAAACTTTGCAACACCGTACTCCTCAATTTCCTTCTTGCTATTCAAACCCAGAGCCTTTTCAACTTCAAGCTCCACCGGAAGACCATGAGTGTCCCACCCAGCCCGTCGAGGGTTTACATACTCGCCCTTCATTGTCCTGTATCTCATAACCACATCTTTTACCGCTCTGGTTAGAACGTGGCCTACGTGGGGCAACCCATTTGCGGTGGGCGGGCCCTCAAGGAAAACGAACCATCCCTTATTGTTTTTTTCCCGGAATTCTTGGGTTTTTTGGAATATCTTGTTTTGCTTCCAGAATTTTAGGATTTCCTCTTCGATTTTTGGATAATCAGGTGTAGTTTCAACGTCCTTATAGAGGGGCATACTTTTCACTTCCAGCGCAAGATTTTTCTGTTATCACTAGAAGATTGTTAGAGAATGATTTATCCTGAAAAATTTTGTCATAATACCTTTTACAAGGAATTTTTTGGGAAACTAGCTCCCCAGAAATAATTTTATGCATGTTATTAAAAGTTTTCAACGGAAGGCTTAGCCTTTTCACAGTTGAGAAGTAGTTTTGCCTTTTAGCTGTCAAATTTGGCGGCGATACACTTCCGTTGACCTCCATGACAGTAAGAAAAAAACAAAGAGAATATTTAAATCTTTTCTGATTGAGTCCTCGGCGATGCAGATTAGTCCGATTCTACCCTCCATTTTGAGGCTCTAAATCGGAAAAGAAGCCCTACGAAAGCTTCTTTCAAAGGCGAAATTGAACGAAACTACATCATCTTGAGTCTTCTTCCCAAACTTTCTTTTGTCTACCCCATTTAGACAGGAAGCGCGTACATATTGATTAAGAGGCCATGCAAATGGCAAACTGAATATGATAAAAACCGCTGAGAATAGCGAAAGCCACGCAGAAATTCACATATTCGAGGATTTCCTAAAATATTTGAAGACCTTATTTCTGTATTATCTGGATCGTGGAAACATACGAGGCTTTGTTTGAGGCCTGTAAGCATACGTGGTTTTCCCGTTGGTCTGTAGATACTCTAAATAGCAAATCGAGGAGTATGATCGTTTAGAGTTTGTGTTAGATTAGAAAACGTTAATAATTCGGGATAGCGCATTTATCTTTTAAGGGTGTAGACCCCCCGTCTAGTACGTGAAATATGGGATGGCTAGTTTATAATTGTGGAGGAGTCAAGACTCGATGGCACAGGGAGACCATTCAGATTCTGACCGTTTATTGAATGAGAGTAGAGAGCTGGTGCGCAGAGCTCTCTTGTCAGTGGAGGAGCTAAAAGCCGTTATGGATGAGCTTAATAGAAATCCAGAACTGAGCAAGATTGGACTGGTTGTTTTTCAGATGAGTTTTGAGACCAAAAACTTGGTTGAAGAGTTACTTAATGGATTAGATTTGCCTGTTTTGGTTGAGAAGTTGAATAGTGAAGAAGATTTGGGAGTGATTAGAAAATTCTTCAGTTATCTTGGGCAAGGCTCCAAAGGATTGCCCTCCAGCTGGGTTCCAGAATGGCTGGCCGACAACATGAACAAAGAATCCCTACTTAATAAACTCAACAACTATACTGGAAATTTTACAGACCCGGTCCTTTTTCTGGAAGCATTAGGTTCAGTAAATAAGACAGTCGCCAGGGAACTGGCCCTAAAAATGGATTGGGGCACCATAATAGAAAGGCTGAGCACCGGAGAAGACCTGTCCTCTCTAGCCCTATGTTTGCGGTGTCTCCTTGAAATAGACCCCCTACTTGTGGAAGATTTCGTTGAGAAGCTTGACAGGCAAAAAATTGCCCTAGCCGTTGAGAGGGAAAAAAACACTAAAGATTTAGAGGACATCCTCCTGTGCGTTTTCGTGGTTAGAAGAGAGGGAGTTGCCTACGACTTCGTTTGGAGCATAATCAAAGCCGGAGTCTCAAACCTCCTCAAAAAAGATCTAAAAGAATTAAAACTCTTCTTCACAAGAATCGCCGGAAACGAACTCCTACGCCTCTTCTCTTACGGTGGAAGCGAAGACCGAGAAGAAATTCTAAGCGTACTCCTAGAATGCATGGGCTCAGACAATATAGCCCTGAAAGTCAACGGAGAAACAAACGAACTCCTCGTCGAATTCCTACTCAGAAAAATCGCCAAAGTAAACCCAGTTCTAGCAATGGACCTAAAAGAAAAAGTAGTCCTCAAATACCAAAAATTCCTAGAAGACGTAGTAGACTCCACAGAAACCTTCTAAAAAAAGAAACTCAAAAATATAAAACCACCACCAAACCCTCAATAATAAGTCATAAACCTATTGCTAACACAACATAACTATTCTTTAAACACTTATCCCATTTATCTCAAGTATTTTTGGGAGAATTATCTTCTTCTCTGCGAAGGTTGGTTGACGATGCGCTTAGGTGGGGAATACTATATCTTTCTCACACATTTTTCAAACCAGTTTAAAAACTGAACAATTGGGGAAAACACTAGCATCCCAATGCAGTCCTTCCCTCCCATTCAGCCATATTCCCATCTTTGGCGATACTGTCCGGCAGGAAGGTTAGGCAGGTTTAATATGAAAAAGTATTAATACTTCACCTACCAAGTCAATAAAAGCAAAAACCTCAATACTAAATACACAGACAGAAATTCAGGAGTAGGGTAACCATGAGCAGAGACAATAAAATTAACGATAATATATATGTAAGCGGCACAACCACTTTGGGAATCGTCTGCAAGGACGGAGTAATACTGGCAACAGAATCCCAAGCAACCATGGGGAACATAGTGGCCAACATAACCGCCCCCAAAATATACAAAATAGCCCCCCGAATATCCATGACCATCTCCGGGGGCGTTGCCGACTGCCAGCAGGTAGCAAAAATAATGTCCGCAAACCTAGCCCTCAGAAAACACGAAATAGGAAGAGACGTCACCGTAAAAGCAGCAGCAAACCTCATGTCCGTACTACTATACCAAAACCGAATCAACCCATACATTACCATGCCAGTCCTAGGAGGAGTAGACGAAACAGGCCCACACATCTACACTCTAGATCCCCTAGGAAGCCTACTAGAAGAACCAAAATTTGGAGCAACTGGATCAGGATCCGTGATAGCCTACGGAGTACTGGAAGACGAATACAAAGACGGCATCACCGTAGAAGAAGCAAAAGACCTAGCCATAAGAGCAGTAAGAGCAGCCAAAGCTCGCGACACAGCATCAGGAGGCAGAATCCAAATACACAAAATCACCAAAGAGGGAATCGAAGAAATAATAATCGAAGACAAACAAAAATAATAATCACCAAAAAATAAAGCAGCAGTTCACCATCCCCAAAGATGGAACAACACAAAAATACAACTAATAAAAGAGCAATGGGGCCCACCCACCAGAAAAAGGGTTCTAAAGCAATTAAAAGCGCTGCGGTGTACTTCACACACAGAAGCGCAGAACCACGTATGCCTTAACTTTGGTGATATTCAGTGGAACAAGCCTTTTCCATACACATTTAGCCATTGTAAGGGGAAAACTGGGAATAACCCTCTATAATTGCTAAAAAAGAGCCCTTTTTCTATCCTCAATTTTAGCCTTCACTTCCCTTAAAAATCTGAGCGATTCCCATCCTCAGCTAAAAAGGTGTATCCCCCCCATGGGTTAGACATACACCTCAAATATTTTTTAGATTTCCTTTAAACCATTTATAAAATTGCTGAGTTGTGCAACTTGTAATTGTTTCCATTCTCTCTTTGTAGACTGAACATTTGAAAAATGAATTTAAAAATGTGCTGGAAAAACGTTTATTTCTCCCCATAAATAAAACAAACACTAAAACAATTTTAAAATTTGTTAAAATAAGTAAAAAACCCAAATTAAGTGAACTATGTGGTGAATCATTCTCCAGAGGAAGAAGTAAACGTCAGGGAAGCCCTCGCGCCCATACGCCCACACCAAAACAAAAAAAGAAGACCAACAACGACAATGCAAGTGAGGGGGGAAAGCGATTAGTGAGCTTAGTGTGGACTTCGCGGCGTGAGGTTCAACTTCCCCAATATGTATTTTGTATTTTACAAATAAAAATCTTTCTGTTGTTTTCGGTTTTTTGTTTATTTCGTTTTGGTTTTTTGTGTTTTTATTGTTTTCTCGTTTAAACTAGTGGTGCTTTGTGCTTTTTTTGGCCCCTTTTTTATAAGAACTCTATGGTTTTTTGAGTTATATATGTATTAGTTGCGTGTTACTCAATTTTTTATCTTGTTTTCGGATAGATTCCTTAACTGTGAGCTGTAGTTATTTGCGGTTTGGAGGATTCCTTTTATGCTTGAGGAGAATTCTCATAGGTCGATTTTTGGTAGGGTTAGTGGTGATTCCAATTCTCAGTCTTCTGCTTCTAATTCTCCGTCTGGCTCTTCAAGCGTTTCTGGTCATAGTTGGGGTTACGGTTCTGGTGTGAGTTCAAGTTCGGGTAAGAGTGATATGCTGAGGAGATTGATTGGGGGGGACATGTGTAAGAGGGCTATTTTTGACGTTTTGAGTAGTGGTAATTGGTATACTGTTTTTGAGTTGTGTCGTGTTGCACGGAGTTGGGACAGGGGAGTGGGTCTGGTGCGTGTAAGCACTATTTTGACTCAGTCTCAGCAGGTTTTGGGCTCTGATTTTTTGGAGTGTAGGGCGGGGCAGGATACTACGGAGTGGCGTATTAACCCCGACTTTTTGCGTTCTGTTGCTAGTGTTCTTTCTGAGGTTAAAGCTGGTGAAGTTAGAATGGAATCCAGGGCTTCTGAGAGTGTGAAGGAATATGGCGCGAAGCCTTCCGGCGGTCTCTTGCGCAGCTTATTAAGTAGGGCTTCCCAAGACTCGGATTAAGGTCTGGAATTCCTTTTTTGACTTTTAGAGTGGGTTTATTTTTGTTCTGGATTTTGATTTTTCAGGCTAAAGTTTTTATGTTTTGTTGGATGTGCTTTTTATAGTTTGTGAGGTGGTTTTTTATTGTCAGGATTACTGTTGATCCGGAGAAGTGTAGAGGTGAGGGTATTTGCAGGGCTGTGTGTCCAAAGGGGGCCAGAATCTATAAAATTGTGGATTTGGGGGACAGGAGTTTGGCTGTGGTTATGGATGAGAGTAGCTGCCTGGGTTGTAAGATGTGTGTTTCGCGTTGTCCTGTTGACGCTATAAGAATTGATTTTAAGAAGCCGTCGCGGGTTAGGGAAGTTAAATTTTGACTTTTTGGGTTTGCGATTAGTGTTTTGTTTGTGGGTTTGGCTTTTCTGGTTAGTTTATGTTTTTTTGTTTTGTGGGGTTAATGTTTTAAGTTTCTTTGTGGTTGTTAGTTTAGAATCTTGGGAGTGCAATTATGGTTTGCGACAGATATGGGAGGCCTATTAGGGACATTCGGGTTTCCCTTACTCATCGTTGCAATCTTAGGTGTATTTATTGTCATGGTGAGGGTGAGATTAATCCTAGTTGCGAGTTGGAGGCTTATGAGATTGAGAGAATCGTGGAAGTGGCGGCGGTTGAGGGTGTTAGGCGGGTGAAGTTGACTGGTGGGGAACCTTTGCTGCGGAGGGATATTTTTGAATTGGTGGAGAGGATTTCCTCGGTACCCGGGATTGAGGAGGTTTCTATGACTACTAATGCTACTCTGCTTGCGGATAAGGCTTGGGAATTGAGAGAGGTGGGGTTAAAGAGGGTAAATGTTAGTTTAGATTCCTTGGTCCCTGAAAAATATAAGGTAATTACCGGTTTTGATGAATTAGACTCTGTGTTGTGTGGGATTGATGAGGCTTCGGCGGCTGGGCTTAGACCCATTAAGCTTAACATGGTTTTATTGAGGGGGTTGAATGAAAATGAGTTTTGGGATTTGGTGCGTTTTTCTCAAAGCAAGGGCGCCATTCTGCAGGTGATTGAGCTTGTGGATTTGGGAAACGAGGTTTTCCAGCGTTTTCACGTGGATGTGGAGCCCTTAGAGGTGGAGTTGGGAGGCTATGCAGAAAGGGTGGTTACTAGAAAAAGTATGCAGAACAGAAAAAAGTACTTTCTACCCGGCGGTGCAGAAGTGGAAATTGTAAGACCGGTACATAACAGCGATTTTTGTTCAAACTGTACCCGAATACGCCTCACAAGTGATGGCAAGCTGAAACCCTGCCTTATGCGAAGCGACAACCTTATTGACATTATAGGCCCCCTCAGAGGAGGTGCGGATTCCAAAACTCTCAGAGAACTGTTTCTAAAAGCAGTTGAACTCCGCGAACCCTACTACGGGGCCAAGGATGAGAACCTCTCATCCAAATGTTTTGAATGATAAACCTGCTCAGCCTGCAACACGATTAAAAATAGTAAAATTGGTTCGGAAACAGTTCTTTCCTAATTTTTTTCGGAAAACACATTTAAAAATTTTTGATTGTGGGGACCCTTAATCTTTGTCCCCTTATGATGTTTTCTGGCTTAGTGATGGGGTGTGATTGATGCGCGGCTAAATGGATTTTTTGAGTATCTCCATTAGGTCGACTAGTTTTATTTTTGAGTCTGTGTATCTTATGGCTCTGTCAAAGTTGAATTCGCAAATGGGGCAGATTGTTACCAGCATTTCTGCTCCAGTGGCTTCTGCCTCTTTTACTCTTTTTTCTGCTATTTTTACTGCAACCTCTGGGTAAGCGGCCATCATTCCTCCTCCAGCTCCACAGCACTTTGCATCGAACTTGTTATGCTCCATCTCTCTTAGTTCCAGTCCGGGGATACTGTCCAGAATCTTGCGGGGTTCCTCTATTACCCTCATATGTCTACCAAGGTGGCAGGGGTCATGATATGTGATGACGGAATTCACTGGTCTGGTTGGTTTTATTTTTCCCTCATCTATCAATCTTGCCACAAGCTGGGTTATGTGCTCCACCTCTATGTCAAAATTGCTGAAATATTTAGGATAATCCTCGGCGAAAATCTTGTAACATCCCGGACAGCCGGTGACTATTCTTTTTACGCCAGCTTTTCGGAAGGCCTCTATGTTCTTTTTTCCAGTTTCCATGAAGTCTTCTAAAAAGCCGGTTGTGAGCATCAGGTTTCCACAGCAAAACTCCTCATTGCCCAAGCAATTCAGTTTCAACCCAATACCTGTGAGTGTCTGGGCTGCGGTTCTCAACCAGTCTGGGAAAATGTAGGGATAAGTGCAACCAGCGTAAAGTAGTGTATCCGCCGATTTTGAGAATGGGATATCCTTAGCCCAAGTTTCCCTCTCATTTCTAGGTTTAAGGTAAGGGTTGCCGTTCCTCTTAATCTCCTCTATTCCCCTCTCATGATACTGGTCTCTGAAGCCTGCTTCCACCAGATCCGCTCTGAGAGCCTCAATGATTTCCACATTCCTTAATGCGCAGCGTGAGCCACAATAGTTACAGGTTGCACACAGGTTTACGCAGTCTAGAAGCTCCCTACTGGGTTCCAAGACGCCTTCAAGCAGTCCTCTGGCTATGAGCATTTTTCCACGGCAAGAGTAGGATTCGAACCCCTTCTCCTGATATACGGGGCACTCGTTTCTACAAAATCCGCAGCGGGTGCGATTACAGGTATATATATCCTCCTCATACTCTTCTATACGCATCGTCAATCCACCATCTTTTAATTTTGATTAATTCCTCCTCGCATTATGCTACTTTCCTAGTTCTATCCAGCAGGATTCGAATTTTTTACCGGGGTTCATTATGTTTTGGGGGTCGAATACCTCTTTGATTTTTTTCATGTATTTTAGTGCTTCGCCGTGCTCGTATTTGTTGAAGCCTCCCAGTCGGTCTCCGTCTCCTATGTAGGTGCTCATTGTTCCTTCTAGGTCAACGGCCATTTTACTCATTTCTTCAACGTATTTGTAGAAGCGCTTCACTTCGTCGGGATCGGTGTCGTCCACGAAGACTGCGAAGCTTATGCTGGGACTTATGCGGTTGGGTCTCTCGTTGTATACGCACATTCCCAAGACTTCCATTTTGTTTTTTTCTGCTATTTTTAGGAATTTTTGGTATGCTTCTTCTATTCTTCCTATGGGTATGCCCAGGTCTGCGGCTCCAAACTTTTTCTTTCTCTGGGAGTCGGGCCATTTTTGTTTGAAGGGTTCAAATTTGAGCGTGTGTTTACTTGTCCACCATCCGTCGATTATTTCCTTCTCTTTCACCTTTTGTCCCCCGAATTCTTCTAGTATTTTTAGGGCGTACTCGTGTGAGAACTTTACTACTTCTTCGTCTCCGTTGAATGAAACAAATAGCAATGCTTCGGCCCACTCTGGGATGTCTGGTTCCCTCTTGTATTTTTCTCGGTAGGCGTGGGTGTAGAATCCTAGGCGTCTTTTACAGTTTATATGTGCGCTTTCTATGCTTAGGCCTGCCTGGAGGAGCCTTTTTAAGCCGTTTATTGCTTCGGATATGGATTTGAAGACCACTGCTTCCACTTTTCTAGTTTGGGGTTTTGGGAAGACTTTCAGTGTAGCTTCTGTGACGATTCCCAGTGTGCCTTCTGCCCCGATTAGTAGCCAGTGTAGTTTGTATCCTGAGGAAGTGCATAGTGCTTTTCGGTGCCCCAATCTTAAGATTTCTCCAGTTCCTGTTACGAGTACTGCGTTGAGGAGGTAGTCTCCAAGTTTACCGTATTTTATTCCGAAGGTGCTGTCGTTATCACAGGATATGGCGGCTCCTACCGTTGAGGCGGGTTTGCTTTCAGGGTCATGGGGCCACCACAAGCCGTGTTTTTCAAGTTCCTGGTTTAGCGCTAGAATTGTTATTCCCACCTGTGTAGTTACGGTTAAGTTCTCCTTGTCTATTTCCAAAATTTTGTTGAGGCCTTTGGTATCAACAGTTATGCCGCCTTTTATTGGTGAAACACCTCCCCCCATTCCTGTTCCTCCTGCGAAGGGGACTATTGGAATCCTGTACTTGTATGCGATTTTTACTACTTCTGCTACTTCCTCTGTGGTTGAGGGTACTACGACTACATCTGGTAGTTGGGCTTCTTTTGCATTTCTGGGTGACCAATCTCTGCTGTAGGCTATTCTGTGGAATTTCTCTGTAGAAACTTTTTCCTCTCCTATTTTTTGTGCTATTTCCTCAGCGGCTTTTTGGATTTCCAAAACCATTTGAATTCCCCTTTTTTAAGTAACCTGAATTATTCCTATGAAACAATAACTATTTTTTTATAGTTTAAGCGGTGAGCGCTTCATTTTTGAGGTTTTCGATGTGCCTTAACACTTTTTAAATCAGCATATATTTATTTCCCACCCTCTTTGGGGAGTAGGGGCTAAGTGTCTATTTGGCCCAAATTTCACCGCTAAGTTTTTTATAGAGTATTAATATATTTCTCATCAGATAAGAGTTGAGGTGGACGTGTCGCTTAAAACGAGGATTTCTAGTTTTGAATTTTTGAGTGAGGTGAAACCTTTGAGAAGTGAGTCCCTAATTAAGGATATGAACAGAATCATTCTAGAATTTAATGACACCCGACAGAAGTACGACTCTGAGGTCGCAAGACTCTCAGAAGCATTGTCCTCCATTATAACATCCAGTACAAATGGTGAGAAATTAAAAAACGGAGAAAAGGCACTGGACTGCATATTTGACACCGACGAACACCTGTTCAATTTTGAAAGAATATTAACGGACTTAATTAGTTTAGAAATGGTGAAAAACCGTGTTCAAACTATGACTTCAAAGTTTATTTCCATTGTTAGGTCTCAGAGGGAGCTACTTGGTGAGCTTCAAAAAAATATTAAAAACTACTTGAAAGTTAGCGACAACTCTGACCTGGCAGATATTGCTGAGAAGGATCTTAAAAAGAGTTCAGAATTATTTAATAAGAAGGTCTTGGAAACAAGAAAGGAAAGCGAGAACTTATCTTCCCTACTCAGAGAGAGATACGAAAAAATAAGGTCAGGTCAGTCCCAATATATTTAGGTTATCCTTTTTTCTTTTCCTTCTTTTCTTTCGATTTCTCCTCCTTCCTCGTCTGCTTTTTTCCGTACTCTTTGACAAAGCCTATAATGAATGCAGCCATCGGGAAGGAGAAGGCTATCGGTAATAGTAAAACTAGGACTGCCTCGGGTTGGGAGACCTCGATACTTTCAATAATACTTAAGGGCACTCCAAACTGTTTTAGGGCTAGGAGCACCATGAAACACATGAAGGAGAAAAGAATCACTCCTCCAACGCGGAGTAAAGTGCCCACAATAGCTGAGCGGGCTACCTTACCGAACCCCGGAGAGGCTGCTACTGCGGTCAACGTTTCTCTTGCCCCAGGTATTTCCGTGTAAATCTTTTCCACATATGCTTGGAGCCTCCTTATGTCGTGCACTGCTTCTTTTTCTACCTTTTTCTTTCTAAAAATCTTCATTTCGATAATACTTCTTAGAAATTTGATAGCTTCTTCACTAAGCGTGGATGGAATTTTTGAGGCTTCTTTTCCCCCATCTGTAGCCAACTCTTCTGGTGCTAAAGCTATTTCTTCCACAACTTTTAACTGCTCTTCAATCATTTTTCTTCTCTCAAGGGCCGGGGAAGTAACCTCATCCATGTAAATAACTTGAAAGCCGATCTCCACATAAAGATAGGATACAAGCGCCGAAAAGAAAAGAGGCGAAGTTAAAAATGAGATAGCAGCTCCAGTAACTCCCCCATACAATATCTGGATAAAGAAGGAGGTGGAGCTGAAGAATAGGGTATTACTGGCCAACCCAATATTCACCATTTGGGTTAGGGCTGCCAGTGCTAAAGTTGACTGCAAACAAATAAATGAAGAAACCAGATATTTCATCTTTATCTTCCAGATAAACACAACGCCGGTAATAAGGGCTACAAGAAGAAGTAATGGGAACAGGAAATAGTATAATGACCATAAAGTAGTTATAGCTAAATCGCCCAAAACAATGGTCCAAAGGTTTGGCCAAATCAAATATTCCATCTGAACGGAGGAGAGGAGAAGGCTTAGAGGATAGGGATAAAACCAAATTTTAGAGGTGAAAAGCTCTGCGAAAAATTCCAGTACCAAAATGTTTTCGTAAAAGTTGGAGGACAGCTGAGCCAGCGGCGGCAGGAAAATCTGCCCCGCAGCCTTATCGAGTTCCCTTACCATAATTGTGAAAATGAAGTCTATTAGTCGCCAGAGGTCTCCCACAAAAATTCCAAAATTGTTGGGACTCCAAACTTCAAAAATTTTGTAGAATGTGTACCAAGTGTTGGAGCTTCCATCGTAGAAGCGAACTTCTCTGAGGACATGGGACCAAACATTTGTCAGAACCACCAGTAGGGAGCTCAAGAAAGATACCGTAGCGACGATTCTTAATGACAGTTTGAAACGTGTGCTATCCATAAGTATCACCTTAGCGCAACGCCCTTCTTTTTGGCTTTAAGATACTGACTAACAACCGCGGGTAAGAAGTCGTCGGGACCCACATCTATAACTTCCACATCCATCTTCACAAGCTCGTCCATCATTTTCTTTCTCTGTTCTAAGAGTTCCTCAGATATAGCTTCTGCTAAAGCTCTCTGGACAGGAGTCATCTCCCCAGGATAGGCTTCGAACCAGGGGCCGAAGGGTGAAATAACCAGTAAATAGTTTTTGTTGGCGCGAGCAAGTTTACATGCCTCAATGATTTCTCCACTAGTATCCTCAAGATCTGTGAATAGTATATAGAAACTTCTCTTCGGGGTGCGCTTTAAAACCCACTCCATAACCTCCTTCATACGTGCTCCGCCCTGGGGTTCCAAGTTGGCAAGAGCCTCTAGAATTTTGTAGAAGTATTCCTTTCCCATTCCGGGCTTAACATAACTGTGTACCTTGTTGGAAAAGGCGGCTACCCCCACTTCGTCTCTGCGTTCTAGTGCCAACTTCGCCAGAAGCACTGTGGCTCTTATGGAGTAGTCAAGTTTTGTGTTGTCTGGAAGGCCTCCTCCCATGCTCATGCTTGTATCCAGTAGTATTAAAATCTTGATGTTTTTCTCGGTTTCAAATTCCCTGACCATTATATCCCCAGTTTTTGCTGTTGCTTTCCAGTCGATTCGCCTGTACTCATCCATGGGAAAATAGTTTCTTATTCCGAAGAATTCTGTTCCCATACCTTTCTGTTTAGTTTTGTGGATTCCGAATAGGCGTCCCAGTGTTCTCCTTCCACCCATAGCTTCCAACTTTCTTATATCTTGGTAGGAGGGATAAATTAAAAGCTCAGTGTAAACTTCGAATATTTTCTGTTCAAAGTGGAGACCGAGCCTATCATGCACCACCAGCTTTACAGGCCCGATTTTGTGTGTTCCCCTCCTTCGACACTGCAAAACATATGAGAAAACCTTTTCCTCGCCCGGATCTAGCCTAGTGGTCATTATACTCTTCCCCAGAACCAAGGTGAAAATTTCAGGGTAAGTATCAAACACCTCCAGATAATCTATTCTCAGCCTTCCCTTGTTTCTGACGGATACCGCCACAAACACAAAGTCCTCCGAAAAAACTTTCTCTTTATCAATGGTTCTCTTTATTTCAATATTATCAAGATCCACTGCCAGCTCAAAATAGGGCATACTGATAACAGATCCCAGAATTAGAAAAATTCCGAGGAGCACCAAGTAATAGTTCACAGTGGAGAATCCGAAAGCCAAACAAAAAACTCCGCTGACAATTACTACTCCACCTCTACTGGTAAGCAAACCATCTGCCCCTCGAATCTCTTTTACACAGGTACTTGTATTTCGCCAATAATACTCGCAATTATTCTGTTAACTGATACCCCTTCTAGTTCCGCCTCTGGTCTCAGAATCAAACGATGGTTTAAACTCTGCTGGGCTATCGCCTTTACATCATCTGGGATAACATATTCTCTGCCGTTCAGAGCTGCTCTCGCTTTTGCGCCTTCCATCAAAACTATAGAGGCTCTGGGGCTCCCTCCCAAAAGAACCTGAGGATTTCGTCTCGTCCTTATAACAATGTCCCTTATGTACTCCATTATCTCAGGCGCCACATACACGTTACTTACCACTTTTTGCATTTTTACTAATACGTTAGGTGAGGCCAGCGCCTTTATGTTGTCATCGCTTGTTGCCATTCTTCTTTTGAGCATTTCCACTTCTTCTTCCTCTGTGGGATAATCTACATTGAGTTTGAATAGGAATCTGTCAATCTGAGCCTCTGGTAGGGGATAGGTTCCCTCCTGCTCTATGGGGTTTTGTGTTGCAAGCACCATAAAGGGTTTGGGAAGTGGATGCCTCACCCCTTCTATGGTTACCTGTTTTTCCTGCATAGCCTCAAGTAGAGCGGACTGAGTTTTGGGTGGCGCCCTGTTTATTTCATCTGCCAGCACAATGTTTGCAAATACTGGTCCCTCGCGGAATGAGAACTCGCTTGACTTCTGATCGAACACATAGGTTCCCAAAATGTCTGAGGGTAGTAGGTCTGGCGTGAACTGTATTCTCTTGAATGTACAGCCAAGAGTTTGTGCAAAGGTCTTGGCCATATAGGTTTTGGCAACACCTGGTACACCCTCAAGCAATACGTGGCCATCACACATCAAGGCGATAAAGATGTACTCCAGAATGTCACTCTTACCCACAATGAACTTATTAACTTCGCTCAAAATCTCAGAGGCTATTTTTCTCACCGCATTAACACCGCCGACTTTACGGGTCTTCTCCTCAGTTTCGGTTTCCGTCTCTTCAGACATTTCATCTAACACTCTCCAATAATCTCTGCATTTGGAAGAATATATTCAAAAACTCATTCTTATTCATGTATAGGGGTTTTCTTCCTGCTGAAATTTCTTCACATAAATCAAAAAGCTTTCTCAATTCCTTTTCCTTAAGGGTAGGACTCTTAGAGATGGCTGCTTTAACAGCCGCATCCACACTAAAACCTTCCTTAAGGCCCAGTTGCCTAACAAGCTCACGTTTCAAGCGGCGATACAATAACTTAACCGCGTTACCATAAAGTTGATACTGTGTATACCACTTCATCTTCTCGCTAAAGAACGTTTTACCCCTACGCATAAAAACTTCAGTAGGACTAAGCGGTTCAGGCTTCTTCTCTCGAGGCAACCACCGCCAAACAGTATAAGCTAAAAGCACGGGGTAAATGGGAGCAATCAACCAACTACTCGACGCCCAGTTAACATATCCCATCATATAGCCAAATATTCTGGCGTAGGATACTACTGGAAGAGACAGATGAGCTTCGTCCACAATAATTGGATAATCAGAGCCACCCCTACCCTGAGCCAACCAATCAATTATATTACCAGCAAGAACAAGATTATCAACTCGATTTATCATATCATCATTAAAAATACTTGGATCGCTTAAAATAACAATTCTGCCGCTACCCAACCCCATCTCACTCAAATCATAAGCGGCAATAACAGTCTGGGGCCCAACAACATCAGGAGGTGCATTAATATTCTTATTGTCATCCATATCAGACCAGCTCAAAATAGAGCTGGTGGCCACCATATTTTCTGGTAGAACATTAGTTATGGTGCAGGCATAGTTTAACAGAACCTGATTGATACCTTGTGTGAAGGTGTAGTTGCTATTAAAATTCGTTATCAAGGGGGCTGTTGTCCAAGATGTTAAATTAGCGTCGGTGGGTTCATATAGAATGTGTTTTGTGAAGGTGGGCGTAGGTATTCCTAGTAGGGGAAAAAGTTGTATGAGGAGTGTTTCTGCTGTGCCGAAATCATCGGCTATCAGTAAACCGCCACCCCCCTTTACGAAATTAGCCAACTCGGATACTTCAACCGGATTATAGTAAATTATTGAGGGCCCTAGGATTAGGCAGGTTGAGTTGGGATACCTGTTGAGAACACTTAGTGAGGATAGGAGGGGTTTAACTTCATATCCTTTACTATTCATGTACAGCCTAAACTGTTCACAGCCATTAAAGGCCGGATTATAGATTGAGAAATCAACCCAAATAGGTATATTCATTGCTGTACTACTCGGAAGGAGAGGCAGAAGTAGGGGTAGCCAAGCAACCACGAAAACCACAATGTAAACCGCGGTTTTAATTTTGCCCCTAGGCAAGCTTTAAACTACCTCCCGAAATAATACTATAGAGTTCTGCAAAGCACTTGGCTGCCTTATTATATTCCTCCTTATCCATAGTTTGATCACTGTACCGAGCCTTCTCAAAGGCCTGAGTGAGGCCGTTAACCAACTGAGGATTGAGGCCTTCCTTCTTTATAACCGTCAATGCAAACTCCCTTGTTGTTTCATTGGGAGCCCTAGTAATACCTGAATATTGACTAATGGTATCAGTAAACATGGAGTAAAGGAGCTTAACAGCGTCATTAAATTTGCCCGCATTAACCAGCTCCTTAAGCTCAGTGAGCCTAGTCTGCAGATCTATGGGAGTAACTGTCTTTGCCTCTTCTCTAGATGCCATTCTCCTAGCAAAATAAATCACACAGACAACACCAATAATAGCCAAAACAATTATGACAAGAAGCCAACTAGCTTCAGAACCCATCTGCAAAGCATACAACAACATAAAAGCCAAACCTCCAAAATCGCTACTTCGCCTAACAAAAATTGTAGCAGAATTGGAAGAAACATCTTCCAGAGCCAAACCAATTGTAATATTGCCCTCAGTATTATTGGCGGGGTCAATAAAGTAAGTATACAGAATTGTCCCTGAACCACTAGTTACCACAGAGCCAAGATAAGTCGAGTTCCAACTAACACTTATACTCCTCCCCATAATAGGATTCCCATTACTATCAATAGATACGCACCTTATATCATAGTTGCTTCCAATTATGGCAACACTTGGAGACTGGAAAACTAGCTGAGCACTATTGAAAACATGTAACTTAGTTGTATTCCAAGTACCACTATGAAATTCGTCGCCAGCATAGCTAATATTAAGAGAAGACAAAGCATTCACAGGCAGAACTGAGAGCGCTGAACTATTCAGCGTGATATTAAACACACCATAAGAATTCGTGATACCACTGTTTAGAAGCATGGAACCATAATAAACAGAAACATTCTGATTAGCGAGACGGTTTCCAAGAGCATCCATTAACACACCAGTTATGTATGCTGACTCACTCGGTTGCACCGACCGCGACTCAACATTCTGCTTCGCAACCCCCCCATCAGGCGATAAACTCTGAGAACCAACACCAGAGGAGCTAATTACCGTTCCAGCATATATCTTAATTATGCTTGAGGTGCTTGAAGCGCTGAAGTATGGGTGATTACTGGTGGCATTGATAACGTAGTAATCAAGCGTAAAATCTGTGCTGGAAATGTATACGCTCCTAGTGAAATAGCCTGAACCATTAGTGGTTACCTGATAAGAGGAGCTCGTGTAATTCCCAGTGAACCGAATCGTTATACCGGTATTAGGTTTCGGGTTACCATCGCTGCCTATAACTCTTCCACTAACCACAATGTTAGTTCCTATGGCTGCCTCAGAAGGAGCAGAATCTATAATAATCAACCCCTCATCATAAACATACACATTCACCCGGGAAGAGTTCACACCAAGAATTCTACCATTTTGGGAGCAATTGGCGAAAACCCGGATAAGGCCAGTACGTTCCCAGATAGTGTTTGTAGTTTCAAAAATTCCAGACTGGTTAGTGGGACCCGAATTAATTAGCTTTACTGAACCACCAGGTATTGAGCTATTATCCCAATAAATTGAAACACTCATACCCTCAATTGGTGTTTCATTATCATATTTCAAATTAGCCGTAATAGCAATTATATCATTTTGTCTAAGTACTGTAGAATTAACCTGTATTGAAAGTGAGGGCTTAACGTACACATGTATAATACCATGAGGGTCATAGGCTGACGTGGGGGGAGTTATGCTGAAGCCCAAATATTCCCCTGAATAGTTCGCAGTGAAAATATAATCTGTAAGGTCAAGTGAGGAGCCAGGGTAGTATATTGAGAAGTATCCATTGTTATCTGTGAAGCCACTTGCAACTGGAGATACTGAACCATTATGATATATTTCAATACTAACGTTAGGTATACCTCTAATGGAATCATTTTCACAGTCGGGATCGACGAGTCTCCCCTGTACCTGTACGCCGCCCTGGTTCCGGATAAGATTATAGATATCACCATTGTAGGGAGCGGTTGAGGTGGCAGACATTTCTATTATATTTGAATTTCCAGTTAGGAGTATACCCGTATAGTTTGTGGCTATCGGATAATTAGATATTGCCTGGTTATATGCCTCAGCTTGAAAAACTATTGGTCCCACGCGGAAACTATTATTTAGTGTAGTTGTTTTTTGGGCGAAACCGTCTTCATCTGTGGTGTTGCTTCCAATCGAATATCTATTCATTGTTACTGGGTCTACAATCCAGAACGCCACGTTGGCACCGCTGACTGGAGCGCCAGAAGTGGCATTTGTGAGGGTAGCATTAATGGTAATAATGGTGTCTCTTGGTACTAATGGCGGTGCTGCGTTTAGTTCAAGTCGATAGGCGCCTTGGACGTAGGGGTCTGGGTTCGTTCCATTTTGTGCTGGGCCTGGTGTTGGGTCGAATTGCACCCATTCGCCTCCACCACTGTTTGTTGGAACCCAAACTTCTGCCCAGGCATGAGCATTTATGGCTCTTACTATATGTACCAGTCCCATTTGTGGGTCTACTGTGATTTCTCCTCCTACAAATCCAACCACGAGTCTGGCTGAGATTTCTAGGTGTCTGAGTGCCATTACGAACGCACTTGCAAAGTGCACACAGATTCCCTGTTTTCCCTCTAAAAACCATAAAACAGGATCCTCACCCTGCGGTGCACCCCCGCCCTCTAATAAAATGCTCAAATTGTAGGCATATTCACCTCCAGTTAAAAGGGAAAGGGCGCTCATAGCAGTTTGGAAGACGTTACCACCACTGTCTATGCCCTCCACAAAGTTTCTAAAGGTTGTGTTGTCCCACAGGTAGGAAGGTCTTTGGGTGTAAACATCCCTTATATATTGTGGTGTCTGCCACCAGTAGCCCGCGTTGCTACTAATTGCATTAAGATCAAAGGGGTAGCCTGCAACAGTATACTTTAGGGTTGAAAGTCCCGAGCCCGCATAGTTTCCATTAAGAAAAGTGCTGTTGTACTGATCCATACTAATGTCGAATGAGTTGAGGTCCCCTTGTAAGGTTTCTATAAGGTAGTCAGAATTGTTTACTATTGTATAATTTGCAAATAGGGCAGGTATCATGGTGGAAGACGAAGTTGAATGGGTAAAATTCATATAAACGGTATATAGTTCTGCAGAACCAGGCACGCCTATTGGGCTGTATGGGTAGGAGCCTGTTAAAGTTTTGTTCCAGTCCATTTCGTAGTAGTTGTATGCTTCCAGCCTCCAATACCTTGTGGGAGAAGAAGCATTATCTGGCTGAACTATGAACATTATCATGTTTGGGTCGATTAGACCGTAATTGAAGAGTTCCATGGGGGGAATCTCTATGGACATGTTTGGAATGTTGGGCGGTATTGATATGTTGAAAATGTTGTCAAACCATCTTTTAGGTAGGTCTGGTGGAGTTATGGTAATTGTGATTGGGGTTATCCATGGATAGTATATTTGGCGTATGTTTGATACTGTGAAGTAGTTTAGCCCCTGTTGTAGGTAGGGATTTTGAAAACTTAGGATGAAATATGCTCCTCCCAGGCCTAGTAATAATAGGAGGAGTAGGCATACCGCAATGAGGGCTTTTTTTCTGGAGACCATGTTTCCACTCACGCATAGGCTTAGGCTTTCCCTTGTGTTTTAGATTATTGTTTTTGATAATGATAAAGTTTTTGAATGTTGCAGAATTACTTTTAAAGGAGTTGCTGGAGGAAATATTGTCCTACAAATTATTATTATAAATATATTCTTTTTAATATAAAAAATAGTTATATTTTCAAAAAAGTAAAAACAAATGATGTCACCACATACACTTTGGATTAGCTGGAGAATGGCGGATTTTTTTGGGAACTTATTATACTTCCCTTTAAATGGATGGGGTAATATTTTAAGTGATTTTGGTTACGTTTAAATGTCAAATGTTTCCAGTTAAGAAAGTTTGATTTCAAGAGGATATTAATATGGGCGAAATTGACATCATGTTCAGTGATGAAATGGGAAAATACGATTTTGGACCAGGGCATCCTTTCAGGGGGGATCGGTTTACTAATTTCATTGAGCGTTTTAGGGAAGAGCTTTTGAGGGAGAGGTCGCGGTTTGAAATTGTGGAGCCTAGATATGCTACCGATGAAGAAATACTAACCGTACATGATCCAGACTACGTGGAATATGTTAAAAAAACAGCGGCCAGAAGCGGGTTCTTGACGCTTGATACCCCTCTCTCCCCAGGTATGCATGAACAAGCCAAACTTGTTGTGGGAGCCGCCCTAGATGGTGCACAGAGAATTATGGATGGTAAGGCTTCAAAGGCCGTGGTTATTGGGGGAGGAATGCACCATGCCGGCGTTGATTACGGTGGGGGCTTCTGCATCTACAATGATGTTGCAATTGCGGCTAGGATGCTTATTGAAAAGTATAGGTTGGACAGGATACTTATTCTTGATACTGATGCTCATGCTGGTAATGGGACTGAGGATATTTTTTATGAGGAGCCGCGGGTGCTTTTCATTTCCATCCATCAGGATCCTAGGACGCTATATCCTGGGAAAGGTTTTGTTTGGGAGATTGGTTCAGGGGAGGGCGAGGGCTATACTGTTTGTGTGCCTCTTCCTCCCGGCTCTGGATACGATGTTTATACTTTGGTTATGGATGAGGTGGTTGTGCCTCTGGCGCGTGAGTTTAAGCCCCAAATTATATTTAGAAATGGCGGCAGTGATCCTCATTTTGCGGATACGCTTACTAATCTTGGCCTTTCTATGAAGGGGTTTAATATGCTTGGTAGATATGTTCGTGAGATGTCTGAGGAGCTTTGTGGAGGGAAAGAGCTTGACTTTATTGGGAGTGGATATAATCCAATTGTTTTGCCCAATGCTTGGACTTCCATAATTTTGGGACTGGCGGGTATTGACAGGACTTTACCTGAGCCCATCAATCCCCCCTCTTGGCTGGATGACCCCAAACTTGTAGAGTACACTAAATCCAAGGTGGTTGGGGAGCTTAAATCAATATTGAAGGATTACTGGGACTGTTTTAGGTAAACTTTTTAATCGATTTGATGTAAATTGTTGGTTTGAGGGTCAATCGATTGTCTGTGTCGTGGGGATAGCCTTGACTACCAGTAGGGAATTGGCGGCGGAGATGCTTGCAAGGTATGAGAGCAATAGAAAAAATGCCTCTCTGCGCAGTATTTTCTACAACATGATGGAGGAGGCTGGTATTGCAGATGTTGCTGTTAGGTCAAGCAGTTATGGTCTGCTTTTGGAGACTGTGAAGCGGCTAAATAGCATCGACTATATACTTATCAAGTTTATTAAGAAGGAAAAGTATAGAGAAATGGATCCCTTTCTGCGTAATATTCTTAGAATTGCCACCTTGGAGCTGAAATTTAACTACGAGTCCACGATTCGCGTAGAAGACATAGTTTACAAGCTGGTGGCAAATAGGGTTAATAAAGAAGATGCGAAATACGTAAAGAATATTCTTAAGAACGTTAAAGCCTTTAATTTTGAAGAATCTCTAAGTAGACTAGGTCAAAATGAGCAGATAAGCATCAAATATTCCCACCCCACTTATCTGGTTGATAAGTTTGTAGAACTTTTTGGCTTCGATGAGGCAATAGAATTAATGCAGAAGAATAACCAAAAAAAGGCCATTTGGCTTAGAGTTAATACCCTAAAATTTAGCGTGGAGGAAGCGGTGGAAGCACTTGAAAAAGAGGGAATCGCGGTTACAAGGGATAAACATTTTCCGGAAGCTTTAAAACTAGTTGAGACGGAAACACCCATTCCTCTAACCCCCATATTCAGAGATAGATACATAATTATACAGGATAAAGCCAGTATGGCTGCGGTCTACGCTTTGGACCCTAAACCGGGGGAACGTATTTTGGATGCTTGCGCCGCCCCGGGGATGAAGACTTCCTTCATTTCCCAGAAAATGAGAAACACTGGTTTAATAACTGCAGTGGATAATAATCAAGCTCGGCTTAAGAAAATGGGGGAGCTACTTGAAATATCTGGGGTTAAGAATGTGGAGCTCAAGTTTGCGGATTCAAGAAAATTTTCTGAGGGGGTTTACGATAAGATTCTGGTGGACGCTCCCTGTTCTTCCAGCGGTGTGATACAATCCTCTCCTGAGATGAAGTGGAGGCTGAATCAGGAAAAAGTGAATATGTACTCCTCTATTCAAAAAGATATATTAAAAAACATGCTTAAACTGTTAAAAAAAGATGGTGTATTGGTGTTTTCAACCTGTTCCATTTTTCCAGAGGAGGGAGAAAAAGTGGTGGATACAATAAAGGACAAGGTTACCTTTGTCAGGCCCAAAATTTTGGGATCAGAAGGTTATGAAGGATACGAGTTTTCTTCGAAAGTGAAAAGACTGTTTCCCCACAGGCATGATACGCTAGGATTTTTCATATGTAAAATGAAACTCTAAAACTTGGCACCATTAGAAATCCTTATAGTGTATTTTAAATAATTTAGTATTAGGGTTAGCGGTTTTAAGTGGAGAAAAATGAAATGCGGGAAAATAAGCGATACAAATACTGTTACCATTGTGGAACAGAAATGGAAATTAGTGACAATTACTGCCCAAGGTGCGGCGAAGAGGCTCCCAAAACCAAATTCTGTATCATATGCGGAAAGCAACTCGCTCTCAGCACAAAATTTTGCATTAGGTGTGGATTTGAGCAACCCCTACCCGAAGACTTAGAAGAATTGGAAGACCTAAATAATGTCAAATACCTATTTGTTAGGGACAACGCTGGTTTAGCTCTCTATGAGAAAAGCCTCCTAAAATCAAACGAGTTTAACGCTGACCTCTTAGCGGGTTTTACAACAGCAATATCCAACTTTTCGGTGGAACTGGGCAAAAAGGGCGTTCGCGGCTTAATTTTCGAAGAGGAGAAAGGAACAACATCTAGGATGCTGGCAGAGGTAGGGGAGCACGTGACTGTGGTAGCAATGATGAACTATGAGTCGCGGAGCGTAAAGAAAAAGTTGAAAACGTGCCTAAAAAGAATCGAGGAAGAATGCGCAGAGTTGTTTAAAAACTGGAAAGGCAACGTCGCAGAAATGCAGGCGAAAATCGAACCAATAATAGAAGAGGTGTTTAAAGTAAGCAGACTCAAAGAACTAGAAGAACAAGAAGAAATTAGTAAAATCCAAGAGTCTACTCAAGCACGAAACGAATCCATGATAGAAGGGGCTTCAGAAGCATTAAACACCACGAACAAATAAATTCTAGAAATAGAAACTTCAGAATTTCAAGCCGCAACACTGGGAAGGGTAAACAAAAAGGACCAGATAAGATTATAAAATTTAATGGACTTATGAATGCCTTCTACTTTAAGCAACAACCAAATTTAGGGAAGGTCAGAATGGAGATTTTTTGGGTTTAAATTTCTTGTAAAATGGAAATAGGTTGTAGACTCTATTTGAAGAGTTCTACTTTTGCTGTTCCTATAATTGAGTTCTGTTTTCCATAGAAGGTGTACTCTATTTTGTTGTCTGCCTTTTTTTGCTCGAGAACGATGTTTTGTCCATCTTTTAACCAGCCTCTGTAGGCGGCTTCGTATAGTTTCAAGGTCCCATCTGGTGGTGGCTCTATTTTATCAATTGTTAGGGAGGAACTTATTGTGGCAATGGGTGTTAATGCTTCCTGCCATATTTCTAGATCCAAGAATTTTTTACCATTCTCTTCGTACTTTTTGGTAACCTTAGCTTTGGAGTGCACCATGTCTCCGGGCCTAACCATACCTCTAAATTGGACATCTATACTCTTAAGTTCGCCGTCTTTGCCGAGCCAATTTACAATGGCCTGAATCATGTAGGCCATATCTAGAAGTCCGTGTGCTATGACTCCCTTTAAGCCAGCCATAACTGCAATCTGCTCATTTGTATGGATGGGGTTCCCATCACCTGAAGCCTTAGCATACTCTACCAACTGTTCTCTTTTTATTGGTCCTTTAATGTAGGTGGGTATTTCGAATCCTACCTCTATTTCTTTGAAACTAACCATTTTTCATTCCTCCTTTTTTAAAATCCTCCGGGCCTTATTATGAATGTGGTGGTTAAATTTGATACCATTTCTTTATTTTGGTTTTTAACAGGTAGATTAAATTCTATGAAGAGCATGTTATTTTTTACGTAAATATTTTTTATTTCAACATACAGTTCCAGTTTATCTCCCGGTTTTACAGGTTTAAGAAACTCGTATTTTTGTCCACCGTGTAACAACCTAGATAGATCTTTAATTATTCCCTCTTCCATAACCTTTTTCAAAAAATTTGGTATTGCAGAAATCCAATAAACCGAGGTAAACGAGAGGGGTGTTAACAGTTTGCTGTCCTCTTCCAAATGGAATTCGGGATTTGGATCATCGGTTGCTTTGGCGTACTGTCTGATTCTGTCTCCAGTTACCTCAAAAACCACGGGTTCTAATTTCATTCCAATATACTTCTCATATTTTGATTCGCTCAAAACTTTCTACCTCCAAAAAATAATTGCACTGACCGTTTTTGTGAAGCTTAGGGTAACCTGACTTTTTGTGACTGTCTACTATTTTCTTGGCTTTAAATATTAAACTTTTGTGGTAAAATATTTTCTTCAGAGATTTTTAATAGAATAGAAAAATAAATTAAATTAATTTTCAAAATAAATAATATTTTTAATTAATATAATATAAAAATTTATTAATATTACCATTTATTGCAGAATATAATTTATAAGAAAAGTTTAAATAAATCATCCAAATAAAAAATCATGTAATCTAGCCTCAAAGGGAGGAATTTAAAATGTCTGAAATTATGACCCACCTTAAAAAAATGGAAGAGGTAGCTGCCAAGAGTGAAGACGTAGCAGCAGAACTGGAAGGATGGGAGCGAGTCTTCCAATTCCAAGGAGAAGGTGTAAAACCCTTTTACATCACAATAAAAGATGGCAAACTCAAGGTATCAGAGGGCACACATGACAATCCAGACTTAACTATGGAAGCAAACTATGAGACAATGTTAGGCATGTTAACAGGCGATATTGACGCCACATCCGCCTACATGAGTGGAGACCTGAAAGTTATTGGCGCCCTTCCAGACGCAGTGAAATTTAGAACCGTGATAGAAATTATCAGAGACGAAATGGAGTGAAGATTTTTACCTCCTACTTTTTTGATAGTTGCCCCAAAAAATCAAAGGTATAAACTATATCCCTCTACTTCTTATCATTCAGTAGGAGACTCGCATTAACTCTCCCGAAGAATATCATGTTAATTCACGAAAGGTTAAAAATGTGAAAAGATAAATATTTAGAAGTAGTTTTAAGAGAGGTATGAAGGGTTCTAATAATGTCGGATGAACTCACCCTAGCGGAGATTGTGGAGCTCAGAGAGGCAGGCATACCCTTACCAAAAAAATTTTTGGAGATAATCGGTAAACCCTATGCCATAATGATACTATCAAGATCCAATGGTGAGATTCGTCTAATCCCTACTACTTCTCGTGAAATAATTAAGCTCTCTGTGGAGATCGACAAACTTTCTCAGAGATTTCTTAGGGATTTAGGGTTAATTATTGTAAGAGATAAAATCGAGTTTCTCCACACTACGGGTCTCTGCCGAAAGGGAAAACAGTGTTTCTATGAGGGTTACATCGAGAAGGATAAATTATCGGTAAAAACTGAGGATTTAAAACTGCAAGTCTCAAAAATTGAGGGCGTCACTAACGTAAATATTAGTGTGATAAGCTTATAGATTTACAATTTTTAATATACTCTCATAGAAATGTTATAAAAATAGGGTAAAATTTTTGAGAATTTTTCAAAAATCAACAAAATGTAGGATGCATTTACCATAAAATTTATAAGGAGAAAAGTGGCATATTAAAGTGTGCGGGGGAAATACCGAAAAACATATAAATACAAAAAACTTAAAAACCCAACCTATTAAATCAAAAATCCCCCCGTCCACTAAATAAATAGAAGAATAAAAAATTAGGAAAAACCTAGAAAGATTAAAAGGTTGAAGATTTATCCAAAAAAGAGTATAAAGTACCGAAGGATGAGTAAAACAAAAACCCAGTTCAAAGTTACTTATTGTCCATCTCCGATGTTTATGATACAAATTCACATACATCCTCGGTACACTTTACTATAAACATTATAATTTGAGGTGAAAATACTTGTCAAAAACCGAAGGAAATGAAGACTCATCAAACAAAGAGATTGTCCAGTGTCCCGAGTGTGGAAGCAGGAGAATTCTTAGAGACTACGCTAGAGGAGACACCATCTGTGGTGACTGCGGAATAATAATTAGCGATTTAATGATAGACAGTGGACCAGAATGGCGGGCATTCACAGCAGAAGAAAAGAGAGATCGGAGTAGAGTTGGTTCCCCAATGACCTACAGAATGCCAGATAAGGGCCTTAGCACCACAATCAGCAGAAGTGATAGGGACGCTTATGGCAGAAAGCTTTCACCAAAAAGGAGAGCCCAGATCTACCGGCTGCGAAAATGGCAGATAAGAACCCGAGTACACAGCTCAATAGCAAGAAACCTTGCTCAAGCTATGCCCGAACTTAACCGAATCGCGAGTCAAATCGGCATTCCAAGAGATATCCGTGAAAGTGCGGCAGTAGTATACCGAAAAGCTCTAGAAAAAGGCCTGGTAAGAGGAAGATCCATAGAGTCAATGGTTGCAGCCGCAGTATACCTTGCATGTAGACTTCACAAAATCCCACGCCCCCTAGACGAAGTAGAGAGTGTAGCGCGAGTAAACAGGAAAGAATTAGCACACTGTGTAAGACTCATACTCCGCGGATTAGATCTTAAAATCCCCAGACCAACCGCTACAGACTTCATCTCAAGATTTGCAAACGAGCTAAGTATGTCAGGAGAAAGCCAGAAACGAGCATTGGAAGTTATCGAAAAAGCAAGCGAAATAGGAATTACCGGTGGGAAAGACCCCACAGGGCTAGCAGCGGCCGCCCTATACATAGCCGGAATTCTGGCGGGTGAAAGAAGGGCGCAAAGAGAAATAGCAGAAGTGGCGCACGTAACTGAAGTCACCATAAGAAACAGATACAAAGAAATCGTCCGAAAACTGAAAATGGACCTCGAAGTTTAAAATCATCACTAAATATTTCCCCTTTTTTCTAGTTTTGAAGCGTTAATTTGAAACCTAATTCTGACCTGATTTTAACTTCACACTTAACGAAGTGTAAAGTATCCTAAAAATGCCCTAATTCTTTTTCTTTATTTTTACAAGACATTTTACGTAAAAAGGGCTCTTTTTAGAAGCATTCCACTGGATGGTGCCAAAAGAATAGAGCAAGCAAACATGGAAATGGGGCCGGGCCACAGAATAGAAGCAAACGTATATACATATACGAATTCCCTTTCTGTGATGATTTCTAAAATATAAATTCCAGTAAGGTTGAAGACAACTAAACTCGTAACAATTATTAAAGTGAATAGGACAAAAAGAGAGAGCATACCTAGGGCAAGATTTGGAGGACGCCGCATTAGAGAAGCTAATTCGACGACGAAAAGAAGCGTCGAACATGAGAGATATCCCAGTACAATAAGTATTCCAGCCGCATCAGTTTCAGGGAATAGGACTGGGCTTGTAAATGTCGCGAAACCTGACAAAATCTTGAAAGGCCCCCCATAAAGCGGTAGTCCAAGACCCAATGGCATTATGCTTACACTCCAGGGAAGATAGAGACTCAAAATGATCCCTATAGAACTAATTAGCAAAAAGGCGGCGCAAGTCAAACTAGGCTTAATCACTTTCTCCTCACTTGGAATATACGTCCAACGATCAACTAAATGCAAAAAACACTTATCTCCCAGCATACCGACCACCAACTATTAAACGTCTAACCCTTAAAAATCCTTTCCTTATAAAAACAAGGACATCTCTGAGCCTGGAATGATAGCTCTTATAAAGGCCGGATTAAAAACTACAAATGGTAAATTACCAAGTCCCACACAAATAATAATTTGTGAAAACTGGGAGCTTGAAATACTTATTTCGACCGCAGTGGTAAATACACTTGGCCAAATCAAAAGTTGTTATCACACACAAATGACTTGCGGTAATGTTGTTTTTGTCGCTCCGAGAAAGTTTTGTTCTTTATGGCAGCGTTTTTGTGAAAAGGTTAGAGGGTATTAATCAATTTGTTGATTTGCCTTCATACATCTCAGCTATTTTGTCGAATTGTTCTCCGTACTTTTTCATTATAGTGGTTGCTCTCGTTAACACCACACCAATCCTTTGATCAGTAAAAATAGCTAGAACCATCTTCTCGGAAACACGTATAATCAAAAGAAACCTGTCCCCAATATTCACAGTTATGTTAGAGCCCACACCCAGGGCTGGAAGGCTTGGAATAAAAACATTTAAACGCTCTTTAATTTCTGGGCTCATATCTGAGAAGATAACATTACCACCAACAGTAATTAAAGCAAGCCCTCTAGCGGTAACCGCCCCAAGAATTCTAAACTCATCCCTAATAGTACTAACAAGCTTGCTAACTTCACTATCTCGCGACATAGGTTCACCGAAAACAATCTATCCCATTACCCTTAAAAATTAATACTAAAATTCATAAAAGCTAATATTAAACATTATGCTTTCCACAACACACTAAACCCTTCCAGAGAAAAAACCAAAAAAGAAAATGAACCCACAAAGCGCCAAACCAACATATGCAAGAAGCGTTTCAGATAGAGTATGAAAATATACTTTGTTGGCAACAGTTTTGTAATCAGCGAGTCAAAATATGCACACAACTAACTGAGCCAGTATTGTCTCTTCCGACACCAATATTATGGGTTAAACCGATTTGTGCGTCGGCGATTTGTATTTTGCCTGCTTGGCCTCTTAGTTGTTCGAAGATTTCTGCGATTTGGGCTACTCCTGTGGCGCCTATGGGATGCCCTTTTGCTAGGAGTCCGCCGCTGGGGTTCATGGGTTTTTCTCCGTCTAGTGCTGTTACTCCTTCTTGGATTAGTTTGTGTCCTTGACCTTTTTCGCAGAAGCCGAGGTCTTCGTAGTTGAGGATTTCTGTGACTGAGAAGCAGTCGTGTATTTCTCCCACGTCGATGTCTTTGGGTTGGAGGCCCGCCATTTTGTAGGCTTGTCTGCTGGCTTCTTTGCTTGCTGGGAAGCCCACTAGTGACTCGTCTTCTCCCAGAGTCCAGCTGTCTACTGATAGTCCGCTTCCTGCAACGTAGACTGGGGTGTCGGTGTATTTCTTTGCTATTTCGGCTTTACAGAGTATGACTGCTGCGGCGCCGTCTGTTGTTGGGCAGCAATCAAATAGTCCGAGGGGCCATGATATTATCGGGGCGTTCATTACTTGTTCTAGCGTTACTTCTTTTTTGAAGTGGGCGTGGGGGTACAGTGCGCCGTTGTGGCGGTTTTTTACGGCTACTAGTGCAAAGTCCTCTTTTTTGGATCCGTAGAGGTGCATGTGGCGTGTGGCCCTTAATGCGAAGAAGGAGGGCATGGTTCTTGCTCTTCTCATCCAGACGTCTTTGATTGCTGCTAGTTTTATCAGTCCTCCTTTTTCGTCATGCATTTTCTCGTATCCTATCACCAGTGCGGTGTCGTATACTCCTGCGGCTATGGCGAAGCATGCGTGGCGGAATGCGTCGTTGCCTGTGGCGCAGGCGTTTTCTACTCTTGATACTGGTTTTTTGAATAGTCCTGTGGGGTGGGCTAGTGTTACTCCTGTGAATCTTCCTCTGAGTGTTCCCAGCCAGGCTGCTTGTATTTCTTGGGGTTGTATTCCGTTGTCTACGCTTTGTAGTGCTTTTATGTAGGCTTCTTCCATCATCATGTCCGGGCTTTTGTCGTATAGTACTCCGAAGTCTATTATTCCTGCTCCCACTACTGCGACTTTGTTTTTCATTTTGGTTCTTCTCCTTTTTTTACTGGTTTTACTTTGAATGATTGTACGTGGTATCCATCTTCTTGGAATATTTCTCGGTAGTCTAGTTCCACTTCCATTCCGATTTTTATTTGGTCGGGTTTGCATTCTGATACCATGGCGTATATTCTTCCTCCTCCATCCATTTCTACTATTGCCAGGGGTATTGGTGGTTCAAATTCTGCTGGTAGTGTGTACGCTATGGTGTACGTTAGTATTTTGCCTCTGGGCCCTAGTGTGATTGTTTCGAATTCTGAGGGGGCCCTTTTACACTTGGGGCATACTTTTCTTTTTTCGGGGTAGCTTACGTATCCGCAGTTTTTGCATTTGTAGGCTTCCATTCTATTGTTTTGTCTATAATCTCTCCATAATGGGGGTGTTATCATATTAGTCATCTCCCAATTTTATTGTTCTGTTCGGAGTATTATTTTGTTCTGCCTGAGGTGGGTGAAGTAGTCTATATATTCTTTGTTTTCCTTGAAACTTCTAACTGGAGTTGAGTTTTTGCGTTTGTCCTGTATTTTTTTGTTTACTTTAAAGCTGAGGGCTGCGCTGGAACCGGAGCCGTAGGAAACGACTAGTATTCTTTGTCCTGGTTCCGCTTGGTCTAGAATTGCGGATAATCCTATGAGGATGGATGCTGAACCCGTGTCACCAAAGTTTTCCAGAGTCATGCCGGCTTTGAGCTGTTCTGGTGTGAATCCTAGGCTTTTTGAGGCTTCGGATATCAGTCTGCTCTCTTGTTGTTGGAGTATAACGTGGTTGAAGCTTTGCGCTGTGTCCCCCAGTTTTTCGAAGAGTCCCCTTGCAGCCTTTACCACATGTTCCACGTATCCATATTTTCTTATGAATCCCGTATCTCCAAATAGGGGGTATCTTGACTCAACATTTCTCCATTTATCGGCGAAGCCGGTTGTATAAAAAAAGCTGGCCTCGTACTCGGCTATTACGCCGTTGCAGCTTAGTATGCAGGCAGCTGCTCCGGAACCAGCTGTGTATTCAAAACTGGTTCCCGGCGCTCCCACAAGGATGTCGCTTCCTACAACTAAAACGTTTTCAAGTCTTTCTGATTTTATGGCGTCCAAGCCCGCTTGCAACGCGTCTGTACCTGCTCTGGTTGAGGCGCCAAAGTCTCTTGCTTCAGCGTTTTCCGGCAGGCCCAGGGCGTTTGCTAGGGGAGCAGCCAAAGATGCTTCGATGTAGGGGCTGGATACTGTTCCCAGATATAATGCGTTTATGTTGCTAGGTTTTATGGCTGCGTGTTTTATAGCGTTTCTACAAGCGTTGTAGGCTAGTGTCAATACGTTTTCATCAAAGTAGGCTACAGCCTTTTCTCCGGAGGGCTGGGTGTTCTCTTTCCAAGCGGTTGCGATTTCCTTAAGTTTTAATCGGTGTAAGGGAATATAAACTCCGTATCCGCTTATTCCCAACAATTTTTGTACCATCCCATGTTTTTGTGATACTAATTATCATAAGGATATCAGTTGACCCTTTTTAAAAACGCTTATACAATCTTCCAAAAAGGAGGGGGAGGCCTTTTTTGGTTTTGGTGTTTTATAGTGTTTTTTGTGCTGCTTCGGCCATTTCTTGTAGTACTGCTTTGGGATCCTTTGCTTTTACTACACCGGAGGCTAGGAGAACGCCTTTTGTGTTTAGTCTGATTGCTGCGGTTACGTCTTTTCCTGTGCTTATTCCTGCTCCGCAAAGAGGAATGACTTGGGGGTTAATTTTTTGCATAAGTTCAACTGCTTTGGTTACTACTTCTGGTTTTGCTGTGGAGACAGAGATCCCTGTTCCTATGAGGTCTGGTGGTTCGTATGCGCAAAAGTCGGGTGAAAGGGCGCAGATTGACGCGCTAACTTCGGGGTTGTTTGAGCAGGCTATGGTTTTGAGTTTTGCTTCTTTTGCTCTTCGTATGGTTTCATCGATGTCTGCGAGTATGAGTCTGTGTTCGCTGTGGTTTATAAGAGTTCCAACAGCTCCGGCTTCAGCAACTGCCTCTGGGAGAATATATCCAGTATGTGAGCCGGGAGCATAGTGGTCTATGTGTTGGGCAAAGACTGGAATATCTACCTGGTTTGCGATTAGCCTGATATCGGTGTGTTGGGGTGCAACTACAATGCATATTCCAGTATTATTGGATATTTCCTCCGCGGCTTTAGCGATTTTGAGCCCTTTTTCGCCGATGCTTTCAGTATAAGTTTTGAAATTTACAACAATGACGGGGAGAGTAATTTTCATCATGGTTTCCCTCCAAGAGTGTTGTACTTATTCTGATACTATTAACTTATAGTTTTTTTGGGTTCAGCACTCTATTGTTGTGTTTGCGGGAAAATGTTTTGCCACATTTTTGTCCCGCTCAACTCCTAGGCTAGTGGCTACTGGGTCACATTTTGTTCTCAACAAGAAAAAGATGTCCATGGGGTGTTTCACATTATGTCCGGTCATTGTTTCAAAGTAGCCCATTCCCTTGGCTATTATCAAGTGAGAATTATTGTAGAAGTCTAGGAAGAGCTCTGAACACTCATTTAGTATTAAACCCACGCTGTCTGTGCCTATGGTTATTACGCGGTCGGCTGTCTCCATCATGCCTACTGCTTTAGCATCTTCGAGGGTGGCGTCATTCAAAACTGGCTTCTCTTTAACCCCCACAGTAACGTCCGCTCCAAGCTTTTTTAACTCCCTTACAAGCAGAACATCTAACGCTATTTCGCCAGCATTGTCCGTCAGATACAATACTCTTATTCCCGGTTTAATCTTTTCAAATAATGCTGGTATGTCGTCGATGGCTAATTCTTCCTCCGCCTTTTCTATAAGTTTGGATATTTCTTCCAAGTTAAATTGGTGCCCTAAAACATCAAACTCTATTATGTTTCCCACAATAGCCGCGATGCATGCGGTTCTAAACCTCTTATAGGCATCGTCTTCTCCATCAATGATTTTTTCAAGGTCAGAGCGCAGCTCTAATGCTACTCTGTTGGATTTTACCTTCTCCTTTTGGTAGGGATCTGGACAACCAGTTACCTTTTTTATTGTGCGGTCTCTGTATGTGCCAGTGTAAGCTGGGACTAGGTGCATGGGGTGATTCTGCTCATTTATTATTCTGTTAATTACCTGTAATACTTCCCTCATTGCCTTTAACTGAACATCGGGGTCATTTGTAGAGTATTGTATTTCCCTGTAACCGCGAGTAAGAAGGCAAAGGATACAAACTGGTTTAATGTTCATTACCCATCCCCTTTAAACCCCTAAAAAATAAAGAAATGATAGAATTTTTGGGCTTTTAAGTTTTACATTCGCATTCAATTGAGAGAAAAATTTACATTGTCTCTACTGGAAGCTTGTTTAAGACCTGACTGCCCTCCTCCGTTATTAGTATGGTGTCTTCAATTCTTACTCCACCGAACTCTGGTATGTAAATCGCTGGTTCAAGGTTTAGAATTAGTCCTTCCTTTATTTTCTCCGAGTTGTTTAATGAGACTATGGGGGGCTCACGCTGCTCCAAACCTATTCCGTGCCCGATGGGATGTATGAAGAATGGTTCATAACCCTTTTCCTTTATTGCTCTTCTGGCAACCGCATCCAGTTGACCTAGGGGAACATCCGGTTTAGCGTATTGCAACGCGTTATTAAGAGCTTGTTTTACGGCTTCGAATATTTCTTTGTGTTTTTTGTGGGGGCTACCCGTGAATATGGTTCTTGTAACGTTTGCGCAGTATTCATTATAGGAGGCTGATACATTTATGAGTACTAACTCATTTTCTTCAATCTTTTTGTTTCCCGCGATTGCATAGGGATAAGCGGATTTAGCTCCCGATACCACCACGCTCTCGGAGTGGGCTCTCTGTGAACCCGCCCTGCGTAGGGCACTCTCCACTTCTACAGCAACTTGTATCTCTGTT
This sequence comes from uncultured archaeon, assembly GCA_964510585.1. Taxonomy (GTDB): domain Archaea; phylum Asgardarchaeota; class Jordiarchaeia; order Jordiarchaeales; family Jordiarchaeaceae; genus Jordiarchaeum. Next base: position 6,269 of record CAZECW010000113.1, on the reverse strand, counting down.
GTTCCAGGGCTGATAATTTCTATCGCAGTTCTTAAACCCTTCTCGGCAATTTCTATGGCCTTTTGAATATTTTCTACTTCAGTAATGTCCTTGTACATTCTCATTTCCCAAATATTTTTGGAGACATCTTTAAAACCCACCTTAGGCAGTTTTTTCTTTAGACTCTCAAATGCGAGAACCGGGAGCTGGGAAAGTTCAATACCAATTACTTTCTCACTAAGACCCTTCTCATCAATAATTGCGCCTATCGAATCAATAATGCTGTCCACCCTCTCGTTTTTATCATCTATCTTGAGGGGGAAGGGATAATAGCATCGAACATCATTAATCCACGAACTCTCAGCCGCCTTATCCAATTCTATGCGTGAAACAGTGAGTGTAACATCATTTTCTCCCGAAAATATGACTGCGCTTGGAGTATCCCACGAATGACTACAAAAACCGGTAAGGTAGTAAATGTTTTTAGGATTCAATAATAGTAGCGCATCCACCTCTTCGCTTACAAGTATTCTCTTAGCCTTATCAAAACGAGTGGAGTAAACCCTCATGGCTGTCACCGAAACACCGAAGTTTATTCTTAACCAACAGATAAACTGTAAATAACGTTCAAAAACCTTACGGCTAACCTTCAAAGATTTTCACTAAAAATGCAACCAACAAGCAAAAAATGTGGGTAAACACTCCGAGCCAAAATAACATTCCAATAAAAAAGGTTTAAAATATAATACCACAAAAAAATAACCAGTTAGAGACACCTATAGTAAAATAAAAACAGGGCAGAAGGGTCCAAGTCTATGGTTAAAGACCTCCTAATCGACTCAACTTGTGCGGCTTAATTTTGATGGAGGGAACCCATATAGGCAAAACCGTGGTATTAACTGTGAAAATTCCCAAAGAATTATTGGAGGAATTAAATAGAAAAATTGAGAGAGGTAAACGCTCCAAATTTGTTAAGGAGGCAATAATAGAAAAACTGAGGCAAACACCCAATAGTGAAGAGACAGATTTGAAGGAAGAAATAGAACAACTCAAATCCAGAATCATAAAACTGGAAAGAGTAACAAAAAGGAAAGAACCAAACATCCACAACGAATTCTACAAAGAAGACCTAAAACAGCTCCTAAACCACATTTGCAACGATGAAACAGACAAACTAATAATCAACCACCTCATAGAGTCTGGAGGCGTCACCACAAAAGAACTAGAATCAGTAACCAGCCTAAAGCGGAGACAAATCCTCACAAGAATTAAAGGCATAGCAAGAAGAACAGAAGAAAAATTCGGAAAGAGAATTATCCAGTTTAAGCGCACCAAAGACAAGGGAAAAAGACAAGCATGGTGGATTCAACCAAACTAACCCAAAAGTAACCAAAATATCTAAAAATCACAAATCAAGTCATACAATACTTGAAAAAACAAAAAAAACGCGGGCCTGTGGTCTAGCGGATAAGACGCCGGCCTCCGGCGTCTTTTAAAAGATGGAGTCAGCCGGATACCAAGGGTTCAAAAATGTATTCCCTCTGGACTATGTTGAAACTCCCTTCAGGCCCGCTTTCCTCTCCATCTCGGAAGAATTTATAAAAACATGATTGAATGTTTTCGGTCTCGAAAACTAATTAACATGATTATTGGATGTTTGAAGTGGGTAGATTTTATGCTCACAGAAGTGATAGAAAAAATCGTCGATGCTACGTATGATAGCCTTGTATCATTGGGAGTAAAGGATATTTCCAAAAAAGAAATTGCCTCAAGCATAAGTCAACCTCCAGATCCCAAACTGGGAAACCTATCATCTACAATTGCTTTCCGCATTTCAAAAAGCCTCAAAAGTAAGCCCATAGAAACCGCCCAGCAGCTGGCGGAAAAACTGAAGGTAACAAAACTACCTCTCGTTGGAAGAATAGAGGCTGCACCCCCAGGCTACGTTAACTTTTACTTCGACGATTTAGAACTCACAAAGATAATAATAAACAAAGTTTTTACAGAGGGAGAAAACTACGGCAAACTACAGCTTGGGAAGGGGGAAAAGGTCTTAGTTGAACATACTGCTGTTAACCCCACCAAACCCCTACACATCGGCCACTTAAGGAACGCGGTCTTGGGCGATGTGGTTGCAAACCTATACAGGAACTGCGGGTGGAATGTTGAAGTCCAGAACTTCATTGACGATTTGGGAAGGCAGGTCGGCGTATTGGTCTGGGCTTTCCTTAACAACATACACCTGGAAGTTCCAAGAGAGAAAGACACCAAACTAGACTTCTGGTATGGACTCATATACGCAAAGGCCGCCCAACTCCTGAAAGAAAAACCAGAACTGGAAAAAGAAGTAGACGAAGTGATGCGCAGCATGGAAATTGGAAACAATGAAATCGCTGACTTCAGCAGACACCTCTCGGAAATGTGCGTTGAATCAAACCTAGAAACAACAACCAGAGCAAACATAGCATACAATCTATTGGTTTGGGAGAGCGACATTGCTAGGTCAAAGATATGGGAAGAGACCCTCAAAAAACTCGAGAAATCCGAAAACTTCGTATGGGAAACAGAGGGCGAATATAAAGGCTGCTTCGTGGCAAAGTTCAGCAGACTGGAAGAATTCAAAGACAAGAAAAACCCAGACAAAGTAATAATACGCTCTACTGGAGTGCCAACCTACATAGCCCATGACATAGCCTACCAGTTATGGAAATTTGGAAAACTAGAAACAAAAATGAAGTACCGCCCCTGGAACACCCAGTTTAACAAACAAATACTGTGGACCACCGCCCCCACCCTAAGCAAAGACAGCAACGAATTTGCCAAGGCAAAAAAGGTAATCAACGTAATAGGATACGAGCAGGAATACCTGCAGCAAGCCCTCAAATCCAGCATCAAACTCCTAGGTTACAGGGAGGAAGCTGAAAACTCCATTCACCTCTCCTACAAACACGTAAAACTAGCCGGCGAGAGATTTTCGGGAAGAGAAGGCAACTGGGTGGGATATCACGCAGATGCGGTAATTAACCAAACATTCATCCGAGCATACCTACAAGTGAGCAAAAACCTGCCCGACCTTCCTGAACTTGAAAAGAGGGAACTGGCCGAAATAATAGCGGTAGGGGCAGTAAGATTCTGGCTGATAAAATTCAGCACCGAGCAAACCATAATATTCGACTTCGACAAGGTAACAAACTTTGACGGAGAAACAGGACCATACATACAATATGCAGTAGTCAGAGCCCGCAGCATACTGGAAAAAGCTGACAAAAAACCCACACCAAAAATAAAACCCGAAAAACTAGGCGACGAAAAAGAAAAAACCATAATACAACACATATTCCTGTTCCCACAAATAGTAAAAACAGCAACCGAACAACTAAAACCCCACCTACTAGCAGAATACACCTATCAACTCGCTCTAAAATTCAGCAAATTCTACGAATCCCAACCAGTCCTCACAGCACAAGACGAAGAAACAAAAAAAGCTCGACTCGCCCTAGTATACGCAGCAAAACAAACACTAGAAAACGCCCTAAACATACTAGGAATACAAGTCCCCTCAAAAATGTAAGCAGAAAAATCTTTCCCTACTTTCATGGAATTAAATATGGTACCCACCCTCTGGTTAAAACCAGTGACCCTTCTGCAACGCATTTAAAAAGGGGGAGGCTTTGGCGGGGCTCACGGGATTTGAAATCGCGAATCCACCGTATAGATGGATTTCCCGCGATCACAGGCTCCGCAGGCTAACGCGCCAGTTAATTGTGGTTCTGCGCCCTTTCAGGTGCCTGTATATCCTGACTAGGCCAGAGCCCCACCTTGTTAATCGTATTAGGATTGAAATATATTAAACTTTGTGTAAAAATTGTGGGGTTTTTAAGATAACATTAGGAAAATATGTTGTCCTTCACTTATGAAACTTATGCATCGTATATTCGCGGAGTGGAAGAATTTTTATGTTGCGAAGCCAGCTTGTGGAAAAACTGTTGGAAGATGTGGAGAGGAATAAGGGGAACTGGAGTTCTAAGGGTGTGGCAATACTAGACATTAACAACTCCGTTATCGGTTTGAAGGGAGACGTTCCCAAAGAGTGCCTTGACTACTATACCAAGTTTCCCATTTCAGAAATGCATGAGGGGGACAGCATACATAACAGGAACAGTTTCTTGATGAGGGTGACGGAAAAAACCGCCGTAGTTGTTGTTCTAAGCGATGAGCATTTTGCGAGGCTGGCAGCAATAAACCTTCGGGGAAGAATTTCTGCTCTCCACGATTTTTACCTGTTAGACTTGGACGGCGGGGACAGAGAACGGTTGCTAAGGGGCAAAATCATAAAGGGGCAAACCTCAATTCTGGACGGGGTGCTAGAAAAAATAAAAACTGGGGAAGTGGCGGCAGACATAGCGATAAACGAGTGGCTGAACACTCTCATAAACAAAATAAAAGCTACCACCTAAAAACCAGTAGCATTAGACCTTTTCAATTCTCTTTTTTATGATTTCAAAAAATTTTTTAGTGGAGAAAGCTGATAAATTCTGAACCTCTTTTATACTTTTGTTTCGGCGGCAGGGGAATAATTATGAAGTTAGGATTGGTTTCCCATAGGGCCTTTGAGGAGATGCATGTTCCCGAGGTTACCAGGCCGTGGATAGAAGCGTTCGAGAATCCGAGCCGCATAAAGCTTACCCGTGAATACCTAAAAAACTCTGGTCTACTGAAGAACCCAAACCTGAAAATTTTTGAGTGCAAACCTGCAACAAGAGAAGATATAGTGCGTATACATAGTCCCTACCTCTTTGATGTGGTTAGCGAATTATCGGTACTGGGATACGGTGAAGTTGGATCCTCCAGTTTTGTGGTTAAGGATACTTTTAAGGCTGCCTGCTTGTCGGCTGGCGGAGCCATTCTGGCGGTGCAGCAGGTTTGTGAGGGAGAGGTGGAGACAGCCTTCGCTCTCATCCGTCCACCGGGACATCATGCTGGAATAGGGCACTCGGAGGGAATGTGCTACTTTAATAACTGCGCTGTGGCGGTCAAATGGCTTCAGGAAAAGAAAAGAGTTAAACGCGTCCTAATATTGGATGTTGATGCACATGCTTGTGATGGGACGTCCCAAATATTCTATTCCGACCCCACTGTTTTCTGCTTATCCTTCCACGAGTACGGTATGGAAACAATAGAAAGAGGCTGGCTGGAGGAAATAGGTAGCGGAGAGGGAAAGGGATACAATATTAATGTGCCACTGCCCCTGGGAACGTGGGGAAACGCCTACCTCTGGGCCTTCGAACAAATCTTTCCCGAAATAATCCGAGACTACAAACCAGAAATGTTATTGGTTTCTTTCGGCTTTGACACACATTACAGCGATCCTGTTGGAAACATGAATCTACAGGCAGAAGATTACGCCCAACTAACCCGAATAATCCTCCAGTTAGCAAAAGAAGTGTGCAAAGGAAAAGCCACCTTCATACTGGAAGGAGGATACAGCCTCCTAGCCCTACCCCTAAGCATCGCAGCAGTCATCTCAACAATACTAGGCACAGAAATAAAATACTATGACAAAATCCCCCAACCAGAAAAAATTCCCCAAATAGTAAAAAACGTAACAGAAGAAATCCAAAACCTAAAAAAACAATACCTCTAAAAATCGAGTGACCTGTGAACAGAGCACTTAGTCCAACATTAATGATAAAGGGCATGTGCACCCTAAACACGACGATAAATACATTATAAAAGAGGGGAAGGTGTTACCCCAAACGACAAGGAAATTGTAGAACATGTTATGCATTTGACTACCCTTGTCAACATTTAAAGAATAAGGCAAGTAAGTTTGGTAAAAGACAGAATGTCAGGTGGTGTACTTTTTTCATTCTTCTTGGTGTTCCATAAGTCACTTGCTGGCTGAATTGAATCAGAAGAAAACTTAAGATGCAAATCTCCTTCGACCATAAAGTTCACCATTTTGTTAGATTTTTCAGATAAGCCTTATGGAAGACACTTGTTGCCAGAAATGCAGAAATCTGCTTTTCTCTCTAGATTGTTTTACCAATCTTCTGTAGTTGGATTCCACCAATGGTTAAACCTTGAATACCGAGTATAAAAGTTAATAGTAGAATTCCCAGGGGGTCAAGAAGTAGTGTTGTAGAGCTTATTACAAAACCTTGGCGAGAAAGCCCCCGACTTTAGTCGTGGGGATGAATCGCCAGAAAGTTTATTTGAAAGTATGGTATATAAATAGTTGTTGGTAGCTGAAGGGTTTGGCTTGGGCTTAAGAGGCTAAACAAGACGCA